>CANQTP010000030.1 GCA_947626755.1 uncultured Clostridia bacterium
ATGCCCCCTTTCTTTAGACTTCCTTTCGGCATATTTATATTATACCACATTGTCTAACTTTTGGGGAGCATTTCACATCGGGCGGAGCGTTAAGGTACTCGTCAGAATGTTTGTAATGCTCCGCCGCCCGCTCAACATACTTTGCAACAGTTTCCTGAATATTTGCAAGGTGTTTTTCCAGATAACCGCTTTTTTCAAAATCGGCAAGCAGTTTCGGCGCGTGATTTTCAAGAAATTCCATTCTTTGGCTTGCGTACTTGCCTTTTGATAATGTAATGATCCCGGTATTTGTCATAGTGTTTTACTCCTTTCTCGATCGAACGCTGTGGGATTTTTCTCACATTTAATATTATATTACTGTTGACAGTATTATGCAATACTCATTATCACTAAACTTTAAAAGAAAAATTTGGTTATTTTGTTACTGTTGACAGATAAATATATGTGGTATAATAGTGTAGGAATCCTTTCGGAGGTGATATAATGGAAATTACGGAAAATCAGTTGAAAGCCAAGCGCGAATGGGACAGAACAAATCTTAAAACCATTTCCTGCCGTATCAGGAGAGATCAGGCTGAATATTTTCTTGCTTACTGCAAAGCGCATAACACTTCCCCCAATCGTATACTTAAAAAATGTGTGTTTGACTGCATTAAAAAATACGGCGAAGAGCCTGAAGCGCAGGAAAAAGCCGAAAAACGCTGATAAACTCTCATTAACGGCGGAAGATACCGCAAAATTAAGTTTAGGACGGTGTAACTATGAAATACAATATTTCCGAAACGGATATGCCAATAGAATTTCCGGAAGGAAGGCTGTTCGGTAAAGCGTTTTCCCCCGAAGGAAAGCAGGGAAAACTAAAAGCTGTTATATTGAGTCACGGATACAATTCCTCATGGAGAGCAGTTTCTGATATGGCTCATGCTCTTGCGGAATGCGGAGTCTTTGCGTATTGCTATGATTTCCGCGGCGGATCGGTTGGTTCGGAAAGCAGCGGAAGTTCGCTTGATATGAGCGTAACTTCGGAAATGACCGACCTGAAACAGGCGATAGAAGCGGTAAAGTCCCTTGAAAATATCGACAGGGAAAATATCTTCCTGTACGGCGAAAGTCAGGGCGGCTTTGTTACCGCGCTGACAGCGGACGACAGCATAAAAGGACTGTATCTGCTTTATCCCGCGTTCTGCATTCCCGACGACTGGGGCAGCAGACAGATCAAAGACAGCATTATCCTTATGGGAATGCATATTTCAAAGAAATTCTGCGAAGGGCTGCCGAATTACGATGTTTATGAACACATCGGGAAATATAACGGCAGGGTCAGGATCTTCCACGGCGATGCGGACGGACTTGTGGCGCTGTCCTACTCGGAAAGAGCGGCGGAATGTTTCAAAAATGCGTCTCTGAAAGTTTTCCCGGGCGAAGGACACGGATTTTCTCCCGAAGCGCGAAAGGAACTTATAGAAGATGTCTGCGCGGAGTTTAAGCAGTTATAAATTACAGTATATTTCAGTTTTCCCTGAGTGTTATCGTGCATTCAGGGAAAATTTTTGTTTAAATGTAGTTAATTATATATTTACAAAATTCTAATAAGTATATTTTAAAAACCTATTGACAAAGCGCGAGCTGGGTGCTATAATAATCACCAATGAGATATAGTGATATACATTAATATATTACTATATTGCAAAACAGCAGGAGAGGAGGAGAGTTTTCATAAAAAATATCATGGTGAAAATTATGGAAAGGTGATGGTTAAATTGGCTTTTGAAAATAAATAAAAACGGCTTTTTGGTGCGGAACAAATGTAAAATAAAAAATCTCCTATAATCAAGAAATGAGGTGTTATTATGTGTAAAACAAAAATTTCTATATCAACTGTTTTCCTGCTTATTTTCAGCCTTGCGGTCAGCTTATTGGCAGCGGGCTGTGAGCAGTCGGTAAGCGCGGCGGACAATGTGCTTGCTGCTGAGGACTATTCCCTCAATGACGGCAAATTCTATCTATGCGGCGACGTGAATAACTGCTATTTTGAAATTTCAAACGGAACTATACAGTTTTTTGCCACAGATGAGCAAATGAGAACATTCTGTGATGCTCTTGCACAAGTAAATTCAGGCTTTGTGGGTATCTCTGAACCCGAATATAATGATTGGTGTGAAAAAAAGAGAGAAAACTGGGCAGAACCAAAACCGTATGAACTTTATGTAAATCCGCTGAATAAATTGCATATTATGTTCAGTCCTGCATATGACGACAACGGGGATTTAGCAAGCTATTCTTTTGCCGAATATGTTGACGAGAATAATTTTGACTACGACTTTTGCAGATTTACAAGAACAGAAGATACTGCTGCGCAGTATTCTCTTAATGACGGTAAATTCTATCTAAACGGCAATACAAATAACTGTTACATTGAGATCTCTGACGGAACTATACAATTCTTTGCCACAGATGAGCAGTTAGCAGCATTTGCCGATGCTATTTCGCAGGTGAATCCGGCTTTTGTAAATATCACGAGTTCTGATTTTCAATACGACCATTGGCTTGATCATTATAAGACAGATTGGACAGATCCAAAACCGTATACAATTTATATAGATGCGTTAAACATGGTAGATATAATTTATAATACTGCATATGACGATGACGGAAATTTAGTAAGCTCCGCTTTTGCCGAATATGTTGATGAGAATAATTTTGACTTTGAGCAGTGCAGATTTACAAGAGCAGAAGATGTTATTTCATAAAAATAACAGATATTGGTTTATCCTCAGAACGGGCGGGCAGGAAAAATTTCCTGCCCGCTGTTTTCATTGTATTATATTTTTAAAAATATATCTATGATTTGTTAATTTATCGGATCGTCATAACGATTTATATAAAAATTATTGACTTTTCGGCGATTTTTGTGTATAATGTATTTGTGGTATGCTCTTTGAGCATTTTTGCATAACTTTGATCTTACTGTAAAGGAATGAGATAATGTATAAAATTGTCAGAAAAAAAGTTCTTAACCCCACCGTCACCCTTATGGAAATTGACGCGCCTATGGTGGCTAAGAAAGCAGAACCCGGTCAGTTCATTATCCTCCGCGTTGACGAGGACGGCGAACGCATTCCCCTGACTGTTGCCGATTTTGACAGGGAAAAAGGCACGGTTACTATTATTTTCCAGATAGTGGGTGCAACCACCGAGAAACTGAACCATAAGAACGAAGGCGAATCCATACAGGATTTTGTAGGACCCTTGGGCGTGGCTTCACATACCGACGGTCTGAAAAAAGTTGCCGTTGTTGGCGGCGGAGTCGGCTGTGCAATTGCATATCCTATCGCAAAGAAGCTGCATAACCTCGGCTGCGAAGTCCATTCAATAGTGGGTTTCAGGAATAAAGACCTCGTTATTCTTGAAGACGAATTCGGCGCAGTCTCGGACAAGCTCTGCATGATGACCGACGACGGTTCTCACGGCACTAAAGGACTTGTTACAGACGCCCTGAAACAGCTTATCGAAAGCGGAGAAAAGTACGACGAAGTTATCGCCATAGGTCCGCTGATAATGATGAAGTTCGTCTGCGCCCTTACTAAGCAGTACGATATTAAAACTGTCGTTTCCATGAATCCAATTATGATAGACGGCACGGGAATGTGCGGCGGCTGCCGTCTTACCGTTGGCGGCGAAACGAAATTTGCCTGTGTGGACGGTCCCGATTTTGACGGACATCTTGTGGATTTTGACGAGGCTATGGAGCGTTCCTCCATGTATAAACCATTTGAGAGAAGCAAGCACGAAGCTGTCTGCAATCTCTACAAAAATGCCTGAAAGGAGCGATCCCCATGCCTAATATGTCTTTGAAAAAGAATGAAATGCCTGCGCAGGAACCCAATGTGAGAAATAAGAATTTCAAGGAAGTTGCTCTGGGATATTCCGAAGCGACCGCCCTTGACGAAGCCGCAAGATGCCTTAACTGCAAGAATAAGCCCTGTGTCGGCGGCTGTCCCGTAAATATTGATATTCCCGCGTTTATACATAAAGTTGCGGAAAACGACTTCTCAGGCGCGTATGACGTGATCTCCAAGTCAAGTTCCCTGCCTGCGGTCTGCGGTCGTGTCTGTCCGCAGGAATCCCAGTGCGAGGGAAAGTGCGTCCGCGGAATAAAAGGCGATCCCGTTGGAATAGGACGTCTTGAACGTTTCGTTGCAGACTGGCACAATCAGCATGACGACAAGCCCGCCGAAAAGCCCGCTTCCAACGGTCATAAAGCCGCCGTAATAGGCGCAGGACCCGCAGGTCTTACCTGTGCGGGAGACCTTGCAAAAATGGGTTATGATGTTACCGTTTATGAAGCACTTCACCTTGCGGGAGGAGTTTTAGTATACGGCATTCCCGAATTCCGTCTGCCGAAAGCAATAGTCCGCAAGGAAATTGACGGACTCAAAGCCCTTGGCGTTACCATCAACACCAATACCGTTATCGGAAAGACTATAACCGTTGACGAATTGTTTGAACAGGGATATGAAGCGATCTTCATAGGTTCGGGCGCGGGTCTGCCAAGATTTATGGGTATTCCGGGCGAAAACCTGAAAGGCGTTTATTCCGCAAATGAATTCCTTACAAGAGTTAATCTTATGAAAGCTTACAACGCCGATGCAGATACTCCCGTTCAGCACGCAAAGAACGTTGCAGTTGTTGGCGGCGGAAACGTTGCCATGGACGCCGCAAGATGTGCGAAACGTCTCGGCGCGGAGAACGTTTATATAGTATACCGCCGCGGCGAGGCGGAAATGCCCGCCCGTAATGAGGAGATCGAACACGCCAAGGAAGAGGGCATTATTTTCAAGACTCTTAACAACCCCGTAGAGATCCTCGGTGATGAGCATAAGTTCGTTACGGGAATGAAGTGCATTGAAATGGAGCTTGGCGAGCCTGACGAAAGCGGCAGAAGAAGTCCTGTTGAAAAGAAAGGCTCGGAATTTGTCCTTGACGTTGACTGCGTTATCATGTCAATAGGCACTTCTCCCAATCCCCTTATCAGAAATACTACCGAAGGTCTGGAAACTAACCGCAAGGGCTGTTTCGTTGCCGATGAGAACGGACTCACTTCCCGCGAAGGAGTTTTCGCAGGCGGCGATGCGGTAACGGGAGCAGCAACAGTAATTCTTGCCATGGGCGCAGGAAAGACCGCCGCAAAGGCTATGGACGAATACATAAAGTCCCGCGGATAATTCCGCAAAAGAAAACTGTCGGGAGGGAAAGCTATGGCGATCCGCGAATCGGGTGAGGATTATCTCGAAACTATCCTGATACTTCAGGGGAAAACGGGTTTTGTCCGTTCAATAGATATTGCCAATGAACTCGGATATTCCAAGCCCAGCATAAGCCGCGCCGTGGGAATTCTCCGATCGGACGGTTACATCACCGTAGAACCCAACGGACAGATAATTCTTACGGAAACAGGTCTTGCCAAGGCGGAACAGGTCTACGAACGCCATGTTCTGATACGGAGTTTCCTTATGGAAGATCTGGGAGTTTCTGCCGAAAATGCCGAGGAGGACGCTTGCAGAATGGAGCATATCCTCAGCGAGGAAACATTTTCTAAATTGAAAGAGTTTATAAAAGATCTCAAAAAATGATAGTCGCCGCGCAAGGAATATTGAAAATGCTTTGCGCGGCGTTGGCGTTAATGTTACCCTTTATTTCAAGGAAGAACACTTATGAAAATAATAGCGCGTGTCAGAAGTCCGTTCCCCGAAAAGTTCGGCATACCTCGTCAAAGCGGCTTGTCGGAGATCCCCGCAAAGATAGTTTTTGAACCCGAATACCGCATTCCCGAAGCATTCCGCGGTTTGGAGGGATTTTCCCACATATGGATAATATGGGGATTTTCCGAGACCCAACGCGACGGCTGGACTCCCACCGTCCGTCCGCCGAAACTTGGCGGGAATAAGCGTGTGGGGGTTTTTGCCACACGTTCGCCGTTCCGTCCTAATCCTATAGGACTTTCCTCGGTTCGTCTGGAAAAGATCGACTTTCAGGACAGCGAAAGTCCCGTTCTGTACATCAGCGGAGCGGATATTATGGACGGAACTCCCGTATATGATATTAAACCCTATCTTGCGTATACCGATTGCCACACGGACGCGTCAGGCGGATTTGCATTGCAGGATAAAAGCGGCGCGCTTGATGTGGTTTTCGGAGAAGGCACGCTTGAAAAAGTTCCGATGGAACTAAGAAAAGGACTTGCGGAAATACTTTCGCAGGATCCGCGTCCCGGGTATCAGCATTCCCCCGAAAGAGTCTATATCATGGATTTTGGCGGAACGGAAATAAAATTCACCGTTGACGGAAAAACTCTTACGGTCGTTTCTGCGGAAAAGCATGATCCTGAATATATCCGCAAAAAGTAAGCACAATATAAAAGCAGTACCTTGCGGTATTGACAAAGATCCGAAAGGGACGATCATCATGAAAAAATTTAAAGATCTTGACGGACTTCTTGCGGGCAGTGAGACGGCGAAAATATTTTTCACGTCACTGCCCGATTATGTTCAGGGTGCAGCTTTAAGGAACGGAAACAGCATACTCACCGAGGAAGAACTTCACCGCTTTGCCGAAAAGACCATGCACGAATTCAACTGACAAGGCTTTCAGGCAAAGTTTTGCTTTCCTTTGCCTAAGTATACCGTGCATTAAGTAAAGCTGAATTTACAAAAATTTCCCGCTTATAATTTTTTATAGGCGGGAAATTTTTTGTAGATAAGGCAAACTTTATCGAGCCGTCAGAAAATTTTAGGCAAGCTGCCAAAGAGATCTGACAGCGCATCTGCACGACTATCTTTGTTAATATAAGTGCCTGCCTGATCTCGCCAAATGAACCACAAGCACAAGTTATACTGCAACAAATATATAATATTTTATACAAAATGCCAATAAAAATTTGAAAATTTTTGTCAAAACCGAATTTATCGGTTTATTCGGAACGTAAGGAAAAAGTCTGCTATTCAGCTGAGGAGAAAAGCTGCATTTTTCAGCAAGCATAGATTTTGTGGGAACAAGATCAAACTATCTGCACAATAACGTTTTATCATCTCGTTTACTATGATTTTTATTAAGATGATCTTATGTAACATTGCTTGACATATGTGAAAAAATATTATATAATTATAGGCAGAATAATTTCCCCATGGAGTGAGTTTGTATGGCAAATTTTACAAAAGCTGCAATACGCGGATCGTTCATGAAACTTCTTAATGAACGTCCGCTTTCACAAATAACAGTCAGAGACATCGTTTCCGACTGCGGCGTAAATAGGAACACTTTTTATTACTATTTTGAGGATATTCCTAAACTGGTGGAAGAAATTTTTACAGACGAGCTTGAAGATATAATTCATAAATATCCCACAGTCGAAAAGATCGAAGATTGTCTTGAAGCGGTCATTGACTCCGCAATTTCGCAAAAGCGTGCGGTACTGCATATTTACAATTCAATAAACCGTGAAATTTACGAGCAGTACCTCTGGAACGTCTGCGACCATGTTGTGAGCATTTACATAGATACACTGCTTGTCGGCAGAAATGTTGCGGAAAACGACGTTTTTGTCATAAAGAAATACCTCGAAAGTCTCGGCTTCGGAATAGTTTCAAACTGGCTGCGAAGCGGTATGAAAGACGATGTCCGCTCCACTCTTGAACGTATATGTTCCATCAAAAAAGGCATGGTGGAGGAAATGATCTCCCGATGCGAAACAACTCAATAATTTCAGACATTTAAACCGATTTGTCTGAAATTCAGGCAAATGTATGTCCCATGACCGAATTTCGGGCATGGGAATTTTTTTGCCCATTTTCAAAAACGGCTTTGCGGATTATAATTATCATATAAATAATTCAGAGGAGTTGTGATGAAAATGAAATTTTCAAAAGCGGTGGTAAAATATCGTATCCCGATAATTATTGCCGTACTTATTCTTATGATACCCTCCGTTTTTGGTATTCTGGGGACGAGGATAAACTACGATATGCTGGATTACCTACCGGAAGATATGGAGACTGTTATCGGTCAGAACGAGCTTATGGAGGATTTCGGGAAAGGCGCGTTTTCATTTATAATAGTTGAGGATATGCCCCCGAAAGATGTTTCCGCGCTGAAAGAAAAGATCGAACAGGTTGACCACGTTGACACAGTCTTGTGGTATGACACCTTTGCGGATATTTCAGTTCCGATGGAGCTGCTTCCCGATAAGATCTATCAGGAATTTAACACCGACCATTCTACAATGATGGCAGTATTCTTCGATACCTCAACATCGTCCGACATAACAATGGACGCTATCCGCGAGATACGTTCAATTGCGGGAAAACAGTGTTTCATTTCGGGTATGTCCGCTCTTGTTACAGATCTTAAAGACCTTTGCGAAAAGGAAGAGCCCATTTATGTGGGGATCGCCGTTCTGCTTGCCTGTGCTGCAATGCTTGTATTTATGGACAGCTGGCTCGTACCGTTTGTTTTTCTTGCAAGCATAGGAATGATGATAATCCTGAATCTTGGTACAAACTTCTTTATGGGCGAAATTTCTTACATTACAAAAGCTCTTTCGGCAATTTTACAGCTTGCGGTAACAATGGACTACTCAATTTTTCTCTGGCACAGCTACAACGAGCAGAAAGAAAGATATTCTAATAAAGACGACGCTATGGCGGAAGCAATACACGAAACGATGGCTTCCGTTCTTGGAAGTTCAATAACCACCGTTGCAGGATTTATCGCACTTTGCTTTATGTCATTTACCATGGGACGCGACTTGGGTATCGTCATGGCAAAAGGCGTTATTCTTGGCGTTCTGGGCTGCGTTACCGTCCTTCCTGCGCTGATACTGGTTTTCGACAAGCCTTTGCAGGCAGCAAAACACCGTTCGCTTATTCCTGATATGGAGAAGTTTTCAAATGGTATCGTAAAAATTTTTCCCGTATTTCTTGTAATTTTCGTACTTCTGATACCTCCCGCCTATATGGGCTACAGCAAAGCAAATGACGAAGTTTACTATGATATGATACAGTGTCTGCCGGAAGATATGGAATGTGTTATTGCCAACAGCATGCTTTCGGAAGAATTTGACATAGCTTCTACCCATATGCTTCTTGTTGACGCGGATATTTCGCCAAAATCTGTGAGGGCAATGGCAGATGAAATGGAACAGGTCGACGGCGTAAAATATGTCCTTGGTCTTGAATCATTGGTGGGATCAAGAGTTCCCGAAGAATTTCTTCCGGAATCGGTAACAAGCATACTCAAAAGCGACAAGTGGGAATTGCTGCTGATAAATTCCGAATATAAAGTGGCAAGCGATGCAGCAGGACAGCAGATAGATTCCCTTAACAAGATACTTAAAAAGTATGATCCCACAGGTATGCTTATAGGCGAAGCACCCTGCATGAAAGACATGATAGACACCACGTCGCACGATTTCAAAGTCGTGAATATTATTTCTATAGCGGCAATTTTCCTGATAATCGCTGTTGTTGAGAAAAGTATCTCGCTGCCATTCATACTTATTTCGGTAATAGAACTGGCTATCTTCATAAATCTCGGACTTCCGCACTATTTAGGACAAAACCTGCCGTTTATTGCTCCTATCTGCATAAGCACTATCCAGCTTGGCGCAACGGTAGACTATGCGATCCTTATGACAACAAGGTACAAGGCGGAGCGCATTTCGGGAAATGACAGAAAAGATTCCGTAAAAACAGCACTTGCATCTGCAATACCGTCAATAATCGTTTCGGGAATGGGACTTTTTGCGGCAACATTCGGAGTTGCTTTATATTCCGACATTGATATTATCGGTTCATTGTGTATGCTTATGGCAAGAGGAGCAATTGTAAGTATGCTGTGCGTAATTCTCATACTCCCCGCACTGCTTACGCTTTTTGACAAGGTAATATGTGCAACAACTATCGGCATGGGTCATCACAATAATTCATATAAGAAAGAGGTCGTTTATCAATGAATAAAAACATAACAAAGATCGCATCTATCTGCATTTGTGCTGCAATGGCAGCAACAGCAGGCGCGGTGATAGGAAATGCCGCTGTCTCCGATAAAGCGGATATAACAACTGCGGAAGTCCCGGAAAAAACTTCTGTTCATTCCGAAGATCCCGCTCCTGTCACAAAGGACGAAACTGTATATATTCTTGCAGACGCAGCAGGAAAAACACAGAAAGTTATTGTCAGCGACTGGCTGAAAAATTCTTCCGGAAGTCAGGAAATAACAGACAGCACCGACTTGCAGAATATTGAAAATGTCAAGGATAACAAGACATTCTCCGAAAATAACGGCAATGTTATATGGGACGCACAGGGCGGAGATATTTACTGTCAGGGAACTTCTGACAAGGCGCTGCCTGTGGAAATGAAAGTTTCCTACAAACTGGACGGAAAGGACATTTCACCCGAAGAACTTTCAGGCAAAAGCGGAAAAGTCACTATAAGATATGATTTTACAAATAATCAGAGCGAAAATGTTGATATAGACGGAAAAACAGAAACTATTTACGTTCCGTTTACCGTTATTACGGGAGTAATTCTTGACAACGATGTCTTCAGCAATGTGGAAGTTACAGGCGGCAAGCTTCTCAATGACGGTGACAGAACGGCTGTTATGGGTATCACTTTCCCGGGACTTGCGGAAAGTCTTGGAACGGAAGATATTGAGATCCCGGAATATTTTGAGATAACTGCCGATGCGGAAAATTTCGAGCTTGGCATGACGGTAACAATTGCTTCAAACGGGCTTCTTAACGATATGGAAAGCAGCGAGCTTGATGTTCTGAATGATCTGGGCGGTTCAATGTGTGAACTTACAGATGCTATGACGCAGCTTATGGACGGCTCTGCACAGCTTGACAACGGACTTGCAGAATTGCTTTCAAGATCGGGCGAACTTGCTTCGGGAACGGATCAGCTTGCAGCGGGTTCACAGGAGCTTAAGACCGGTTCGGAAAACCTTGATTCCGGCGCAGGAGAAATTCAGGACGGAGCGGCACAGCTTTCCGATGGTCTTGATACCTTGACCGCAAATAACGATTCCCTTAACGGCGGTGCAAAACAGGTATTTGAAACACTTCTTTCAACGGCAAATACACAGCTTTCGGCGGCAGGAGCGGACGTTCCCGAACTTACTCCCGAAAATTATACCGAAGTTCTGGATAAATTAATTGCATCACTGGACGAAAGCGCAGTCAGCGCGCAGGCTGAAAAGAAAGTTACCGCAGCAGTGGAAGCAAAACGTTCCGAAGTTGAAAAACAAGTTACTATAGCTGTGAAAGAGGAAGTTTCAAAAAAGGTCACCGAAGCCGTCAGAAACACCGTTGAGGAAAAAGTAACAGCTTCCGCAGCAAATATGGATAAAGCAAGCTATGACGCAGCAGTCAATGCGGGAAAGATAGATGCAGAAACGCGGGCAAAGATCGAAGCCGCTGTTTCACAACAGATGGAAAGTCCTGATATCCTTAAAACAATTGAATCGAATATTGCAGAGCAGATGCAGAGCGATGATGTAAAGAAAACCATTTCCGAAAATACAGACGCGCAGATCAAGAAACTTATTTCGGAAAATATGGCTTCTGACGATGTGAAAGCACAGATCGCCAAGGCTTCTTCCTCAAAGGAAACCATAGTTGCTCTGAAAGCCTCTCTTGACAGCTATAACACGTTCTACACAGGATTGCAGACCTATACGGCAGGTGTTTCGCAAGCAGCTGATGGTGCAAGATCCCTTAAAGACGGCGCGGATCAGCTTAAAGCAGGAACGGAGCAGTTATCTTACGGAGCGGACGAACTTAACGGCGGGATCGTTACTCTTAAAGGAAATATGCCTGCTTTGCAGGACGGTATATCACAATTGAAAAACGGTTCTGCACAGCTTTCGGACGGTCTTGAACAGTTCAATGAACAGGGCATTCAAAAGATAACAGGCATATTTGCCGGCGGTTCATCTTCAAGGATCGATGCTGTGAAGAACGTATTAGAAAATTACAAAGCATTTTCCGGCAGCAGCGGTGATGGTCAGGTGAAATTTATTTACCGCACCGAAGGAATAGAATAAAAATGGGTATGTTTTCCGTACCATTTAACAACAGAAAGCGTCATGCCTTAAAGCAAGGTATGGCGCTTTTTATCGGCTATTCGGCTGTTCAGTAATATTCAGCATTAAGTACAATTTTATTTGTTTATATACGGATAGATCATTGTAATGTAAGATATTAAATTATATCCGGAATGTGCAATTATACAACAAATTATTGAATTTGTTTTTATATAAAGCAAGCCCAATATTATACCGCACACAAATGCTGATAAAGTCTGAACCATATTAAAATGCAGGATCGCAAAAAATAAAGCGGAAATAAACAATGCTCCCACGGCACCGTAGGAATTTTTCAATCCTCCCAATACAAATCCTCTCATCAGAATTTCTTCTATAATTGGCGCAATAATACATACTTGCAATATGCTTGTAATAGGTGACTTAATTAAACTTTGGAGCGTTTCTTGATAATCTTGTTCACTTTGAGGAAAAATGCTTTCAAATATAGGGTCTAAACATTCATCTAAAAGCAGGAAAAACAAAATTGAACAAAATACAGCCAAAAGAATACCTTTAAGCGTAACATTAGAAAATAGATCTATTTCGTACCTGTTTTTAAGTAAACAAATAAACCATATCGCACAAATCATTATAACTATAATATTTATCCAATCAGAATAGTACGGAAATACCTTTCTCCAAACTGCTACATTTAAAAATGTGTAAAAAAGCATAATTCCAAAATACGCAACAACCCATATAATAACATTACTGATCTTTAAAGTATTTTTTTCCATGAAATAAGCCTCCGTTAAAATTGTCTTAATTAAATCATAAACACAAGTTATACTGCAATAAATATATCATATTTTATACAAAATGTCAATAGAAAATTAAAAATTCTCAAAACTGAATTTATTTGCTTGTTCAGACTTATGCATTGTGATGAATTTCCTGCGGCTTGCCTATTTTTGCTTGACACATACGATCGTTTTGAATTTCCTTGACAAAATTGTGAAAATATGTTATACTATGTTCAGATGAAAAAATATGTATTTGCGTGTTATTTTTCCAGCCGCAGATGAAACATAAAAAATACATTTTCGGGAGGATATTATCATGAGTAACGAAGAAAACAGCGATCTCTCTTTCGATGAAGCATTTGCAAATCTCGAAAGAGTCTATAACGAAGTTATGGCGGACAATCAAAGAAGGATCAACAAAATATCAGAAGGCTATAACAAGTTATCTGAGGAAATCAGTGATCTTAGAAAGTCTCAGGAACAGATGCACGAAAATAATATAAAACTCAACCAAATGCTTGACGAACATGAACGTGTATGCGAAGAGATACACACCTGTCACAGCTATATTCAGAAATTGCAGGACAAAAATTATGGTCCTATAAGATCTGCAAATGCCGGTTCGATATGTCGCGTTATGGCAAAAAGTCGTGCAGAAGAAGCTGCCGAATTTGCAGCAAAAGCAGCCAAAGCAGAGACATTGGCTGAAATAGAAGAATACGCATCAAAAGCTGATGAATGCGCCAAACAAGCTGCCAAAGATGCTGAAGACGCTGTAATGTTTGCTAAACGTGCAAAAGAGCGTGCAGATGAGCTTAATACAGAAGAGGGCGCAAAACACGCGTACAGAGCATCAACATATGTTAAGCCGGCTGCCGAGTTTGCAGCAGCTGCTGCCAAATATGCAGAGGAAATAGCAAGAATAGCTGAATCCAAAACGGCAGAATTGCTTGAAAAAAAGACAAATGATATAAAGTAAAAATATGCAGATCAGATAAAATCGTCATTGAAAAATATGGTGCGATATTTTATGATCCGGCAAACAACAAGTAAAACAGGGCTGCCATAATGACAACCCTGTTTTATATACTAAATAAAAATTCACGCCGACAAACAACTGTATCTTTCACTGTCAATTATACTTTTCATAAACTCAAGCGGAGTAGAACCCGCTTTAATACAGAAATTAAAAAGATTTTTTGAAAACCCCGAAACAAGTACAGCGCCTTCTTCGTCTTTTGTTACCGGCAGCTGATAACTGAGATGATTTACATTCCAGAAAACGATCTGCGGCAGTTCATATCCATTCTCGGAATATAATTTTTTCATGGCATGAAAAATCGTTTCGTTATATTCAGTGCAGCAGTCAAATTCCATATCGCTGATTATATAAAGATATTCGGGCATTTCATTTTTCGGAATGTTATTATCCAGTGCGGTTTTTAAAAGAAGAACGAAGGTCTTTTCAAGATCGGTATTTGCAGCTTCATTGAATTTCATGCAATACCTTACTTTAGAATATATATCGTAACCTTTTATCTTTACCAACTTTGGACGCCCGGAGAAAGTTATAAAATGGTCACGAAAATATCCTTCTGTTCTTTCTGCAAAATACAGTCCGAGTGATATTGCAACATGAATTGGCGCAGGAGCATTGCAATAAAGACTGTAATAACTGCTATACATTGATCCCGAACCGTCAACGACAGCAAGAGCATTTTTGCCTTTCATTTCAGCAGCTAACGAATCCGACATGGATCTCCATGTGGTATCAAGTATTCTTCTCTGAAAGCTGTCCGCATAATTATTGGAAATGCAGTTACGGACTATTTCATACGGAAACAGAGTATCGGCGTGGAGAATTTTTTCACCCTTTCTGACAGCTTTGATATATCTGCCGTATCGCATTTTATCGTTCCGGATAAAGGCTTTGCGGTATTTGAACGACGCATTTGACGGTATATGTTCATAATCAAAATCATATTTCTTTTTGCAAAGATGGGTTTCGATAATATCAATATACGCCCTGAGTCCGGACAGCATTTTCCTGTATTCTTTCTGTTGAATTTTCAATTTTCTGCATATTTTTTTAGCTTGTTCTCTTCTGTTTGCATCGGAGCAATTTATGGACGGCATCCATTTTCCGAGGAGCGATACGCTTTTATTTTCCCGCATATTTGATATATCATCGCGAAGCTGTTTTGTCACAAGATCAAGCATAGCACTTTCGCAGGGAGTGCCGAATAATACGAAAAGATCGTCGGATCTTCCGTATTCGCTTATATATTTTAAATTTTTATTTACACTTTCGGGACGGAAAAAAGCTAATTCCCGCAGAAGTGAACGGAATATATCACGTTCGCCCAGACCGGAACGTATATCCCTTGCGTAGAAAAGTATCCTTACAGCGTAGTCGGGAGACTCACAGAATGCTTTTATCAGCATTTTTTTAGCTTCTTCGGGATCGTTTCTCATTGAGCCGATGGCGGCAAACAAATCAAGACAATAGTCCAAAGAAGAATAATATGCAGCTGCCCCGTTAATGGTGCGAGTCATATTCAGTTCGTTTTTCAGTTCATTAAGCATCTTTCTCATCCTTTCCGTAAAGTTGTTCTGCCCGCATTATCAGCCCGTCACACTGACAATGCATAGCAGAGCAGGAGTTCTTATATATTCACACGATACCGTTTTTAAAAGTATTCAATTTGTATGACGGCGCAGATACAGCACTGCGGCGCTGCTGAAGTCTCGGTTTATAAGCGAATGAATTGCGATGCACGTTTAAACAAAGGTACTGCATCAAGACCCGATAAGCAAAATTCATCAGTAGAACTGACATAAAAATAGTTGCAATTACACCTTAATTTTTGCTGTTGGTATCGTTCAGAATAAACATTTTAGAGTTGTTCTGCCCGCATTATCAGCCCGTCACACTGATAATGCATAGCAGAGCGGGAGTTCTTATATATTCACACGATACCGTTTTTAAAAGTATTCAATTTGTATGACGGCGCAGATTTAGCACTGCGGCGCTGCTGAAGTCTCGGTTTATAAGCGAATGAATTGCGATGCACGTTTAAGCAAAGGTACTGCATCAAGACCCGATAAGCAAAATCATCAGTAAAACTGACATAAAAATAGTTGCAATTACACCTTAATTTTTGCTGTTGGTATCGTTCAGAATAAACTGTAATTCAGAATATCCGATCCTTTTCGCTGTGCGAAGTTTCGGGCAAGGGCGCGCGGAAATGCACACTATCCATGCCATCATCGGACATTAGCGCGTTATTCGGTTTTCAAGGTACAAAAAAGGAATTGGTATATTAAATTGACCCGTAAACAGACATAGTAATCCCGTCCGTTACATGATCAACTTAATATACCAATTCCTTAAATTCCAAATGCGCCTTTCAGCGTAAGTTTATAATATCACATAATTTTTCGTTTGTCAAGGGGTTTTTGAAATTTTTTTCAAAAAAATTTTTGAAAGTGCGGGAAACCGCGTACCTGCGACGTTTCGGGGAATATATGTTTAGAAATTGAATGATTCCGATAAAAATTACGCTCAAGGCGGCTCGGACAAGCGTCGTCGGAGGTAAGGAAAACTCCGCCGAACAGGGTATTTATCTTTGTGAGCAGCAGATTGCGGTCATCGGACGATCTGATATTGTTATCCCGCAGGAAAAATATACCATGGTGCTGAGATATCCTCTTCGCGGGTGCGGGTCTTTGCAACAAGTATCCCATAAACGGATCATTCAGTGCGTCAAAAACTCTTGCTGTAATCTGCCGGAATAAAGTTGATCTCGATCGGACCTGCCGCCCAATCGTTCCACCTTTCCGGTGCTTTATCAGTTCGCTTAACATAAAACTCAAATAATTTACTTGAACCATACGTTTGAGGAACCGAAACAGAAGGTGTACCGTCAGGAAGCGATGAGTAAAGCAGAATATGTTCTGTATAACCGTTATCATATAAAAATTTTGCAGCGGCAATTTCATTTTTATTGCGATTATCATAACATATGATTTTAACCAGATCATTGTCAAGATACTCCCATGTGTAATCTTCACTCAATACTTCCGCCTTAAAATATGTGCTGTTCCCGTCAAAGTTTACCAATATAATTCCATCATCAGAAGAACCCAAAAAATCGTTATAACCATTTGTTTTTGTAGAAAGGATATGATCATTGTTTACAGTACCTTTTCCGCATGAGGCAGGAAAAGCAATAACATCAAAGCCGCCGTTTTCGTTCGGCACATATATTCTTTCAATTGGTATATATGGAGCGTCACCCTCTTGTTTTGAAACAAACAACATATCCATGATCTGCCCTACAACAATATAGTCTTTAAACCCGTCCGAATTAATATCAAACATATCAACTCCTATCCATTCAAGGCTATAATCATATTCAGCATTTGATATGAATTCATCTGCATACGAATTCATATCCGAAAGAATAAATTCGGGCAATTCGGCTGTACCGTTATTGCGGTAATATGAATATTCGATCTTGTGAATTATATTGTCCCGCACAAATTCCACGTCAAGTGCAGCGTCAGGAGGCGAATATGTATACTCGCCGTATTCTGTATCAGTAACTGCTTCATTCTCTGATGTATTAATTGTGACATTTGCATCAGAAAACTTGTTTACAGCTTCATTAGAAAAGTTTTCCGACGTTATAACCGAAGTTGTAACAATTTCAGAATTATTTCTTACTGTATTTTTGTTTGTGTTACTTGTGCAAGCGGTCAGCATTAACAAGGACAAAACCGCCATTATATTGATATTTATAAATTTAAGTTTTGACATAGTAAGTGATCCTTTCGTAAAATTATGTAAACAATACAATATCACAATTCGGCAATGTCTGTTTTAAATTTTCAGCATCATCATCGCTGATTTGATCCCCATCTAATTCCAAACGCCTTAAATTCGTCAATTTTTTTAACGGGCTCATATCGTTGATCTGATTTTCAGTTAAGCCCAAATATTCTAAATTCGTCAGATCCTTTAACGTACTTATATCGCTGATCTCATTACAACCTAAGTTCAAATATGTTAAATCAGTCAAATTTTTTAACGGGCTTATATCGCTGATATAAGTGCAGCCCAAATTTAATTTTGTTAAATTAGTCAAATTCTTTAATGGACTTAGATCGCTGATCTTATTATATTCCAAGTTCAAATATGTTAGATTAGTCATTTTATCAAGATCTTTAATATCCTCGTCAGACAGCATTTCAAAATACAGATCAAGCTCGGTAAGACTTGTAGAATATTTTTCGCCCCTTATAACAATATAATCGGAATTTTCGGCAGTGGTCTGCGTTTCGGTAACGGTGGTTTCCTCGGTAGTTGTGATCTCTGTTTCCGTCCGGCTTGTTGTGGTTTCAGCCGTTATGGAAGTTTCGGAAATCTCCGCAGTGTTTGTATTACTTGTGCAAGCGGTCAGCATTAACAAAAATAAAGCCGCAATTATATGGATATTTATAAATTTCAGCCTTGACATAGCAATGCAGCCCCTTTCATAAAATATTTGTTAAACAGGACGATTCGGCAGCATCTGCCTAAATTTGACAAATGTTTTACAAACACAAGTTATATACTAACAACAAATATATCATATTTTATACAAAATGTCAATAGAAATTTAAAAAATACAAAATCAAATTTAATAGTGTCGTTCCTGTTCAACAAACTCCGGATCTTGCTTCTTCGTTGGAAGTGATAAAAATCCTACCGCTTAAGTAGGCTTTTTTGATTATTTCTACAAAAATTAAAAATTTGGAAAAATCCCTTGACAATAACAAATTACGGATATATAATATCCATATAATCTATTTGTTTGATAGGTTATGCATCTGAAGCCGTTCTTCCTGCGGATAGAATTCATCTCCCCAATAAATAACCGTTTGATCGTTACGTTTTCCCCTGTTGCTTTGTCCGCAGGAAGAACGGCTTTTGAAAACCCATCTATAAATATTAATTTTAGGAGAGATAGCTATGAAAGTTTATGAAAAGATCACCGACCTTATCGGAAATACCCCGCTCATGAAGCTGACAAATTACATTTCAGAGAAGAACCTTAACGCGGATATTTACGGAAAGCTTGAATATTTCAACCCCGCGGGAAGCGTTAAGGACAGGATCGCAAAAGCCATGCTTGACGACGCGGAAGAAAAAGGCGTTTTAAAGCCCAACAGCGTTATTATCGAACCCACAAGCGGAAACACGGGTATCGGACTTGCAGCCGCTGCCGCCGCGCGGGGATATAAAATTATCCTGACAATGCCCGAAACAATGAGCATTGAACGCAGAAATCTTCTGAAAGCATACGGCGCACAGCTTGTTCTTACCGAGGGCGCAAAGGGTATGAAAGGTGCAATTGAAAAAGCGCAGCAGCTTGCTTCTGAAACGCCTGACAGCTTTATCCCCAGTCAATTTACAAACCCTGCAAACCCTGCAATTCACGAAAAGACAACAGGAAAAGAGATATGGGACGACACCGACGGAAAAGTCGATATTTTCGTTGCAGGCGTGGGCACGGGCGGAACGGTAACAGGCGTTGGAAGATATTTAAAACATCAGAACCCCAATGTTAAAATCGTTGCAGTTGAGCCTGCAAGTTCTCCCGTGCTTTCAAAAGGAACGGCAGGACCTCACAAAATTCAGGGAATAGGCGCAGGATTCGTTCCCGATACCCTTGATGTTTCAATTTATGATGAGATAATCCCCGTTGAAAATGAAGCTGCGTTTGAAACAGGCAGACTGCTTGCGCGGAAAGAGGGACTGCTTGTGGGAATTTCCTCCGGAGCGGCTGTATGGGCGGCAACGGAACTTGCAAAACGTCCCGAAAACAAAGGCAAGATCATAGTTGCGCTGCTTCCGGATACGGGCGAACGTTATCTTTCTACGCCGATGTTTGCGGAATAAAAATTATTTTCAAAAACAAATTGTAGAATTTCAAGAAATGAGGCAACAGAAATGAGCAGAGATATAAACAGCAAATACTGGGACGAGGAACTTGAAACAATGCCTCGTGCAGAGATCGAAAAGCATCAGCTTGAAGATCTGAAAGAAATAGTTAAATTTGCATATGAAAATGCGCCATATTACAAGCGTTCCTTTGATGCGGCGGGAGTAAAGCCGGAGGACATAAAAACTCTTGAAGATATACGCAAATTCCCATTTATTGATAAGAAAACGCAGCGTGATACGCAGGGCGTTGGTTCATTCCTTGGAGAACTTTGCGCAGTTCCCGAAGAAGATGTTGTGTTTATTTCCACATCGTCGGGTTCAACGGGAGTTCCAACAATGAGTCCGTTTACAAAAAAGAATTTTGACGAATTTCAGGAGACCGAGAGCCGCTGGTTCTGGCAGGCGGGAATGAGACCCACAGACAGATATGTTCACGCGCTGAATTTTTCACTTTATGTAGGCGGTCCCGATGTTATCGGCGCGCAAAATCTCGGCGCGCTTTGTATCTGGGGCGGAACACTTCCAAGCGAAAGATTGCTTTTTGTTCTGAAAACATATCAGCCGACTATTATATGGACTTCCCCGTCTTATGCATGGCAGCTCGGCGAAAAAGCATTAAAAAGCGGAATTGATCCGAAAAAAGATCTGAATATAAAGAAAATTATCGTTGCGGGAGAGCTTGGCGGTTCAATTGATGCAACAAGAAAAGCGATAGAAGATCTCTGGGGCGCGGAAGTTTATGATTTTTACGGACTTTCGGATATTTTCGGCGCCTGCGCGGCAATGTGCGAAGCAAAGGACGGACTCCACATCGCGGAAAATCACATTCTTGTGGAAACGGTGGATATTCACACCGGAGAAGTTCTTGAACCCGGTCAGGTGGGCGAACTTGTATTTACGACCTTACGGAAACACGCACGTCCGCTTATCAGATTCCGCACAGGCGACATTGGTTGGATAGACAATACTCCATGCTCTTGCGGACGTACTCACGGCAGAATACATATTAACGGACGTAAAGACGATATGTTTATCGTATCGGCGGTCAATGTTTTCCCAAGCGATATTGAAGCAGTTATCCGCGAACAGCAGGGAATTACGGGCGAATATCTTATCCGCGTATTTGAAAAGGATTTTACCTGCAAATATTCCGTTGAAATTGAAAAGAATTCCGACAATCCAAAAACAGATGAAGAAGTTGCACAGAATGTTTCGGACGCATTGAAAGCGCGTATCGGAGTAAAGCCGTATAAAGTGGAAGTTCACCCTGACGGCGGACTGAATACACGTTCCGAACATAAATCAAAACGTCTTATAGACGAAAGAAAACTTGATTATAGCATATAATTTTAAAATTTTTAAAATTAAAATAAGGAGAAATAAAAAATGCCCCGTATTTCATCACGAACAGGAACTTTTACCGATTCGGTGATACGCAGAATGACCCGTGTTTCCCTGCAATACGGGGCGGTAAATCTTTCACAGGGATTTCCCGATTTTGAGCCGCCGAAAGAAATTTTAGATCGACTTGCGGAGGTCACAAAAGAAGATTTCCACCAATATTCAATAACATGGGGAGCGCAGAATTTCCGAGAAGCGCTTGCGGAAAAACAGTCCCGTCTTATGGGACTGAAAATTGATCCCAACAGTGAAATTGTCGTGACCTGCGGAAGCACTGAAGCCATGATGGCGTCAATGATGACCGTTACCGATCCGGGAGATAAAGTAATTGTTTTTTCGCCGTTTTATGAAAATTACGGCGCGGACGCAATTCTTTCCGGGGCAGAGCCGATATATGTCCCGCTTATCCCGCCTGAATTTAATTTTGATGTGAATGTTCTTGAAGCAGCGTTCAAGCAGAAACCAAAAGCGTTGATACTATGCAATCCGTCAAATCCCTGCGGAAAAGTTTTTACATATGACGAACTTAAAATAATTGCGGATCTTGCGGAAAAATACGATACATTTGTAATTACCGACGAAGTTTACGAGCATATTGTTTATGAGCCGAATAAGCATATTTATTTTTCCTCTTTGCCCAATATGCAGGAGCGGACAATTTCCTGTTCGTCGCTTTCAAAAACATATTCGATAACAGGCTGGCGGTTGGGATATATTATCGCTTCTGCAGAAATTATTGACGCAGCAAAAAAAGTGCATGATTTTCTGACTGTGGGAGCAGCCGCACCGCTTCAGGAAGCGGCAGTCGTGGGTTTGAAATTCGGTGATGGATATTACAAAGACTTGCAGGAAAAATACACGCAAAAGCGGGATCTGTTTTTAAAAGGTCTTGACGACATCGGGATAACTCACACCGTTCCGCAGGGAGCATATTATGTTCTTCTTGATATTTCGGAATTCGGATTTGATTCCGATCTGGAATTCTGCGAAACGCTTGCCCGTGACGTTGGTGTGGGGGCAGTTCCGGGATCAAGCTTTTTCCGTGAACCTGTCAATAATTTGATCCGTTTGCATTTTGCCAAAAAAGAAGATACTCTGAACGAGGCTTTGAACCGTTTGGAAAACATACGAAAGAAGATTCCCTCAAGGAAATAATCAAAAGGACATCGGAAACGGTGTCCTTTTTGAATTATATATACTATACTGTTTTAATGTGAACAACAGCCCTAATAAGCTTGTTTATATATCGACTGCATATAAAACAAAGGCATGACGGTTTTGACTTTTCCTTATGTATTGGCAATATTATACCATTTTTACACAATATGCGCTTGTCATATTTGCACATTTGTCAAAGAATGAACTTGTTAAAATCGCTGAAAATTTAGAAAAATAAAAAATTTTTGACGTGATTCTCCTTTTTAATGTGTCTTTTATATAGATGCAGGTGAAAAGCAATTTTATCCGCTTTCCGAGTTTAAAAATCGGTAAAAATTGTGCAATATATATATATATATATATATCATAATTTGTTCAAATTTACAAATTTGCTAAATTACCCTAAAGTTTTTGAAGTTCCTGCCGATATATATTATAAGAGCAATTACATTAATGGAGGTATGAATATGGAAATTACAAGTATGAGCAACAGAGAGCTTTATAAAACTCTGACGGGACTTGATTTCCCCAATGGTTCAAAAAGTGCGGGCGATACAAAAAACATTAAATTTGTTGATTTAAACGAACCTTTTGACATCGGCAAAAATACTGTTGAATTTACCGGATCGAGCAATATTGATCCCGAAACAATGCAAAAAATCAAATTGAATAAAGGCGACAAAAGCGCAATTAAATCGAGAGACAGTTTTGAATATTCGGGCGGAAAAGTTTATGACAAAGCGAAAACATCTGACCGTTTAGTGCGGTCAAATGACATTGATTTTAATGACAAATATACCAATATGGTTATAAGCACAAGAAGTCTTATGGCTATCTGCAACGGCAGCAGCATTCCCACAAAGGAGAGTATTGCCAAGTATTATGGTGATATGGCAAAACGTCTTGACACAGCGTATGCCGAGGGAAAATTCACCAAGGAGGAATACGATTACCTTAACGAAGGCATAGCGGAGCAAATGGAACACGCTGCCGATTGTGCTGAAGAAACAGCCGCATTATTTAAGGTCAGTCACGACCGTTCAATGTCGTTCAAAGAGTATGAAAGAACTATGTCTATAACAAGTGAAGAACTTAAAGCTGATTTCAAGTCTGCGATCAATGAGTACATCAATAAATACTGCAAGATCGACAGGGCGTCTCTTATGCAGTTATTCAACAACGTAAGATACGGTAAATAAGCATTTCGGCGCATGAGGGTTATTATTTTAACGGTTTTGACAAAATGTGATCTCTTTATAAAATATGAACGTTTTTATTCGGATTTTCAATGCAATAAGATGCAAAAAAACAGAAAGAAACGGAGAAAATTATGAAAAAAATTTTGATCTGCATGGTCTTAGCCGCAGCTGTGATACTTTCTTCATGCGGAAGAAAAACCGATGAAAAAACTGTCGATGAAAACGGCAGAGAAGTTATTATACTCGCAAGAAACCGTGAAAACAAATATTCAAGAGACACCGTAGAAAACCTTATTATAGAATACAATAATTCCGGTGATAAATTCTATATTGAAGAGAAAGATTATTCATCGGGAGATGATCTGATAACGGATATTATCGCCGGAAAAAATATTGATGTACTAATTGCTGACGGTTGGATAGATATTGCTCCTTTATATTCAAAAGGCTATTTATGCGATCTTTATGAATTTATAAATAACGACAGTGAGATCACCGATGATACATATTTAACTTCCGTACTGAAAGCAATGGAGAAAAACGGAAAGCTTTATGAGATGCCGTATGATTTTATCGTTGAATCCGCTGTTGCAAAAGCAGACCTGTGGGGCGATGATAATGATACATCATTTGAGCATACAATAGAAAAAGCAGAGGAACTGAACTGCGAAATACCTTTCGATATGTCGTTGGACTCATATTCTTTTCTTTCATATATCACTTCCAATTATGTGGACACTGCAAACGGCTCATGTAATTTTAACGATGGAGAATTTGAGAAATTTATTGTATTTATGAAACAATACTATGACAATATAAAAAATTTGTCAGGCGAAGATCTGCTCAATAAATTCAAAAATGACGATCTTCTTGTTATATCCACCGGTATTGCCAGCTTTGAACAGCTCGATTATCTCGAAAGAGATGTGGGGGATAAAATAAAGTTTGTAGGTTTTCCGTCGGACATAAATAATTATCATATTGTGGTACCTGATATATCATTTTCAATTTTTTCCGATTCGCAAAACAGTGGCGGCGCGTTTGATTTTATAAAATACTGTACATCTTATGGGGCATATGTTGACAGCACTAACGGTGGCAATTTCATTATAAATCATTACTCTCTTCCGATAAATCGTGAAGCTATTGATTATTTGTATAACGATTCTATCCAAACGAATCTGTATGGGGTAGATAAAGATCTAAAAAAATCCTATAATGACGAAATAATGAAGCAGATAGATTCGGTCAACGGCTCGGCAAGCATGGCAAATAATGCGATAGGTGATATTCTGTCGGAAGAATTGCATTCATATTTTGACGACGGTAAAAATTCCGGCGAAGTATGCAGTTCTATACAAAACCGTGTAACTATTTATCTGAGCGAGCGGTCTTGAATATTATTTTCTACTGCATATGCCTAAACTGCCGAATAACCGATAAAAAGCGTCATACCTTGCTTTAATGCGTAACGGCTTTGCTATATAGCGGCAAAACAACAGAACAGACAGACTTGTATCAGCAGTACAGATAATAACAAATTTTTTCAAAATTGACCGAAATGTGCTGCTCCAAATGATAAATTTGGTGAGGTACGGCAAATAAGCATTATAGCGCAGAATTTTATCAATTTAACGATTTTTACAAATGAAGCAATAGCTGATCACAAAAATTACATTTCAGCTATAATGTAAACCAAATCGTAAGATCGCATCAGCGATCGGAAAGGAAATTTATATGTTACATAGTCATAAAAGTAATTTGTTTAAGCTTTTTATTTCAGCCGTTTTATTTGCAGCGGTTTTATGTTCCTGTTCCGCTAATTCATCTGATAATACAGTGGGTACTGATAATAGCAGTACCTCTCCTGTTACATCTGTATCCGACCAGACAAATGAAAACAACGCAGAAATTATTGCAGAAATAAAACAAACTCTTGCTGAGTTCAAAGAGTTTTCGTATTCTTATATTCAATGCAAAGCATATATGTTTGGAGAAAATCTTGATCCCAACGATACAATAACAGTTGATGGTATGGTGTATTACAAAGCAATAAGCGGTAAATACACAAGTTATTCAGAATTAATGGCTGAAATTGACAGATATTGTTCGGAAAATGTCATATCAGAGTGTGATTTAAAGTCATATTCATATTGCGAGGGAAATAATGACAGCCTGTATATATGGGAGGATGCTGATTCAAACGGCGGCGTAATGGGTTATGATGTGGCTTATATAACCTCAATAGAAACACTTAATGATAGTTCTGTTAAGGTAAATATGACCGCTTGGGGCGATAAAGATGAATGGGGATATGAAGATGGAGACAGCGTTATACCGTTTGAAATTACAATGAAATCAGAAAATGGTTTATGGAAAATAGACAAATGCGGACTTATGGAAATGAATTACATCACATGGTTATTTGACGCTGATCACTCTGCTTGAAGTTTTGAGCCTTTTGATACTACTGCCATAAATCAAATATCGGACAACACATTACAGAATTGAAAAATGTACATATTGATATATTAAATTATCGGGAGGCTAAGTATGGAAGTTAAAGCGTTAAATATTTTACAAAAAGATATTGTTGAATATGATGATTTCTTTTTATCGTGTGAAGCATTCATTGGACCCAAAGGAGAACCATTCACGTATGATGTTTATAGTTTTAATGTAATTAGTATAAAAAGGCTATATAACACATTTGAAGATAATGGTATAATGATGAATAAGGGATGGATGATCATGAAATATTATGATGAATTTATTATTGAAGAAGAGTTAGAAAAAATAGTGAAAAAATGCAGCAAAGAAAAAACAATTGATTTTTGTATAAATATTGGTACATATTTAAGAATGCAAGATTCTGACGATTTGTAATGAGCAAAACAATGTATAAGTATCAATATGATAAGTGCACATCTTTTCAACAATCCTATAAAAAATGTCTGCAAAAATACATATTAAGTTTAATTTTCTTTGGCTCTGTGAAAGAATTTCTGTAAATTCACCAACTTCTCAGCCAACTCCCGCAACTCGTTCTCCATATAGCAGCAAAACAACAGAACAGACAGAATTGTATCATCAGTACAGACACTAACAAATTTCCCCTTATGGTCTGAAGAAACCAATAAATTCAGTTTTGAGAAATTTTAATTCTCTATTGACATTTTATATAAAAGTATGACATAATATTCTCCATACATAGCTGAAAACCATCGTAGTTGTTTTGAAACGTATTGACGTGCCGCGTTTTTGGAAAACAAGAAATTTTTAAGGAGGATTTTTAATGAACATTCAAAAATTAAATAACCAAATGACATTTTGTAAAAGAATATGTTTGACTGACATGGGAAAGACTTCCTCTGCATATCGGTCAAATAATCGAAAATTTGATTTTCTTGATCTTAGTACATCATTTAAAAAATATTCTTTATCAGATAATTCTGAAAAGGCTCAGATAGACAAAATGCTTTTTGAGATCAGCGATGAAGATAAGATCAGCGAGTATGATAAGATCCGCAAATGCTATTCCGAAATGCGAAAGATCATAAGAAGTCAGATAAGTGAAGCAGAAAACGAAAAAGAATGGTACAACAAGCTTTCCGAAGAAAAAAATTATTATCAAAGTTTGCTTGATAATTGCAAGGGTAACAGCATAATAGTTACAAACGGAAAGTATCTTTTGAGTGATCTTAACGACGGTGTTTCTGTTTCACGAAGTGAACTGGAGGCGGCAATTTCCTCGGTGGATCAGAGAATAAATAATGATCTTATCGAGCGCAGAGAAAATACCTCACTTGATTGGGTCGCTCCCACCAAAGAGGAATTTTTAGCGGATATGGAGTACAGAAAAACTCACGTCGTTATCCCGGACTATTCCGATTATGAAAAAGTTACAAGTAATGAAGAGCTTTCGCGTCTCAGATATAACAGATTTGCAAAAGGATTGGCAGAAGCAGTCGGAACTGACGTTTCGGAATATACAGTTGCCAAGGACGATCCGATGTTCAGCAAAGAGGGGTACACGGTGGATAATTTCCTTGAAAAAACCGATGAAAGAATTGCGCTTTTAGAAAGCTTTGATAATGCTCTTAAAAAGATGATGAGCGATCATCTTGATTCTGAACAAACTGTATCGGACGGTATTTCGCAAAAAGATATTACATATAAATTGACGCTTTATATCAAACAAAGAAAATCTGTTTCTGAACTTATTGACAAAATATGAATTTAAATTATTATTTTCAGAAAGGTGATTGAAATGAGAATATATAACAATAGCAATTTTCTTTGGAAATGGTATATCAATTTCTTTTTAGGCGATACCAAAAGACCTGTTTTAAAATTAAATACAGGCAATGATAGGGATACGTTCAAGCTGTCATCGCAGACAAAAACCGAAATGCGTAATAAAGAGATCAAAGAAATGATCGACAGCGGCGAGCCGTTAAAAGGTGTGTCCTATGAAGAATTCAGAGAATATTACAAGCAATACAGATCCAGCGATGTTCTTTGTGATTCCCATAAAGCATACAAACAGGCATTAAAAGGAGATAAAGCCGCCATCAGAAATAAAGCATGGCGCACCGATCCCGAATACAGCGTTCCGGTAAGATTATATTCATCTCCCGAAGTTACGGCGGATAGAGAAGCTGCTCTTGAAAAATTAAGACGAAATGAAGAACTTGAGCCGTGGGAAAACAGTATATTAAGAACTTTTCCCGATGCACATGAGGGTTGTTTACTTGAAAATGCCGCGCAAAATGAGGGACAGCGTGTAAAAATTCAGAATATGGTGACAGATGCGCTGTCGAAACTTGGTATAGAACTTGCCGAAGATGATGAGTTGGATTTTGAAGTTTGGGGTTATAATATGGAGATCACGGGAACACTTCCCGAAGATCAGCTTGATGCAATAAAAAATAAACTTGAAGATCTGTCCCTTGGGTTTCAGCTTATTTATCAGCGCAGCGGGCATAGCGATCACGCAAAATCGGGCGGGCTTTCTCTTGTATATCTTCAATCTGCCGAAAAATTTCTTAAAGAAGCGGGCGGCGGCTCGGTATTTGACATAGGAAAAGATGAGGACGGAAATTTCACGGGCTTGCCGGAAGGTATGAGCGAATTTATAAAAGAAAATGCAATAGGCAAATTCGGATTTGGTGTTGATGAAAAATATAAAGACCGTGAGGAAGATATTGAAAAAGCGCTTTATATGCGGGAAACATTTAATTCGGTAATTAAAACCGTTAAAAACGGCGATTACGACAGATTAAAAAATATGACCTGTAAACTTACATACAAAAACGGCGTTCTGAAAAGCTGTTGAATATGAAATCACAAACTGCAAAATATGATAATAGTGTAAAAATAACACATTCTATCATATGAATTTAAATTATCATTTTTAGAAAGGTGATTTTTATGAAAATAGACCAAAACAGATATTTTTGGGACTTCTTTTTAAAACGTCGTTTAAAAATAAATAGGTCTGCTGAACCGCTGACACCCAAAAAGATCGATGTTATTCAAATTTCCGATAAGGCTAAGCGGCAGCTTAAAAATGAATATATAGAAAATGCTCTCGACAGTGGAAAACCTATGACCGGCGTGACGTATGAAGAATACTGTGACTATTATTATGATAAACACGGTTATTACGATAAAGATAATATGAAACGCGAGTACAAGCAGGCTTTAAGGGGAGATAATATTTCACTCAAAGAAAGGGAATGGCGCACAAATCCAGATTACCGTGTCCCTCAACGCTTGTTTGCTTCTCCGGAGGTAACGGAGGACAGAGAAGCCGCATTTGAAAAATTCAGAAATGGTGAAGAACTTACAAAATGGGAAAGCAGGCTTTTAGGTACGTTTCCCAATGCAGAAGAAGGTTGTAACCGACTTGATGAAGTAAGAATTGAAATGGTGACAAGAAATTTTCAAAATACGATCACGTCCGCAATTTCAGAGCTTGGAATAGAGTTATCAGAGGACGATGAACTTCAATTTGAAGTATGGGGACACGAAATGACCATTAGCGGAAATATTAATGAAGAAAAATTAAAGGAATTACATCAAAAGCTTGAAAAATGGTCAGCCGGTTTACAGTACGTTTATCACAATAACGGTCATATGGATGAAGCAAAACAGGGAGGCTTTGAGCTTGTATATCTTCAGGATGTTGAGAATTACTTAAAAGAGGCGGGCGGCGGCTCGGTATTTGACATAGGCAAAGATGAGGACGGAAACTTTACCGGTTTACCCGGAAGTCTCAGTGAATTTATTAAGGAAAATGCCATAGGCAAGTTTGGGTTCGTTGTAGACGAGAAGTATAAGGACAGAGAAGATGATATTGAAAAAGCTTTATATATGAGAGAAGCCTTTAACTCGATCATTAAAACCGTTAAAAGCGGCGATTACGACAGATTAAAAAATATGACCTGCAAACTTACATATAAAAATGGTATTTTAAGTTGTTAAACAATAAAATTTTAGAGTATAGCAAAACACCGAACTCAAAGTCAGAAAAAATGAAGCAGTCAGGTAAAAACAAAAGAAA
>CANQTP010000031.1 GCA_947626755.1 uncultured Clostridia bacterium
TATGGTACTCAGATCATTTCTGATATCGCGGAAAAGTATAACGGCAACTTCTCTTTCCGCACCTATAACTCGTTCTGCCTTTCCTCTGTTTTGCTTAATTTTTGTAGGCTTTAATTATTAAGTCATATAAAAATCATCAGGTGGACTTATATTCAGTCCACCTGATGATATGTGGTATAGCAAATCATTTCTCACCCGTCCTGATCTGCATTCTATGCATAGGTATATCGCAGTCATCGAAGTTATCCGCCTGAACTTTAGGCGGAAATTTTTTTAAAATAGCCCGTTCCAGTTCGTACTTATCAGCATATTGAACTATTCTTGCAGATTTTTCCGGAATGGTGTATGCGTCCTCAAAAGAAATACCCCACTTGAAAAACAATTGCAGGCGGGTTTTCATGGGATGGCAGCCGGTTTTCATAACAACGAAGTGTCCTTTGGGCATGGATTTCAGTTCATCAACAGTCATCAGCGGACGTTCTATCATCTGCATGGTGCGGTTTGAGCCGCCTTTATCGCCGTATGATCTCGACACTGAACCGCTCAGTACCGTTTGGTTACCGAGATTTTTGCTCATGACTTCTGCGGTCTTGCTGTTTGGAGCAAAAGAGCCGAACAAAGTGCATTGGCAGTTATCAACAATAATTTCCGCGCCCTCTTTGCCATATGTCTTTTCAAATTGAGCAAGTGACTGAATTATAGCAACGATCGATATTCTTCTGGAGCGTGAAGCTGAGAATATCATTTCAAGACCGTCTATCTTAGGCAGCGTACCTATCTCATCAGCGTAGATCATTACGCGCTTGTCAAGCTGTCCGCCTTTTTCATCGGCAACAGTAAGCATTTCACGGTAGAGCTGCTGAAAAATAAGAGATACAAGGAAATGCTTTGTAGCATCTTCTTCAGGCAGGACAAGATAAATTGCAGATTTGCTGCTGCAGAATTCCTCAACATCGATCGAAGTGTCAAAGCAAAGTATCTGTTCAAGTTCCGAATCAAGAAATGCGTTCAGCCGCGATAAAGCCGTAGACATAACACTGTTCATAGCTTGTTCCGCAGAATTGAGCGCAGCTCCAGCAAACCAACGAGCCTTGTGATCGCCCGGAAGTTTGTCGATCAATATCTGAAACTGCGATTTGCCTTTTGTCCCTGAGGGAGCAAGCAAGTCCTGTATCATTTTGAATACACTGATTATGTGACGCTTTTCCGGAGGACAGAATTCCGCGATCAGCATTATTACAGAAGTGAGAAGACCTTCTGCCGATTCATAGAAGAATGCGTTCTGACCTTTGTCGGAAGAATTTCCGTCAGCGGATATTATCGTTTTAGCCGTGATCTTTGCAAATTTTTCCGCTTTCGCTTTGTATTCAAGTGTGCCGCTGTTTTTGTACATATCCATGTACTTGTTTACAAGATATATCATGTTATAGCCGCTGCTTCGAGTCGGATTTCTCAGATCGATCACAGCGATCTTGTAACCGTAGTATTTTTCGGCAATAGTTGCAGTGTTTCTGTAAAGATCGCCTTTGCTGTCAGTGGTGATAAAACTCATTCCTGCCGCACAGCAGTATTCAATATTCGGATAAAGGAAATTAGCCGTTTTACCAACACCAGATGCGCCTATCATAAGTGTGTGTATGTCATGATCGTCAAGCAGAGCAGTCATTCTGCCGCCGCTTTCCTTGCAGCCTACTATCAATCCCTGAGCCGTCGGGAGCGCTTCGCCTTTTCTCCATAACTGCGGCTGATAAGGAATATGCTTGTAGGTTTCGCAGACCTCCTTTGACGAAGCGAAACGTGCCGTTCCATGCTGTCCGTTTCCAACAGGCTTCATTTTAAAGGATCGCAGAGAACCGTTATCGCCTATGGCTATTATCAGAGCGATCGCAAGAAAAACTCCGCCGCCGATCACAAGCAGAAGGATTTGTGATGTGTTCATAAAACCGTTCCTTTCAAATTTTCAAAGCAAGCGAACTCTTTTCAGACAATTCCTCGGTATTTTTTTCGGAGAGGAACTGTTCGGCATGACACCGCAGAGCACGGTCAGCACATTCAAAAAGCGTTTTGGAAATATCCCTGATCTCGCTTTCGGAAAAAGCATTTTGTCTGAGTTTGTATCCTACCGTTTTTTTCAGTTTGTCAAAGTCTGAAATTTTTGAAGAGAGTTTCCCTTTATCTTCATAGGATCTGTAATGATTTTTCAAACCGCTTTTAAGATATTCAAACATTTCTCCTGCGGAAATATTCTGCACTTTTGAAATTAAAATCGCTGACGCGCTTAATGAGATCCCCGCAGCGGACAAATAATTTTTCTCTGCGGAAAGAGTCTGCAGCAGCCTGTTTATCTGCACAGGAGAAAATTTCAGTTCATCGGCAAATGACAGATATTTTTCCCGTTGGGTATGCGGTACGGCAGGCAAAGGTTCAACACCGTACAACGCTTTCAGATCCTCATTCCAGTCTTTGTTATGCGAAACGATCCTGCTTACATTTGAGTAACCGTTCTTATTAAGAATATCACGCAGACGGAAAGCTGCATCAATGCCGCCTATATCATTGTCGGTACATAAGTATATAACGGAAATGCCAGAATGATTTTCCAAAGCCTTTAAAACAGCATTTTCATAAACTCCGTTCATTGCAATGTAGCTGTGTTCCTGCCAATTTTCCTTGTAAAGAGTAATAAACGACAGCATATCGATCGGCGCTTCAAAAACAAACAACTTTTCGCTGTTTCCGAAATGCGAAAAGCTGTATCTTGTATCAGAACCCTCGACCGTCTGACGGAATGAGCTGCCGAACGTTATCGTTGAGCGTTTATGCGCCTGACAAGGCTTACCGTTTTCGTCCGTTCCTACAAAAACGATATTGTGATGATCTTTATCCTCATACAATTTGTGTTCATGAGCGAAAAAAGAAATAACATCGGGAGCGATATGCCTTTGCTTTGTGAGATAAGCAAAGACTCTGCGCATATTGGTGTTGGGTTCCGGAAGAACGAATCCCTTTTTCTCTGTCCTTTTCGGCGCAGATTGTTTCATGCATTCTGATACGCCTGTATATCTGCCGTTGAGAAGTTCAAGCATTGCTTCCTGATATGTCAGACCGAAATGCTCACGCATTAGTTTTATCGGACCGCCGCCGCATTTGTTCTTGTGATCATACCAACGGTTACCGCTTACAGTTATACTGTCATGTGTTCCGGAACTATCCGAATAGATAAGTTTGTGATCCCGTCCGGCACGTTCAAGACGTTCTCCGCGGCATTGCAGAAAACTTACCAGATCCACCTCGGAAGCACGAAGTTTATCCTGTTCGGAAAATGGAATAAAAACATTTACAGACATACTTCCTCCATTTTTCTCTTTTGTTTTGATAAAAAATTTAAATTGAAGAGTTAGCTTTCTCGGTTCACTGTGAACCTATCCTGTGTTCACCAAAAAGGCATAGTTGTCCCTTGTAAGTGAAGATAGTTTTTAAAACTTTTTACGGCGGTCTTATAAAATACATATTTGAAGAATTTGCTCCCGTTTTCCTGAACCGTCTTTCCCTGACAATGTACCCCATTTTTTCAAGATCGTTCAAAGCGCGTTTGACGGTGCTTCTTGACAATTTCAGATCGTATGCGATAGTTGTGATCGACGGAAAGCATTTGCCGTCCTTATCGGCACGGCTTTTAAGATATAAATATACAGCCACGGCACGATGCGGGATATCGGCATAGTAAATATTTTCCGAAAACAAAATACACCTCCGATCTCATATCTGTCTGATCGTTCGGTCATCTTTTATGCCGAGAGCAAGTTTCTTTCTGCGGATCGCATTTTGCAGCTTGCTTTCTGTAATATGCCTGCTGTGAGTGTTACGGAAGTAATCATCTGCGATCATTCTTCCAAGAGCGTTAAGCAAAGATACTGCCGCTTTTTTGACCGCTGACTGTTCACGCCTGTCAATATTATCAAGAAGTCTCTTTGCATATTCGTTTCCCAATGCAGCAGACAGCTCAAGCAATTCTTTTGCTTTTTCGATATCCCTTTCGATCTCATTCCCGAAAAGATATATCTTTGCAAGATAATACATTGCATATCTATCTCCGTTGCGGAAAGCATATCCGAGATATTTTTCTGCGGAGATCATATCATTGAACTGCTCAGACATATAAAGTTTTCCGAGACGGTATGCAGCAGTGACATTTCCGTGATCGGCGGATCTCCTGAGAAATCCGGCAGCACGGTATATGTCCTGCTGACAGCCGTTTCCTTTTAAAGACATTACCCCAAGTTTGTACTGCAATTCCGCATTGTTCGTTTCTTTTTCGATGGACAGGAATCCGCTGTACGCCTCTTTGAAATATTTCTCCGACAATTCACCGGTATCTTCTTCAACAGCACCGCTTTCAAGCATTTTTGCCGTCCGGCAGCAGCCGTATGGGTTGCCTTTATCCGCTGATCTTTTGTACATCTGAAATGCTTTTTCAATATTTTGTTCAACACCCTTTCCGTAGTAATACATATCTCCGAGAGAATATAGAGCGTACTTGTTGTCCGCATAAGCAGATCTTTCAAACCACTCAAAAGCTTTTTCAAAATTCTGTTTCGTGCCAATGCCGTAATTATACATTTTGCCTATGCGATATTGAACGAACGGACGCATTTTCTTTGCGGACGGCTCAACAAAAATAAAGCCGTCCAAAGCGGCTTTGTAATATTTATCAGAACTTTCTTTATCGGTTTTAGCAAGTATTTTTCCTGCTTCAAACATTGCAAGCACGTTTCCTTTTCCGGCTTCTTCTTTCAGAATGCCAAGCGCGGTTTCTTCTTCGTTTTCATTATGCAGAATGTCACAGGCACGTTTGTATTCATCAGTCCATTTCATAAAATATCGTTCCGAGATAACATCTTCATGTTCTTCCTGAGTATCGGTATCATCATGTAGGGAAAGTTCATCGCTTTTATCATCGGTAATGTCACATTCCGTAGAGTTAAGTGTAACGTCAATATCCAGCACAGCGTTTATGACCGAGTTTTTTATCGGCTTGAAAACCTTGTTGTCGGCAATTGACGGAAATTCTTTTACTGCGCTTGTGTAGGCAAGATATTTTTCGCGTTCAAGTTCGCACCATTCGGAATACATTTTTGATATAACAGGGGAATAGGCAAGACAGGAAACTATTTCGTCAACAAGTTTTTTGACGGCAGGCTTTAAATATCCGTACTGTTTTTTGCCGTTGGAATTTTTCAATTGCTCATGCAGCTTAAGCAATAATTTTTCAAGTTCCGGTTCGGAAATATCACCTTTCTGAAGTTCAGACGCAAGTGATCTCATAAGCTTGTCCGATTCGGAACGCAGTCTGTCACGGACAAATGTCTGCTTTTGATATAGGTTTTGTAATTCATCGCGGTAAATGTCATTGGCAAAAGCACTGCGGATCTTTTCGATCCCCTCATTTGTCAGGAATCCCTCTTTCGGATTCTGAGAATAAACCACAATATGCACATGAGGGTTATTTTCCTTATTGTGAAAAGCCGCATACCATTTCAGATTCTTGCGATCTATTTTCTGTGCTGCTGCAATATCGTCAATATGCCGCATTACAAGACCGCGCCAAGCTGAAAGAGTATTGTAACCCATTCTTTCCGCATCTTCGCGGCGAAGAGACACAACGTGAGTCCAGACATTTCCTTTATGCAGAGCGATCTCTCTTGCGGTTTCTGAAAGGTTTATCGGCTCATCGGTTTCGGAAAACAATCCGTGACTTCCGAGCCTGACTGCATTGGGACGTGTTCCGAGATAGTTGATGTACATTTCACGATCTGTGAGCAGTTTCATGTTCCGGTCGATAATTGCGGAGATACATTCGGAAGCGTTCTTAAAATTTTTATCCGCCGAATATTTTTCATATTCTGTCAGTTCCTTTGAATCGGGAAAATCATTTAACAGCTGTGCGATCAATTCTTCCTGATTTTTTGTCGGAGAAACATTTTTCTCACGAAGTGAAACTCCTTCCCGTGTCGCAATGTACCTGATATAATTGCCGATATGAGAACGAGAGCCGCTTTTCATATATCGGCTTGTAACAATTATCTTGGGCATATTTTATTCCGTCCTCTGATATTCGACCGCTTTTTCAAAATCTATCATACCGTTTATCCTGCGTACTTCCTCAACGCACATTGCGTGCAGATCGGACAGAGTTTCGCTGCTCACATCATTTGCGGCTGCTATCATATGAGACAGTTTGCCAAGTTCAACCGCAATCTTGAACAGATTGCGGTTGATCCGCTGTTCCGAACCGTGTACAACAGCGTCTACGGCGCCTGTTATTTTAGGAGAAAGATAATTTACATTTTCATTTGAGGATAAATATCCGAGATAGAACTTTATTGCCTTTTCAATAAATTCGCTTTTTGATCTGCAATTATCTTTCCGGTACATATTTTCAACGGCTTCCAGAGTGTCGGGATATGCCCACAACGGGAACTTCTCCTTGTTTTCAAAACCACCGCGCGACCTCGTTTCAAACGGTTTTACAGCGGTATCCTTATCATTCTGCAACCCCGAAATTTTCTTTTCCCGCATTTTACGACTCCTTTTCAGAATGGCTGAAATTCCGTTCTGCGGCGGGCTTTGCCCGACGCTGTGACCGAGGCGGGACTCCGCCTCTTTAACTTGCATTGAAATACAGACCTTATTTTCTTTGCACGGCACTTTCCGAAATACGCTCACAAATGCCCTGTACAGCCCTCAGAGCCATCTTTGCGAGTAAACCACGACGGCTCGCCTAAAAGCCGACACGGGGCATTACAGTGCTAAACAAGGCAAAACAAAAGGCGGCATGACATTCCATACCGCCGGATCAATTTCAGAAACTCATATTCTTCAATATTTCTGTATTAGATCCCACTGTCAAACGTTAATCCGGAACGGCGGTATTTTCATCGGTTTTATATCCGGTTTTACGCTTGGGTTTAGCCTGACAGGTGCGCTTTGCGGTCATATCAATAAAATCCCTCACATTCTGAGGGACATTTTTCTGATACAACTGCTCTGCGTATTTGGCAAGTTCGTCCTCAATATTTAAATTTTTCTGTGCCATATACATGGTGAGAGCGGACAGCTTATCCGAGTCCATCGTTACCGATATTGTATTTTTCATAGCCCTACTCCTTAAAGTACGATCAGTTTGCACCACATATCGTTTTCAACTTCCTGCTGTTCGATATGTTCGGGGACTGCAAATTGTTTAACATATTTCTCGCATAATTCATCGGACAGCGAACAGAAAACCGCGCCGTCACCGGTCATTTTTTCACCGCATATGAAAAACGGACCTGCGATAATGCTGTCACCGAATCTTCTGTTGCCTTCCATTCCGAGGACTTTTGCCTCATCATTTCCGACAATTACAGCATCATTCAGAAAATATATAGGCTATATAAGTCCGCCGACAGCTTGGCTTATGCTTTTGTAATCGCTGCCTATCTCGGTAATATATGCAGGCTTGTTTGGCTCGACCATTACAATTTTCATGTGTACACACCTCCGTAAAATCAAAATAACCTCATCTGAAAATTTTCTTCCGGTTCAATACTGCGAACTGCTTCCGCTGCCTTTTCAAAGCTTTCTATATACCTTTTGGGATCTTCATACCGCCTCATAGTAATACCGATTCCTCATTAAAAGTGTAAACAAAAAATCTGCGCAAAAACACATATACGCAACTTTTTGCTTGATTTTTTGTACACTTTATAATCGGGAATCGGTATAATGAGATCATCTTTGGAAATTGCGATCCGCAAGGTTCTTTCATATCCCAATATATTATGGATATGCAGATCTTCAGCCTGCTTGTCGGATATGTTTTTTACAGCTGCCTGCAGGAATTGAAAGCTGTCGTTTTGCTCAAACAATTTCAGAGATGCAGCCGCATTTTTCCGTATCTCATCGGGACGGGCAATGTAGTTTATATCGACTTTCGGCGGAGTATCTCTGTAATATATTTCGGGATATGGCGGCAGCGTTTCTTCGATCTTTGCCTTGAAGTATATTATGTGATTCCGTTCAAGATCCATATTGACTCCGTCCGCAAAGGACGGATCGGAGCCGCCGTACTCATTCAGATGATCCCACTTGTCAAAGCAGTTTTTTAGTTCTGTCTCGTAATCGGCAGGAATATCTTTTCTTTTCATAATGACATCATCTGCCCCTGCTGCTGAGTTTGCTCGGCTTCTATCATGGAATAAATATGACCTCCCGCAGAGGAAAGCATACCGTATCCGGTCATCTGAGAGCCGTTCTTTTCGGAAATATTTCTTCCGAGACAGGCGGTAACACCGTCAGAAATAACAGTACGGTCAAAGTCGGGAGGCAGCATTTCCGACAGATACTTTTCACCGTAGTCTTTGAAGTCGATCGCGGAAGGATCAAATTCATAGTCATCAAGCGATGCGGAAATATCTATCATTCCGGAGACGTCCTGCGGCTGCTCTGTTTCCATTACAGCTTTGAACTTAGCCAATTCGATGCGTGACATACCTGACAGCGTTATGGCAAGTTCGTTCAGCTGCTCTACACCTTTGGCGTTATTTATGGAGTCATTGTCAAACGTGCAAGGTTCAGATCCAAGAGACAGCCATACCCATTCCGAAACAGGCTTGCCGAATTTATCTTCAAGTTCCTTTATCCGTTCCTCGCCGGCGGGAAGGGTAAGCGTTTCAAGCATATCTTCAACGGGTCCATCGCCGTCCATGACCGTTACTTCAAGCTTGAACAGCCATTCGTCCATAGTTTCGGGAAGAACACCGTCATATACAAGCTGCGGTTCGTATGAAGAGGATACAGCGTAATATCCGTCGACAAATACGCCGCCCTCACGCTCCTGCATAAGCTTGCCGACCTTTTCATTATCAAGCAGATCGTAAAGTTCATATGGGATCTCTTCCGGTTCTTCAAGGAAATCATTTTCAAGTACGACAGTGCCATATTCTTCAGCGTTTTTACATGGGTAGACCGGTACGGCATCAAGACCGTATGTGCAGTTTATCGCTTCGGTCATACTGATGTGTTCATGCTGAGAAATGACCGAGTAATATGCAATTGACATACATTTATCTGCACATATTTCTTTCAGCCGTTTGGCAAGGAAGTTCAGCTCATTTATATCAGGCTTGTCCGTGAACTCTATATTGTCAAGTCCGTCATGCGCATATCCGGATATTTCAACGGTATACTCACCGAAAATGCCTGCCCTGTCAAGCTGATCGTTGAAGCTGTATTTGTTTACCGGAAATGAGATATATTCATATCTGCCCGAATCCTTTTCTGTAATTTTTGCGGTTATCATTCTATGCTGCCTCCTTTACATACATATGTTCATGGAGCTCTCCTGCACCATGTCTTTGTTGAATGTCTGTATTTTTTCATATGCCTTTTCGAGTGCGGCTTTGTAAAATCTTTCTTCATTTTCCGGCTTGGAAAGTTTGGGATCATAAACAAAGTCTGTTTTATCGAAATATTCCATGATGTTTTTTGAGTTCAAACATATTTCCATATCAGGCAGATCGAGTCCGTGGCAGTTCCTGTTGAACACAAAACCTATTTTCTTGTTGTCAAAATCAAGGGTTATCCCGAACGCAGTATCATCATATTCCGCAAATTCATCGAGTTTCCGCGCGGCAATATTATCTTCTGTACGCCTGAAAAGCGAGTCACCGCGAACATTATCCGGAAAATTTTCATCGGCTTTCAGCAGCGGAAGTATTTCTGCATATCCGACCTTTCCCATAGGAGCGTTTTCGTTTATGACCGCTGCCATTCTGTTTACATACTCGAAAATATTGAACGGATAACTGTATCCGCCGGCAATACGGCTTAGAAAATACGTTTCTCTGCCGCCATCGATAACGGTATACACAGCATTACTGTTCATTAACAACACGCACCTTTCCGTCAGCTATCCATGTGCCGTAAATGTCGTAGATCTTCATGCTTTCACCAATAAAAAGTTCGTCACCATGCTGAATAGCCATATGGATCGATTTGCAGTCTACAGGCGTAACGCCTGTATGAGTTTTCGGATCGTAAGGTATTTTTTCGATCATAATTGTTTTCCTTTCAGATAATCATAAACAAATTTTATCATTTTCTTGTGATCGTCGGTGATCTCGTACTGCGGAAAGTTATACGAAACGTTTTCAAGAGCAGTATCAAGCTGTACGAATGTCAAGCCGTCGAAACAGCCGCAGAATTTTTCATACTCAAACGGCGGCGATCCGTCCTCATAGGGATCGTCCGAGGGAACGCCGAATTGCAGAGAGTAAAAAACGGCTTTGACCATATTACCGTCCAAACCGCTTTCTTCCTTTTCTGCAATTAAAATATCCAGTTCCGCAAGATGTCCGCGCATTTCAGTTATTGCTTCACGCTGTTCGTCATTCATATCTTCCGGTATTTCCATATCGGTAAAACTCAGGTCGAGCAATGACGTATTTGCATTTTCCACTCCGGTGAACAGTGAGCATATTATCAGAATTATTGTTATCAGCGGCACAAGAACAGCGGCGATTATAACCGCAATGACGTTTCTTCCTTTTTTGTCAGATGCCGCCGTGACAGCGGCTTTCAGAACAATAACAGGTACACCCATGACTGTACTCCTTTACATTATGTGACTTGAAATTTCGTGCTTATCCCTGTCGCAGAATCTGCTTTTGTACTCGCTGTCTATATATTCTCTTGCAAACATTTCTGCATTTTCAATGCTGCCGTCCGGCAGTTCAAAACCTACAGCCGCGCAGAAGCTGTCTGTCGGTCTGTCATGATTTCCGTCCGCATATATACGGAAATGGTAACCGTCGTAGAGAACGCTGTTTCCGTTCTTGTCCATGCGTTCTATGCCGTAAGCTTTTGTAATATCCACAATTGCTCCTCTGTATTTCATTGATAGTATCCTCCCATAAATATACTTGTCTGATGTTCCTGAGCTGCTGCTTCAAGAGAGCGTTTAAGTGCCTTTTCAAGATAGGCGGTATCAAGACCAACGGTTTTGCTCTTGTTAGCCCGGTAAGTTCGATCTCTATACCGAATTTCTGATCCTTCGTTTATAATAATAACCAATTAAAATTGTACAAAAACAAGCAAAAATTTGCATATAAGATTTTTGCGCAGATTTTTTGTTTACACTTTTATTGGTTATTATTTTGCCTCTCCCGCAGGAAAAGAAAAAGCAAGCCGGAATTATCTGAGATCAATAAATAAAATTACCCTTACTGCCCATTGCGGCGGTAAGGGTAAAGACTCAGCTTTTTCGGCTTGCTTTTAAAATATTTTCTTTTACATTTTCATTCCGAGATCAGCGTCATTGTTCTGTGTGATCTCTTGCCTGAGTTTTTGAGAAATGTCTATATACGCCTGTTTTGCAGCGTTATATTTTTTCTGTGTAAAAGTAATATACGGGTCATAACGACATTTTGATTCCCATAGCGTTAACGTATCGGCGATATTTTCCAGCTCGTTATCAAATGATATACCCAATTTGCTGCATTGATCAGCAAGTCGTCCTATATCATGAGTAAAAGGCGGAGTTTCTCCATTGTACAGAATGACTGCTTTCAAAACTTTCTCAACAGCTTGCTGTAGATGATATGCTGATGATCTTACGGCATATTCATCAGGAAAAGATCTTTCCATATCAACAGATGTTTTAAAATCACCTTCGGCAAGTTTGAGCAGATCAACAAACCCCATTGACATAAACATTAACTCCTTTTGTAATAATTTCATTTTTTAACAAATCATTTTTGGTTGTGTTTAAGTGTACAATATCGATCTCTGATTCTAATAATTGTCTGAATGGTTTTGCAATAGCGATGAATTCATCATCATCTTTAACGTCAGGGGCATCAATTGCAATATCAATGTCACTTCCGATCCCACAGTTTTCAGTTACAGCACTTCCAAAAATGATCATATTTTGTATTTTATCCGTTTTTTGGGCAATTTCAATAGCTTTCTGAACATCCTTTTGCTTGGACGGAAAAATATACTTTAATTTTTCAGAACCATTAAATCTTATAGGGAATGTACACATATCTGCACCTCCTGATATATTTTATACAATATTTGAACTGCCGTTTTTCTTGTACATATTATATCACGTTTCTTATCAAAAGTCAACTATCTTCCGCCTGCGGAGCCGAATAGTTTCTCTTTGTGTTCGGGAGCATGAACACACAGGCAATATCTTTCACTGCCGCATTTGTACAGACAGACACCTCTTTGAGGATAGCGTATGAGGTCAAACTCTGACGGTTCAAGCTGTAAAGCGTCCATGTAGAACTTGCTGTCGATGGTTCCCGCATTAAAAAGGAAGTGGTGAGTAGGAATGGAAAACAGCGGCTTTGTAAGTTCACGGACGTTTTCCACAAGAAAATCTTCAATGTTCTGACTTGCGAGAATAACTGCGGATTCCTTTTTACGAACACGTTTCATAAAATTCCTTATATATTCGACTGCTGTCAGATTTGTCAGGAACAGATAGAACTCATCAATGCTTGCAACGGTATTTCCTGTAGTGAGAAGTTCATCGGACATATATGAAAGCACATTGAACAGCAAAGCGTTCCTTATATTTTTGCTTGCCTGAAGCAGTCCTTTAACGCCGAAAGTGACAAAGCTGTTATCCGTGATATTGGTATGACCGTTGAAGAATTTGCTTTCCGCGCCTTTGCATATCGAATGCAGACCGAGACATATATCCTGCAGAGTCTTGTCTGTATAAAGATTTTTTCCTTTCGGATCATATTCCCTGTATTCCTGTTCGATAAGGTCGTAAAAATCTGACAGGGTAGGGTAATCTTCCGGACGCATGACTTTCCGGTCGGTCTTATCGGTTATTCCGAACTTTTCATATAACTTTATGAGCAGCAGTTCAATGGTATCTGTTTCTCTGTCGGAAAAATCCTTGTAACAGCGGAAAAAATCCCGCAGGAAGCTTATATGCTGTGACAGTTTTGTTTCAGCTTTGAAAGCTGTCGGAACATTTTCGCCGCTGTCCGTAATGTCACCGTCCGTCCACGCTTTCGGTTCGAGTACGTTGATAATGTACTCGCCTGACATAAGGTCAATGAAACACCCGCCGAGATTATTGGTAAGATCACGGTATTCCGTTTCGGGATCGAGACAGATAATGTGCTTTCCGTTTTCGCGGAGGTTGGTCAGCAGCAGTTTAAGGAGATAGGATTTGCCTTGACCGCTGTTTCCGAGAATAAGAGCGTTGGCATTGGTCTTGTCATCTGCTCGTTTGTCAAAATCCACTATAACATTGCTCCCGAACTTGTCACGTCCGATGTAGAATCCATGCTCATCGGTCTTTCCGGAAAACGAAAACGGATAAAGGTTGGCAGTGGACGACGCCGGAAGTACACGTTCAAACTGTTCACGAAAAACATTCCAACCGCTTGGCATAACACACATGAACCCGTGCTGCTGCCGAAGCAGCAGTCTGTCAACGTTCAGCTTGGAACGAACAAGTTCTGTCTGTACCTCGGTCCTGAGATCATTTAGGGAATCAAGGCTGTCTGCGATCATTTCAATGTATACTGCAACGTGCAGAAGCGGTTCACGGTTCCTGTGCATATCCGCAGCCAGCTGCGCTACGTCCTGAAGATTACTTTCCGCTGCAACAGTCTGCTGAAGGTCATTGGTCGAACTTCTCTGCATACGGTTCTTGTTGGCAGCATTGGCAATTATCCTTTTTTCTTCTGCTGCTGTAACGTGTCGAGTGTAAATTCTCAGGGATATGCCGTCTTTTTCACCAAGATACCTCAGAATAGCCTGTTCGTTGGTGCTTGTCGGGTACTCACGGAGCACCCAGACACAGCGGTATGTGTTCCCGCAGATAAAATAGTCGGTGAAAAATCTGACTACCGATGGCGCGATCATGTCAACAAGATCCTTGCATCTTTTTGTTGTAAAATTCTTTTCATCGTTTATCTTACGGCTTTTCACGATTGACCTCCTATCTGCATCGGGCATTCCTGTTCGGGGAACATATCACTTTCCTTTTTCAGATAAAAATTCTCCGAGTTCCGGAAACTGATGTAAATATCATTGTCACCCGCCTTGACTTCATGCTGTTCAAAGCTTTCGCCCCAACCGTCAGAAAGCTGTCCCGTGATATATTTGGAAATATCTATAAATTCCGCATTGTCAAGTTCGCCGTATGATCTTATAGTGACAACTCCGTAAAGATCGCCGTTAGCGGATTCAACGGAAGGCAATATGGAGTAGATCTTTTGAGACAGGTGTTCATCATCGTTCCACATGATTAAACCGCGCTCCTTTTCATCATATTCGAGTGATCCGCTTATCTTGTAATTTATCCAATCTTCGTATTGGGTATACAAATATGACGGTTCTTCCCGAAGATCATAATTGTAGTCATGATCGTCAACTACAATGGTCAGAGGGCAATAAAGTTTTGTTTCAACGATATCTTTTTTACCGGCTTCAATAAAATCATTTTCGCAGCAGCAGGAAGCTATTTCAGGACGCTCAAGAACAGAGTCTTTCACAATATTCGCCAGCAGATCTTTTAACCCCGGCTCTGTGAACAGCTCATTGAAAGTTGTGCATATGTTTTTTTCGATACCTGTCTGTTTGAGCCATTCATCAACAAAAGTGTCAACACTTCTTTTCAGTTCGGATAAAGCCATATTTTGTTCATGCGCTTCCAATATATCCTTTGCATGGGGGATATACTGAGAATACCGTGCATAATCGCTGCCCTCTGATTCAATAAGTATGCCGTCGCCCTGCTCTTGGTCATACATAAGAATACAATGGAACTTATCGTCCGCCCAATACATAAGATCCTTATACCGCTCGATAACGCTGTTGTCCCTGAGCAGATTTTCGTTCAGTTCGGTAAAACTTCTATGAGTCATAGGAACAGCTTTTTCAACAACGCATTGTTTAGGTTCAAATTTTGGTTCTTTGCGCTCAAATGAAGTATTTATTATAAGTTTATCTCTCATTGAGTACCCACCTTTCTCCATCGAAATTATCAAATTTTTCTGATGTTACATTCTGTTCAAAGTACACACCGAGCAGAGTTTTTATATCGTCCGAGCCGTATTGTCTTGCCGAAAATCCGTTTTCACGAAGAGTTTTTTCTATTCTGTTAAGATACGAAAATATCTCTTTTTCTTTTAAATTCCTGATACGGACGATCAGCAGGAATTCTCTTGCGGTAGCCGTAAGCGCTTGGATATGATCGAGGAATGTCATATCCTGTTCAAGCAGTTTGCGGACGGCGGGACAGCTTTCTTTGTCAGCCATGAGCCGCAGATGATTTTTGTTGCTTTCAAAACTTTTTCTGCTGTTTACACAGAGTATTTCAATTTCCGTCAAGCCTTTCAGAACTGTCATAAGCGAATATATTTTAGCCGAGAGATTTTCTTCCGAAAGCACTGATATATTGCTCGGCTTAACACTGAAAAAGACCACCTCCGAAGAAGCGGTCTTTAATGAATATTCTGTTATTCCCTCAACGCCTATGAGCTGCCGTGTTGCCTGACGTTTCTGTTCGGCTTGCTTTTGCTGTTTTTTCTTCTGCAATTTATCACTCTCCTGAAATAAATATCCCGATCTTTTTACGGATCGGGATAAAAGAATATTTTCAATACTGCTATTGTGCTGTAATCATTTTGTTAAGATATACGGTCTGATCTGTATCATTATGTCAAGGGGGATATGATATTATTCAGAAAGTTTCCATCTGTACTCCTGCTGTTCGATAAAGAAATATCTGACAGCACAGCGTATAAAGTCAAGGATGCTTGTGTCGTCAAAACGTATTGCAAGAAAGGCATATGCAAGTGTCACCGCCACAGGCAGAGTGAACCCTGTTTGTGCCAATGCGAATACAGAAATCAGAGCGCCGATGCCGATGACCGCAAGGTCTTTCAGTCTCCATAGGAACAGCATAGGCGCAGCTTTAAGATCGTCCGGATATATATACATCTGAATGCGCCTGCAATGCAGGCTAACCTCCTTTTTTATTTTATGGCAGTGCATATGGTCTGAGTAAGTCTGACGGCTGACTGAGCAGTGTTGACCGCGCCTGCAATGTTTGGACGTACCGAAGTTTCAAGTCCGAACATACCTGCGATCCGAGGTATTTCGCCGGAAGACAGCATTACTCCCAGGCCGAGCAGCCAATGCTCTTTGAAAAGTATCAGTCCGCATACGAGCATAGTCGACTGCAAAAAGGTCGTAAGACAGTTTGCTATTACCTGTTTGATCCACATGATGAATCCATCGGTAAAACCTCTCGGAACACTGAACATATACATTGAGCCGACAGCTATCTGTATCAGAAGAATACCGCCGCGCTTCAGACCGGCAAAGAACACTTTTACCACTGCGCAGCCTATCATTATCACTATTAATATGGAAAGCAGCGGATCACTGCTGCCGCCCATGCCAGTAATTATCTGAAGCGCGTCAAGTATGAGCGAATCCTTGCCGGTAGAAATAAGTCCGGTCATATCACCCGACATTCCCGCCTGCATGGTCACGGCAAGAGCGTACAGTTTCACCGGAACAATGGTAAAAAGGTTAACGGCAATGAATCCTTTTATTATATTCAGGGAAAGCGCCCTGACATCACCGCGTCCGTTCCGGCTTTCGATGGCGAACTCAAAAAGCGCCACAATGATCCCTGTGACGAACAACGCCCAGCCTATATTGCTGAACAGCTTGATTATCTGGTTTACCCACGGCTGTTCAAACAGATTTATTCCCATTGAATTTATCAGCGCGAAAAATTTCCCGAACAGGTCAACTATCTTCTGATATATCCAAGCCGTTATGCCGTCCATGATACTATCGGCGGCAAAATCAATAACAAACAACAGGTCACCTCCGAAGCGAAAGCGAGCTGCCGTTTACATTCCGATAATGCCCCAGATATACATGGGAGCAGTCAGAGTAAACACAAGACAGGCGAACAGTATAGCCAGAGCCGTCCATTCAAAATGACCGCTTTTGCGGTAATCAAAATACGCAAGTCCCAGCTTTGCAAAGAAGAATACCGCAAGTATGAGGTCAATAATAGGGAAGACCACATTATCGACTACCTGTTTTATCTGTTCTGAAGCAGTAGTCCATGTGTTTTCAATTGCGCTTGCGACATCACCGCCGCCTGAAGAGGGATCGGCAAAGGCAGTGACCGCGCAGAGCATTGTGACCATCAGAACGATCATTGTTACGGATAAGCATTTAATTATTTTCTTTTTCATATTAATTTTCCTTTCCGGATCAATATGTTGGTCCTATGTGCCAGTCGTCATAAACATTACCGTCAATATCAACATTGTCTGTAAGGTTCATTGAAAGCATTCCGGCAGGCGTCCAGCAGTCGATCGCCCATGTGTATGCGGTATAATCGCCGTCCGGATACCATATCGGTGTGAAATGAGTGCGGTTGTTGTATGTGCTGTACTTATTTTCTCTGAACTCAAAGGAGCCGCCCGAACTGCGTTCAAGCAGCCGCCAATATTGTTTGTATCCGAATTCGGGGAAGTATGTTACAGCATTCTGCAGATCGGTGTGCTCACCGTTTCCGCTTACGGACGAAGTTACTTTTTCTCTTATACCGTATCCCGATCTGATCGTATCTCCCGAAGCTGTGGGATCCTTTTCATCAGGGACTATCTCCATTTCTGCGGAAAGAGAAACACTGTAATATTTGTTCTCAAATATCCATTCACCACGATCCACCCATTTGCCGCAGTCCTGCCAGTATCCTGTTGACATACCGTTCGGGCGTTCAACTGTAACCCAAACCCAATTGGGTTCCCAGACCCGGTTTTCCGCCCGGTATGCGCTCCATACGCTCCATGAGTTTGAAGTTTTCTGTTCATTCTGCGGTAAAGCGGAAAGGGAAAAACCGTCATTTCTGTCATACGCCGTAGGATTTGGCGGAGGGTTCTTGTCAAGATCAATGATATTAGCTGTTATATCGGTTTCACTGACTTCTGCGCCGCCGAGAACAGTTATTTTTATCTCTACCTGCTGTTCCGTCTGCGGTGTATGCCATTTGCACCATACAAGCTGTGAATCGCCGGCGGGATAAACTATATTTCCGACAGTGTATCTTCTGTTCTTTATTTCAAAAATGACGGAAACAGGGTTGTCGGGGGTATGTTCTCCGCCGCTTACCGTAACACTTGTATACACGTCAGTATCAACACGGTATTCATAATCGTATGCTTCTGTTTCTACCTCGTCCTCTTTCTCTTTAAAGGAAACGATCCCCACGCCAAGGTAATTGATGATGTCGCTGTTGGTCAATCGTGAATCTGTTGCACCCGACCATGCCTTGTAACCGAGATCATCTTCTTCAAGGAACATTGCAAGAGGCAGATTTTTGTGGGACAAGTCCGCGAAGTATCTTTTTATATCTCCGCCTGTCTGCTGATCGTACAGAGCTGTTTCCGTTGCGGTAAATGCACAGCGCACTCCGTTATACGTCAGATATATGACCGGTTCGATCATAAGCTTGTAATCTCCGTTCGTAAGATCTTCAAGTGTAAATCCCATATGTCCGGCAACACTTGATATTACCTGTTCGTCCGTGAAATAACTTCTTATCTGATCTATGTTTGAATTCCGGTATTCACCGTCACCGACAATGGCAGGAAGCGGCTCGGCAGGATTCATGTATGTGTATCCGCCTGTTTGCGGAGAAAGAGATCTTCCGCCGATATATTCGGTTTTGCATACGCTGCCGAAATGCAGAGAGATATTGCTTGGCTGCTTGTTGGTATAATCAATTGAACGGGAAACCTTTTCTCCCGTTTCCGCATCTACTATTGTGATGCGTACTCCGTCATCGGAAGGACTCCAGAAATTGGCTGCCGTTCCCGAACCCATTCCACCGCCGCCGATGTCGATATTGGGATCGCCCGTACTTTCCGCATATGCGGTAAAAAAACAGGACAGAGATAATGCCGCAGACAGCATGACAGCAGTTATTCTTTTTACTGATTTCATTAAACGCCTCCAAAAGAAAAACGCCGGATATCACCGACGTTTTAGTTAGTTTATAGCTTTTTCTTATCCGAAGCTGCCTATTTTATTGCCGTTTTGGTACATATCATCGGCTGTTTCACCCTTTGTTTCTCCGCCGTCATTTGCTATCCAGCCGAAACCGTTGATGTATATTTTTCCGTTTTGTACCATTCCGTGTTCAGTTTGATCTGATCCTGTTCGGGATACGGCAGTTACAGTTGTCTGTTCCGGTTCGTATTCCGGCTGAGATGCAGGATCGGTAAGCGCCGGACTGTTTTCTATCACCGGAGGCGGCGGTGTTTCAGCCGGTCTGGTGATCTCTTCAAAATTTCTGTCTATTTCGGTCATTGCTTGTTTTGTCTGTATTTCTGTCACTTCGGTCACGGAAGGGAGTTTTTCTTCTTCGGGATATGAAGGTACGGTTTCCGGCATTGTTGTCACTGCCGATGTAACTACCGTTGTCACAATTTCTGTCTGTGGGGTATCGGCGGAAGTTCTGTCCGTTTGCTGCTGTTCATATGAGAACCTTGATGCTGTCACACATATCAGCGCGGCGCATACGACCGTTGTTCCGCATATAAGGATATTCTTTTTTGTTTTTGCTGTCATAGTTACCGGTCCTTTCGTTTTTTGTTAGCAAAATACTATCACAGTTTTCTCCGGAAGTCCAGCAAAACTGAGAAAAAAATAAAAAATTCTGCGTAAGCACTAAAATTTCGGCGTATATTTTGACTTTACCTTAAGCCGTATTTTCATGGGCGGAAGCACATCGGAAGCAAAGGATAACGGCACTTCCAGAGTTATGAATGTAGTGGCTTCAAACTGTTGTATACCATCGTTTGAAGATGGCGCAAAGGGCGCGTTTTCAACGGTTGTGGAAAGTCCGTAAACGCTGAATTCTGCTCCGTCGGAATTGAATTTTGTGTACTTGCTTCCGTCCGAAACGATCCCAAGAAGACTGCCGAGCCTGCTGTATACGCTGCCGCCGGAAAGACGTTCCGACCATGAATCTCCGGTAAGAACATATCCGCCTGCGTATCCCTCACGGATACCGTTGTAAAGATTTCCATAGTTTTCTGTGGCAGTTGATATTACCGCCGATTGAACAGCGTCACGGACGCCGGAAGCAATGATCATCAGCCGTATATACTGACTGATAACAGTGAACAGCATCATGCCTATCAAGGCTATTATTATAGCCCAAGGCGCAGAAAACGCCTGATGTGAAGTCAGGAATTTACGGATCATCATTTCCGGTACACCTCGCTTTTACCGCTTGCTTTGGATCTGAGCGTTACGGGAAAACTTCCGAATTCCCCGAAACCTATGTCATAGACCTCCGAACAGGTGACTGTAAATTCCTGACCGAGCTGCACTCTGCCGGAACGTGACCATGAAACAGTGGGGGAAAGTCCGGTCTTTTCTCTGAGAACGGTTTCCCGCGAAGATGTTTCCGAGCCTATGCAGCCGACGATCTCAGCTTCGCGGGCAAGTTCATCGGCAAAATTATCAAGCTGATCCTTTGCAATAAGCACGGGGATCACCGTCATCATAAGAGCAATGACCATTATTGCCACAAGCACGATAATGCAGACATCTATATATCCCTCTCCGCGCCTGTCTTTTAGCAGATCTTTCATATGTTCCACCTCCTAAATCATAGAACCGAGCGAATCGAGAAGCTGCATTCCCATAACAACAAAGTATGTCATAAGGAAAAGCATTAACATTCCGAAACTGAATACCCGTATTTTGGGCGGTATTTTCTGAGCTTCGGCTTTCAGCCGCTGAAGTTCTATAAGTTTGAAGTCATGAGCAAGCATTTTGAAATATACTGCGCTGTCATCTCCGCGTATTACCGAAACAAGTCCTCTTACCACATCGGAAAGCTGTGAAGAGCCTATCCTTGCCTCAAATCTTGTAAGAGCGGCTTCATAGCTTGATGAACGCATATCCGCACAGGTAACGTCCAATTCGTATGAAAAATGTACGCCTGCGTGTTTCTTGTAATTTTCCATAATAGAAAGAATGTCGCGGCTCGTTTTTAGTTCCTGCTCGACCGTAGCAACAAATCGCGGCAGTTCTTTTTCAATTGCTCCTCGTTTTTCGCGCATAGCTTCATCGGCTTTTCCTGTTTCTTTGAAATATACGGCTACGGCAAGAATGACGATCAGCGGGATAGCCAAAGGGAAAATGAAAGAGCAGGGAATGATCAGCAGACATATTCCGAACGATTTCAGCAGCGCGTATGCCGAGAATGTTTCGGGAGTCATTTTTATTCCTGCCGAACACAGTGTTTTTTCCAGACGGCTGCGCTTATATTTGTCTATCCGCATAAATTTCCCCAGCCTGCTTGCTATGTCGATCATCAGCGCGTCAATTGTACGGGATATTTTCTTATCCTCGCGCCCCGTATCCATAACGGCTTTTGAAGTTTTAAGATAGGGGAGTTTCAGTACATCGGCAAATACCATAAATATCCCGAATGCAAGAAATGCTCCGAATAAAAACAATAAAAATATCATCTTTCCGTCTCCTTATCTCTTGTATTCGATCGGCTTTGTAAGCTTTATGACAATGGCCGTTGAAATGAATATGAGGACTGCCGAAACAGCTAATATTATCTTTCCGACCATGCTGTGCATCAGAATGTTGTACCATACTTTGTTAAGCATATACATAAGCGGGATATTTCCCACCACAAGAAATATCATTGTAATGAACTCCTTGCGCGGTTCGGTTATCATATATTCAAGATCGGCGTTTACAACACGCATATCGGAAAGTTTATTTACCGTAGGCGTAAGCGTGGATTTCAGACTCCTGTCATTCTGACAAAGGATAAGCTCATCGCACCATTCGTGGAACACTTCATTGTCTATCTTGTTTTTCATATCAAGAATAGCAGATGTTATGTCGGGATCCGAAAGTTTTATCCTGCTCAGAAAATTCTCAAATACATTTTTCACCGGAGCATTGAGATAATGGACATTTTCCTCAATTGACGTAATAATATCTTCGTTTCTGAGATATGCCGTCGTAATTATCGACAATGCCGTTTCCAGTTCGGCGGAAACGTCCTTTTTGTAGTTCACAGCCGTTGAACGTATATACCAGAACGGTACGAACATAAGCCCCACAGCCATTACCGGAACGAGGAACGCATTTTCGATAAGGATCGCCAGACATATACCAAGAGCAGACGATCCGAGTGAGCATACGCACAGAAGTGAAAACATATTTGTGCGGTTTGTGAGCCGCAGGACTTCCTGTGCTTCCATAATTTCACGTCTGAAAATATTTGGTTTTTTTCGCTTTGTCGCTTCATTTATCTGACTTTTAAGGCTGTTCGGCTTTGCAGTCAGAAATGAAAACAATCCGTCCGTAAATTCAAGGGGCGAGATCCCGAAAACAAGAAAAAAGCCTGTTGTCATTCCGATAAAAGCAATTAAAAGTATTGCTGTCATTTGTCCGACTCCTTTCTCAAAAATTTGTTCAGTTCTTCCTGCGGCATACCGTTTTCAAGAAGTCTGCGCTGCAGCGATTCCGAAATATCCGAACACTTTTCATGTTTCCCGTTGATCACGAATTTCCCGTTTTCCATATGATTTTCATGGATATTGTATCTGTAAAGGGAATGGTATTCGCGTCTGCCGTCGGGAAGTATCTCACATTCCATTATCTCCATGATGCGCCGCTGCTTGTTTTCAAGCTGTTTAGCGTAGACTACAATTGGGAATGCTTCGGTCACAAGGTCAAGTATGACTTTATCGTCAACATTTGGATATTTCCTTTTGCACAATGTGACCATTCTGCGCCATGTGGATTCGCAGGAGTTTGAATGGATAGTGGTAATTACCGTGTGACCGGTTCTGGCAGCTTCCTGAGCGGAATCCGCCTCACTGCTCCGCATTTCTCCGACAACGATATAGTCGGGGTGAAAGCGCAGTGCCATATCAAGGAGATCGTCCTGAGATATGCTTTTCCTTTCATCTTCGCTTTCACGGGTTATCGTATGGATGACCTTATTGATGATCCTGCCGGATCCGTCACGTTCCACAAGATCCAGTTCGCGTGAACCGTTCTCAATGGTAAATATTCTTTTGTCCTGCGGGATCGTTGTCAGCAGCCAGCCTGTAAGGGTGGTCTTACCGCTTGAAGTCGCACCTGCGACCGTTGTTGATACTCCGTATCTGACAAGAGCGGACATCAGATCCATCATCTCGTCGGTGGCTGTTCCTGATCTGATAAAATCTTCTTTTTTCAGTTTCCGTGAATTTACTATACGGATTGATGCTGCAACGCCGACATCGTCATCTACAAGCGGAGTTTTCAGAACGGCGATACGGATATTTTTTGAAAGATGTCCGAGGATCGCGGGAGAAGTATTGTCAAGCACCATTCCCGAAACATGGAGCATACGTCTGACGACATTTACCGCATGATCGGGTGAAGTGAATTTTTCGTCTAACTTTACTGTTTCGCCGCTGCTGTACTGTACTTCCACATCGTCCCACGAATTGATGTTTATTTCTTCTATATCCGTTCCGAAAATGTATTTGGTAAGGAATGAAAACTCAGCCATTTCGGTATACAGTTTGTCGATAAGTTCCTGCTGCGTCATACCGTCAACGGATATCCGGCAGTCAAGAAGATATTTTCCTATATACCGTTTGACCTGCATTTTGACTTCATTGTTGCCCTTGTTTATGTTATTTATCCCATCGATAACAAGGGCGGAATATTTGCTTGAAATATATGCCTGAACTTCATTCAGCACATCTGAAAATTCACGGCGCTTGTCAGGCTTGCAGAACAGATCCTGCGTACTTGTCTGTGATACCAATACTCCATTCATAATTCAAATACCTCGTTGGCGATCTTAGCGACAGCTTTCCTGAAGCTCCTGCTGTCCTTGTCCGACAGTCCTGCGAAAAGGTTTCCCGACAGGAACTGCTGATGCACCTCATTTGAATGCGGTATCCTGAAGCTTACGCCGCCTACTACCTGTTCAATGTTTTCATCAGCCTGAAAATCGTCGATATTGCTTGCCGCTTTATATTGTTTGTTGGCATTGAATTTATTGTCCAGCAAAAGCGGGAGCTGCGAAGATAGATATGAAATGGATTTAAGATCGCAGGAAACCAGTCTCAGAACGGCATCCGATTCTATCAGTGAAACTGCCGAAAGAACATCGCTCGTAATATTGCTTGTACAGTCGATGATAATGTAGTCAGCCATTTTTCGCAGTTCTGCAAGCAGTTCCTTTGCCTGTGTTTCGGTATATGTGGGATAGGTAAAGGCGTTCTCGCCCTTAAGCATACCGAACATGGTCAGATACTCGTTTTTACGGTGCAGTACAGCATTCTGTTTAACGAGATTTTCGGTAACGTGCGCCGCGCCGAGAATGTTTCCAAGAGAAAGTTCTGCTTCAAGATCCGAAGGCGGACAGATAAACGGCAGCGGCGGCGCTGACATATCGGTCAGCAGAAGTATTACGTTTTTCTTCTGCGATGCAATATATCTTGCTATCTTTACGCTCATTATCGTTTTTCCGGAAGAAGGACTTCCCCAGACTGCAAGTACCTGATTATCTGCACGGTCAGGCGGCAGTTCAAAACAGCCGCTTTCCGGATCGGCAATATCAAATTCAAGGTCGAGCTCCTCGTCCTCGTCACGGTTAAGCAAATTATTCAGAAAGTTCGGCATCGGCATTTTCCTCCGCTTCATTGGTATATTCTTCTGTCACAGGCTCGTTTTCTTCCTCACTGCTTTCAGCCGGAGGTTCTTCTTGGCTGTCGGGTCCTTCATTTTTTTCTTCGTTATTTTCTTCGGCAGCAAGCCTTTCCTCTATCTCACCAAGCACTTTTTCCTGCGCTTCGATAAATTTTGATGAATTTTCGGCATCTCCGCGGTAAACAAGTTCAATGTGTATCTCGCCGTTTGATTCCAGTTCCGCAAGGATATTTGCCTGCATGGGAGATACAAGCAGCGTTATTGACGAAGGCAGTCCCGCTTCTTCCTCACCGTCATCCGAAACGATCACTTCGCCTTTGTCACTGCCTTGTTTATCTGTTGCCGCAATTACTTCCACAAACTGAAGTTCGTCCGGAACAACGGTTTCTCCGCTTTCACGGTAATCACAGGCAATTATCGAAACAATATCTCCCGATTGCAGTTTGCCGGACAGACCTTTTGCAAAAGTGGGTATTGTGATCGAGATGGCTCTTTTTTCTCCTGTCAGCCTATAGAGATAGTTATTTTCATTTGCAGGCGTATCGGATATTTTTGATACAAGAACATATTCGCCCTTGAGCAGTTCGGAAGCAACATATTTGCCCACGATCTCATCGCTTGTCCGTATAATATCCGATGGCAGATTATATGCTCCTACCGTTACTGTTTCAATATCTTTTTCGGTGATCTCCTGTCCTACCCGAACATCGTTCTTCATACATATTATTTCTGTTGTCTTGCTTGCGGAAGCATTGAAGAGCGGTGTTATGAGAAAGCATATCACCAGAGCAACGGCAATGCAGATAACACCGAGAACAGTTCTGTTTTTAAAAAAATTCATAGCAATTATCCTCTCAAAATATTAATGTTGACATTATATATCCAAAAGAAATGAACGGAACGAACGGCAGAGCTTTTTCTGCCGTTCTTCCTTTTATTTTCATTACTGCGGCATAAACCGCATAAACCACAAGCATGGATATTTCTGCGGCAATGAGCAGGAAAACCGTTTCGCCCAAGCCGCAGACCACGCTTAACGCAATGACAAGCTTTACATCTCCGCCGCCGATGCCTCCGACAACGAGCGCTGCAACGAAAAACACCGCAGCAGCGGCAAGCCCCCAAAAATCGCCGATGTTGAGATCAAGCACCATTGTCAGAGCAATTGCCGCGCTTATCTCATCGGGGATCTCACGGTACTTGATATCCTTGACGGAATCATATATCAGCATTGCGGTCACTAAAGCCGTCTGAACGAATGCGAGTGTCATTATCCCGCAAAATTGAACATTTCGGTTACTTTCTGAGTGAGGGTAGGGAGAATGGTATCTCCGAAAAGTGAATACAGTCCTCCGAGAAGGAGTGCGCCGATAACAACGGCAATAAGTATTTTTATTCCGCTGTCAACGAAGTTTTCGCCTATACGCGACTTAAGAAGTTCCTTTGCCTGTATTGCCTTGAGTGCTGCTTTTGTGATGATCTTTCTCATATCTTATACCTCCAAAAAAATTTTTTACATTGATATTCCTATAGGCTCTCCGTAATCTACGGGAGGACCATAGTCATAGACATTCACAGCATTTTTCTGCTCCTGAAGCTGTTGAATGGCTTGATGGTAAGAATTAATGACAGCATCATTAAGCTGCTGTCTGAATTCGGCTGTTATTGGGAAACATATATCCTTATATCCGCCGTCATGCGACTTGTACGATGGCATTGAAACGAACAAGCCGTTGTTTCCTTCCATGATCTTGATGTTTTTTACTGCAAAGCAGCCGTCCATATTGACCGAAGCTAAAGCCTTGACATTTCCGCCGCCCGGCATCAGGCTGTTTATTCTTACATCTAAGTGCATATTTCTGTCCTTTCTATAAATTTTCGATTTCCGGTTCGCTTATCAGCCATATTATGAAAAGTATTATTATCACTGCTATGACTGTTGCTGTTCCTTTTTCGATATTGCATTCCGTTTCCTGCGGTATTTCGTTTTCCGCATACTGCACCTGACCGGTTTCTTCGTTTATGATAACGTAAACGGTTTTTTCCTGCGGCGGTCTGAGCATTATTGCCGCCGCAAGAATAACCATCAGCAGTGCAGTAAATCTGCCCTTGCTCATTATCAGCCGGAGAAGTTGAACATTTCAATTACTTTCTGAGTAAGAGTGGGGAGAATGGTATCTCCGAAAAGTGAATACAGTCCGCCGAGAAGGAGCGCGCCGATAACAACGGCAATAAGTATTTTTATTCCGCTGTCAACGAAGTTTTCGCCTATACGCGACTTAAGAAGTTCCTTTGCCTGCATTGCCTTGAGTGTTGCTTTTGTGATGATCTTTCTCATATTGAGTACCTCCAAAAAAATTAAAATTTTATATATGCAAAAAGCCGCTGACTGCGGCTTCACATATTGAAATTAATATTGTTTTCGAGAGCAGTTTTTTGTTTCTCGGTTTCGGGAACAAGCTGCTCTGCTCTTTCTTTTGCTCAATTCGGAATATATTCGTCGGCAATTATACCGATAAGATCCGAACGCTGCAAATGTGTTTTTTCGCCGTTCAAAAAGCTGCCGAATACCGTTCTGTCATCTGAATATGGTTCACAGCCGCTGCCGCTGATCGCGAAAAAAAGCTGATTTTCGGGCGTTCTGTATTCTTCTTTCAAGACCTCCGACCGTATTATCAGCAGTTTTCCCTTGTAATTCTCCGGCTCATCGCTTTGTACGGTATGGCTTTCGTCAAATAAGGATCCCATAATTTTCACCTGTTTCCGACATAGGCAATATACCTCTTTCCTTTAAAAAATCATACAAAAAGAGCCGTCATCTTAATGGACGGCTACACAGAAATATTGCTGCTATGAGAGAATTTTGATTTTATCACACACTATGTCCGAAAGGGTAAAGGCTCAGCCTTTTCCAACAGGTGTGGATAACGGAACGGTTCTCGCCTATATGATATGTTTTTGATTGAGTGTAATTCTTGCCTGCATATTCCGAATAAAGCAACCACGCTTTTCCTATGGGGAATTGTATCCTTAGTTCGTGAAGCATTTTATTGAATGTTACTGCCGACATTCCGTAATCCTTTGCGATCTGTGTTACAGGCACGGAATTTTTGCTCATAAGGATCTTATCGTAATAACTCGCTTTTACGGACAGCTGTGCATTCTGTAATTCCAGATCCCTGCGTTTTTCCTGTTCATCGGCAAGGGCGTTAAGCAGTTTTGCAAGTTCCCGCGGATCATTCATAGTCCTATGAAATGTTTCGGCGGTCATATATGCTCCGTTTTTCCGTAAAGAGGGAAGTACCTCTGATGTGACCCATCTCTTGAATGCCTTGGCGGAATCCAGTCTGCTTGACATTATCAGGCTGTACAATCCGCTTTCGTTTATCAGCCAACCGCCTCGCTGACCGATACTCAGTAACGATTCGTTATTAATACTAAAATTCAATTAAAGTGTAGACAAAAAATCTGCGCAAAACCGCATATATTCAAGCTTTTGCTTGATTTTTTGTACACTTTATTATTGAATTTTAGCATGAGTTTATCTTCACTGTCAACATGATCCGAGAGCGCTTTGCTGTGGTTGACATATCCGAGAGCCGAAGTTACATCTTTTCCGACAAACCATATCTCGCCGTCAATGAATATCGTGCGTATCTCACCAAATTCTTCACTTCGGAACACAGTCAGTTCATTCATCGTCATGTTCCGCCTCGCCAATGATCACACAGCCGTCATCGGCGTAAACTTCCAGACCGCGGCTT
>CANQTP010000032.1 GCA_947626755.1 uncultured Clostridia bacterium
GTTGCCTTTTTCAGTTCGTTCACAAGCTGCCAGCCGTTGAAAGCGTCCAGAAGATTGATATATCCGGGCTTTCCGTTAAGGACTTCAATGGGAAGTTCCCCGCCGTTTGCCATAAAAACTCTTGACGGCTTCTGGTTTGGGTTGCAGCCGTATTTTAAAAGCATTTCATTTGCCATTTTAAATTCCTCCTTAATTAATTTAGAGTTTGGATTTAATATTTGAGCGTAGAGAGTTGAGAGTTGAGAGTTAAGAGTTGAGATGTTGCAGTAACGCTTGTTTCCCTGCTCTCAAATCTTTTGCAGATCTAACTTTACTTAATGCACGGTATATTTAGTCGGGAAATAACCAAATAATGCCTGAAAGGGTGCAGGCTCAGCCTGCCAATTTTTATTTATTTTTATTTACGATTCTTGATTCGTATTTTCCGGTGTCAAGGTCGATATATCTTACGAAAAGTGAAACTTTATTGTCGGCGTTGAGGTTATCCCAGATAAGCTTTGTCATTTCGTCAATGGAAACATCGGGAAGTTCTATGTTCTTGGGCTCGCCCTCAAAGCTGGGCAGAGGATTTCCCGCGCCCGAATAGGTGTGAATGAACTTTGCCTTGCCTGCAATGGGGTTGCTGTAAGCATATGTATATCTCTGGCAGGAACTGCTGTCGCCGTCCGCGCTTTTCAGAATGGACATTGCAAAATTCATTTTCCCATCGTCAAGGTGGATAATTCCCGAAATTCTCGGAGTGAAATTCGGAGCGTCGTCCTCAAATTCACGGGTACGGAGAGACTGCTCAAAAGTCATCTGCTTGTCCATAAGGTCGTAAATTGTGTCCGTCTGGTCGCCGTTGGTGACAATTGTCTTGCTGCCCATAACGCGGACGGGCGCATAAATTATAAGGTGGGGATCGGTCATTTTAGAGGGATCGAAAGCCTGAGTCCTTATTCCCTCGCCGTCCTCAACGAAAACGCGGTTGCGGCTGTTTTCGCTTCTGCCCATGATGAAATACGCTGTTACAGCGTGTTTTCCGTCTGCGGACTTACCGATCATAATTCCGCGTCCGTGGTAGTCCATGCTGTTAAGTTCTTCCGCGATAGTTTTTGTAATCATGCTGATTCCTCCTAAATTTTTCCTAAATAGCAAACTGTATTCTGCGGCATTTTTACAATGCCGTTATGACTGAATTTGTAAAACGCTTCCCGAAGTTCGGCAATGAAATTTTCATAATCCGGGTGGTCGCTTTTTATCGAATAGGAATGTGACAGCGAATATCCGATGAAATGCTCCTCATCAAAAATCATGGGATTATCCGCGCAGAATGTTTCCACTTCCGAAAAATATTTACTTTCCGGAAAAGAACTGCTGCCATATCTGCCGCATTTTGAAATTTTAACGCTGTCGCTCATTCCGCAGTATTTTTCAAATATCCTGTCACGCTCCGTTCGGAGATCGCTTTTTCCGTGGGTGTTCCAGATAATTGCAAGCCGTCCGTCAAGCGTAAGAATTCTTTTACATTCTTCCTTGAATTTGCCGCTGTCGAACCAGTGAAAAGCCTGCGCCGCCGTCACAAGCCCGAAGCTGTTTGCGGGAAGTCCCGTATTTTCGGCGGCAGCGTTTACGATCTCCGCAAAGGGAACATTCTCCCGCAGAACGGAAAGCATATCAGGATTTGGTTCAACGGCTGTTATTTTTTTGAATCTTGTAAACAGACATTTTGTAAAAATGCCCGTTCCCGCGCCTATGTCCGCTACGTTTTCCGACTTAGTCCTGTCGTAAAGGAAATCAACGACTTCCCGCGGATATGACGGTCTTGTCCTGTTGTAAATTTCCGCTTTCCCGGAAAATATTTTTTCATTCATAATATAATTATTCCCCGAAAGTTTTTCTGAAAACATTAAAATTCGTCTTGTCCCTGAACGACATTACCGAAAAGCATATTTCGGTAAAATATCCGCCGTACTTGTCTGTGAGCGTTTTCCACTGCTCCGCAATAAATCCGGGATCATTCCCGAAAACGCCGCAGCCGAAAGCACCGAGTATCAGAACATCGCAGCCGCTTTCCGCAAAAAGCTTTATTATCTTATCCATTCGCCCCTTCATTGCAGGAGCAACAAGGTTTTCTCTTCCTCGGTCAACTCTGCCCACATTTACAGCCGCAGATGTGACAACTGCCGCCGTGACCGCTTTCCGCAGCCATATATACTTGGAGTCTCTCAGAAACTTTGTTTCGGAAACTGCCATATTATCAGTGTAAATGCCGTCTCTTGCAACCCTGTTAAGTTCGTACAGTCCCGAACCTTTCAGCTGAATGTAAAGTGTAGAAGCTTGACAAAGTGCTTCTTCCTGCGCCATTGCACCTCTTATGAATCCTCCGCCCGGAGAATGACTTGACGCAAAGTTCAGCAGTCCGATCTTACTGTCGGGATATTTTTCGTTCAGCTTGATGAGATCGTCAACTGCGGAATTTCCCGTGACCGTAATTATAGGGTCTCCCGACTTCGGTTCAATTTTAAGCCTGTCGAGAAGCTCCGAGTTCCACACCTCGGGAGCTTTGATATTTCCTATGGGTATTTTACTATCCGAAAAATACCCTCTGTCAATTGCCGCAAGTATCTCGTCCGCTCTGTTTTTGTTAATTGTTCTGTAGTCCATAACTGTTCCTTTCGTTATTCGTCAACATATGCCCTGCCGTTTTCCACCCGTATCTTATCTTCGCAGAACAGTGCCACGGCTTTCGGGAGAATTTTCCACTCCACGTTTTCCATGACCCGCTTTTGCAGGATCTCGGGAGTATCGCCGTTCAGAACGGGAACGGTGTCCTGCAGGATTATAGGACCGCCGTCACAGACTTCCGTTACAAAATGCACCGTTGCGCCCGTGACCTTTACGCCTTTTTCAAGAACGGCTTCATGAACGTGCAGCCCGTAAAAGCCTTTTCCGCAGAAAGACGGTATCAGCGCAGGGTGAACGTTCATCATCTTGTTCGGATATGCCCGACAGACGGTTTCGTCCAGAATAGTCATAAATCCCGCATAGACTACCAGATCTGCGTGTTCATTTTCAAGCGTTTCAAGCATGGCTTTGCTGTATTCGTGAACATCGGGAAAATCCTTCCGCACCAGCGTTACCGTTTTTATGCCGTTCTTCCTTGCACGTTCAAGGGCATATGCGTCCGCTTTTGAAGAAATAACGCAGGTTATCTTCCCGCCTTTTATATCTCCCCGCTTTTCCGCGTCAATAAGCGCCTGCAAATTCGTTCCGCCGCCCGAAACAAGGACAACTATATTTTTCATATGTTCCGCCCTCCGTCAGCAGATAATTACTCCCTCTTCGCTTTCAACAAGTTCACCGAGGACATACGCCTGTTCACCTGCTGTTCTGATAACTTCTATTGCTTTGTCTGCGTCGTTCTTGTCAACTACAACGCACATTCCCACGCCCATGTTGAATGTATTGAACATATCTCTCTCGGGAATTTTTCCCGTTTTTGCAATAAGGTCAAATATCGGCAGCACCTGAACATCCGAACGCGCGATCTTTGCGGAAATTCCGTGAGGCAGCGAACGGGGGATATTTTCATAAAATCCGCCGCCTGTAATGTGGCTTATGGATTTTACCTTGACCGCGTCAAGAAGCGCAGTTATCGCCTTGACATATATCTTTGTGGGAGTCATAAGACAGTCGCCTAAAGTCATGCCTATATCCGACTGATGGCGGGCAAGATTCTGCTCGTTTACGGTGAAAACCTTTCTTACAAGCGAAAAGCCGTTTGAATGAACTCCGCTTGACTTTATGGCGATCATAATGTCTCCCGCTTTCTGAGAGGAAGTGTCGATTATCTTGTCCTTATCGACAACTCCCACGGAAAATCCTGCCAGATCGTATTCATCATCAGGCATAAGACCGGGGTGCTCCGCAGTTTCGCCGCCGATAAGTGCGCAGCCTGCCTGAACGCAGCCCTCCGCAACGCCCGAAACTATCTCCGCTATCTTTTCGGGAACGTTCTTTCCGCAGGCGATATAGTCAAGGAAGAACTGGGGTTTTGCACCGCAGCATATAATGTCGTTAACGCACATGGCAACGCAGTCTATTCCCACGGTGTTGTGCCTGTCCATAATGAACGCGAGCTTTATCTTAGTCCCAACACCGTCCGTTCCCGAAACAAGCACAGGCTTGTTAATGCCTGTCATGTCAAGCTCGAACAGTCCGCCGAAACCGCCTATTCCCGAAAGCGCGCCCTTGGTCATGGTCCGCGCAACGTGGGATTTCATCAGTTCAACAGCCTTGTAACCTGCGGTAACGTCAACGCCCGCCTGTTTGTAGCTATCAGAAAAACTTTTCATTGTCATTCTCCAATCTTTAATTTTCTATCTTGAATTCAAACTTATCCTTCGGCATTTCCTTGGGAACGTCACAGGGGTAATTTCCCGTGAAGCAGGCGTCGCAGAATCCGCATTTTGCCTCGTCTCCCGCAATTTTATTAACGCCCTCAACGCTGAGATAGCCGAGGGAATCCGCGCCGATCTCCCGACAAATTTCGTCCACCGACATCTTGCAGGCAATGAGATTTTCCTTGCTGTCGATGTCCGTGCCGAAAAAGCATGGATTTGTAAACGGCGGACAGGAAATTCTCACATGGATCTCCTTTGCTCCCGCTTCACGGATAAGATTTACTATCCGCTTTGAAGTTGTCCCGCGGACGATACTGTCGTCCACAAGAATGACCCGCTTGCCCTTTACCGTGTCATTCACAACATTGAGTTTTATCTTGACAGAATTTGTCCGTTCCGCCTGCGTAGGCTGAATGAACGTTCTGCCAACGTAACGATTCTTTATAAATCCCACGCCGTAGGGTATTCCCGAAGCGCGGGAAAGTCCAAGCGCAGCGTCAAGTCCGCTGTCGGGAACGCCTATTACCACGTCCGCGTCAATAGGGTGTTCTTTCCAGAGGAATTCTCCTGCCCGAAGCCTTGCCCTGTGAACGCTTGCGCCCTCAATTACGGAATCGGGACGGGCAAAGTAAACATATTCAAACACGCAGAATCTGCTTTTCTCCGTTCCGCAGTAGGTTTTTATTGAGCGAACGCCGTCACTGTCGATAACAATTATCTCTCCCGGCAGCAGGTCGCGGATAAATTCCGCTCCCACGCTGTCAAATGCGCAGGTCTCCGAAGAGACTACATATGCCCCGTCTCCCAGTTTTCCAAGCGAAAGCGGACGGAAACCGAAAGGATCTCTTGCGGCAATAAGCTTTTTCGGGGACATTACCACTATCGAAAACGCTCCCCGAAGCCGTCCCACGGCTTTTTCCACCGCTTCTTCAATGGAAGGCTGCTTCAATCGCTGTTCGGTTATGGCGTAGGAAATAACTTCCGTATCGTTGGTGCTGTGGAAGATCGCGCCTTTCAGTTCGTATTCCTCACGAAGTTCCCGAGCATTCACAAGATTTCCGTTATGTGCAATGGCAAGAGGACCTTTCATATGGCGAACCACCAACGGCTGTGCATTTGAGCGATTGGAATTTCCCGTTGTGGAATAGCGGACGTGTCCTATGGCAATATTTCCCTGTCCAAGATTTGCAAGGGTGTCCTTGTCAAAAACTTCATGTACAAGTCCCAGATCCTTATGATGTGAAAAAACTCCTCTGTCGTTTACCACAATGCCGCAGGATTCCTGCCCGCGGTGCTGCAAAGCATACAAGCCTATGTATGCAGTCATTGCAACGTCCGTGGTCTTGTCAGAATAGACCGCAAAGACGCCGCATTCTTCATGTAAGCTGTCAAACATCACCGATCATTCCTTTCCATTCCAGCAATAGCTGCAAAGCTTACATTCGGGCAGTCCTACCGCCTTGACGGTTCCCTCAAGAGACTGGAATTCCAGCGAAGTGAGTTTCAGCCGCCTGCATATCTCGTCGCGGAGCCGTTTTCCTCTTTCGGTGGAAGAACTGCTGTATTCCTCTATATATTTTACGCCTTCCGAGCCTTCAAGTTCGTCAATTATACGTCTTGCAATAAGGTCAAGCTCCGATGTGCTTCTTGAAAAATTCAGGTATTTGCAGCCGTACATTATAGGCGGGCAAGCCGAGCGCATATGTACTTCCTTTGCTCCGTTGGAATAAAGGAATTCCACCGTTTCGCGCATCTGGGTACCGCGGACGATACTGTCGTCCACAAAAAGCAGCTTTTTGCCCTCAATAAGTTCATGCACCGGGATAAGCTTCATTTTTGCCACTTGGTTGCGCATGGTCTGGTTCTGGGGCATGAAACTCCGCGGCCAAGTGGGAGTGTACTTTATGAACGGTCTTGCAAAGGGTATGCCGCTTCTGTTGGAATAGCCTATCGCGTGCGGTATTCCCGAATCGGGAACGCCGCAGACGTAATCCACATCGGGAAGTGTGCCGTTTTTGATGTCAGATTCCGCCATTATCTCGCCGTTGCGCGTTCTCATGGTCTCAACGGTAACGCCCTCATAAATTGAATTCGGATAGCCGTAATATGTCCATAAAAATGTACATATCTTCATATCTTTGCCGCCGGGGCTGAGAACTTCGCAGCTTGTGGGAGTTATCTTCACTATCTCTCCGGGGGCAAGTTCCTTGTAAGTTTCGTAACCAAGTTTCTGGAACGCGAAAGACTCAAAGGAAAAGCAGTACCCGTCCTCACGTTTTCCAACAATTATGGGAAGTCGTCCATTTTTATCCCTTGCGGCGATTATCCCGTCCTCGGTAAGTATCATAAGGGAAATTGTTCCGTCAACTTTTTCCTGTGCGTAGCGTATTCCCTCCACAAAGGAGCTTTTCTGTGAAATCAGCGCGCCCACAAGTGAACCGGAATTTACTTTTCCGCTGCTCATGGTTTCAAAACTTGCAAAGCAGTTGTCAAGGAACTCCGTCTGTATATCGGCGGCATTGTTGATGATCCCCACCGTACAGACAGCATAGATCCCAAGCTTTGAGCGGAGCAGGATAGGCTGGGGGTCGGTATCGCTTATACAGCCGATACAAAGATTTCCCCGCATGGTCTCAATATCCTTTTCAAACTTTGTGCGGAACGGCGAATTCTCGATACTGTGGATATTCCGCTGAAATCCCAGTTCGGGTGAATAGGAAGTCATGCCGCCGCGCCGTGTTCCCAGATGCGAATGATAGTCTGTTCCGAAAAAAACGTCACTTATGCAGTCGCGTAAAGACGCTGCTCCAAAAAATCCGCCCATAACTCACTCTCCAAAGTAATTATTCGCCGAAAATTCTCTTCATCATTTCCTGATAGGCTTCTTCAACGCCGCCCATATCCCTGCGGAATCTGTCCTTGTCAAGCTTTTCATGTGTGGTGCTGTCCCAGAAACGGCAGGTATCGGGAGAAATTTCGTCCGCGAGGAGAATTTTTCCGTGGAATCTTCCGAATTCTATCTTGAAGTCGATAAGGTCGATGTTATGTTCCTTGAAGAATTTCAGCATAAAGCTGTTTACCGCAAAGGCATATTTTGAAATGGTATCGATCTCCTCCTGAGTTGCAAGACCTAAACCGAGAGCGTAATAGCTGTTTATGAAGGGATCGCCCAGTTCGTCATTCTTATAGCTGAATTCCAGAGTAGGCTGTTTGAGAGGAGTTCCCTCTGCAATGCCCAGCTTCTTGGAGAAAGAGCCTGCCGCAACATTTCTTACAATGACTTCCAGAGGAACGATCTCAACTTTCTTGACGATAGTTTCCCTGTCGCTGATCTCCTTTACGAGATGTGTGGGAATTCCTTCCTTTTCAAGCAGACCGAACATATAGTTGGTCATTTTGTTGTTTACAACGCCCTTGCCGCGGATAGTGCCTTTCTTTTCGCCGTTGAAAGCCGTTGCATCGTCCTTGTAGTCAACGATAACAAGATCGGGATCGTTTGTTGCAAAAACTTTCTTTGCTTTGCCCTCGTAGAGCTGTTCGCCTTTAACAATATTTTCCATAATAGTTTCCTCCTATGATTTTATATCAAATTAATTTTAACTTAGTATAAACTCCGCGATCTCCTGCGGACTTCCGAAAAGATAGTCAGCGCCTGCTTCTTCAAGTTCGCCGGGGCTGCTGTATCCGAAAAGCACTCCTGCGGAGTCGATCCCAACGGTTTTTGCGCCGTTGATGTCGTAAAGCCTGTCCCCTATCATCAGGACTTGTCCTTTATCGGAAATTCCCAGTTCTTTCATGGCATTGCGGATAATTCCCGCTTTTTCGCCGCCCGAGCCGTCGGGAGCAGCACCGCAGACCGCGTCAAAGAACTTTTTTATCCCGAAATGCTCCAATATCCTGTCCGCCGTAACAAGGGGCTTTGTGGTCGCAACTCCAAGAAGCTTTCCTGCGGCTTTCAGCTGTTCCAGAAGCTCATATATCCCGTCAAAAAGTGAATTTTCGGTGAGACATTTATCATCATAAGCTATCCTGTAGATCCAAGCAGCTTTTTCGGCTTCTTCAAGGGTCATTCCGCAGTATTTTGTAAGGGAATCTGCAAGCGGAGGTCCGAGAAATCCCTTCAGCAGCGTTTCTTCGGGAATTTTTCGTCCCATTTTGTCAAGGGCATATCTTACGCAGCCAAGTATTCCCGGAGACGAATCGGTAAGTGTTCCGTCAAGATCGAAAAGTATCGCAGAATAGTTCTTTTTCATTGGCAAAACCTTACTTTGCGTTGAGAATGTCATCGATCGAAGCCTGAAGCTTCCTATCCTTCTCGATAACGCCGTCTATCATGTCCTGCTTGGCTTTCAGCAGCTTTTCGGTCAGACCCTCATCGTTTAACGCAAGCATCTGAATCGCAAGGATAGCGGCATTCTTTGCGCCGTTCACCGCAACTGTGGCAACGGGTATTCCCGAGGGCATCTGGACAGTTGCAAGAAGCGCGTCCAGTCCGTCAAACGTTGATTTTATGGGAATTCCGATAACAGGCAGAATGGTATGCCCAGCAATTACCCCCGCAAGATGCGCAGCCATTCCCGCAGCGCAGATTATCACGCCGAAGCCGTTCTTTGCGGCATTTGCGGCAAATTCTGACGCCATTTCCGGAGTTCTGTGCGCGGACATGATATGTACTTCATAGGGAACTCCGTAGTTTTTCAGTTCGGCGACCGCAGCTTTGACAACGGGGATATCGCTGTCGCTTCCCATGATAACAGCAACTTTTTTTAACATAAAATACCTCCGACATGAATTTTTTAAAAACAAAAAAGCTGTGAAGGTATATCACAGCTTACAGATACACTTATATTCCGATACGGCAAAGCCGCCGCGACAGGAATAAATTCCCATAGACGGCGAGGAAAGGTAGGAAAAAACGGTCAAACGGCAGGAAAAACCACGCATTGACAAGCCCTCCTCAAAGGATCGGAAACGGATAAAAATCTTACCTGTTAATTATACCAAATTCTTCAGCCGATTTCAAGTGTTTCACAAAAAAATTAAAAATTATCTTAAATACATCTTGCTTTTTTCAAAAAATATGTTACAATAGTATATAGGGAATTTTCCCGAATACTTAATGGAGGTGCTTCAGATGGCATACAAAATTTCCGATGACTGCATCAGCTGTGGTGCTTGCGCAGACGGATGTCCCGTAAACGCAATTTCCGAGGGCGATGGCAAGTACGTTATCGACGCGGGTGCTTGCATCGACTGCGGTGCTTGTGCAGACACTTGTCCCGTATCAGCTCCTAAGGCTGAATGATCTGCGATACTTAAAACCGCGCCGCGCTTTTAAAGTCGGCGCGGTTTTTCATTATAGGGGGTAAACGCTATGGAGGTAAATTTTTCCGTTTCTTCGGAAAGCATTGTAAAAGCTAAGGCAAAAGCTGCAAAATATGCCGCAGGTACGGACATTTCCGCAGAGAAGAACAGAGATTCGTTCCAAAAGTCGGTAGACGATTTTCTTTCCGAGCGAAGCTGCAAGGATATACAGGAAATGCGCCGCAAACGCCGCGAGGAGATCAGGCGTGAACAGCAGCAGGCTTACGAATACCGCCTTGCCCGCCGCAGAAAGCTGAAACTTCTCATGAAAAAGCATGAGGACTATGTACGTTTTCTGGAAGAAACCGCCTTAAAGAAGTCCATGAACGAGCGGGAACGTATAAAGTCTCCCGAAAGCTCCGAAGCCGAGATAAACGCCGTCACAAATGCGGTGACAGACGCCAAGCAGCCGCTGTTCATAAGGGTGAAATGATCTTCACTCGCCCTGATAAATAGGATATTTATACTTGTCCGCTTCGGTGATCTCACGCATTACCCTGCAAGGCGATCCGACGGCAATTACTCCCGAGGGAATATCCCTTGTAACAACGCTTCCCGCGCCGATAACGGTGTTATCCCCTATGGTAACTCCGCCGAGGACGATAACTCCCGCGCCTATCCAGACGTTGTCGCCCACTGTTATGGGAAGCGCGGCTTCCAGACCTTCGTTGCGCTGTTCGGCGTCAAGGGCGTGTTCCGCTGTTGTAAAAACGCAGTTGGGAGCAATGAAAACGTGGTTCCCGAACGTTACCTTTCCGCCGTCCAGTATCTGGCAATTGTGGTTCATAAAGAAAAAGTCGCCTACGGAGATATTGCAGCCGTAGTCGCACTGAAACGGAGAGTTTACAATTACATTCTCCCCCATTTTTCCTAAAATTTTTCTCAGAAGCGCCGTCCGAGCGGTGCTGTCAGACGGTCTTATCATATTGTATTCATAGCAAAGATCGCCGCAGGCGGTTATAGTCTCAATAATTTCCCTGTCAAAATTTGCATTGTAGAGATAGCCCGCAGCGGCTTTTTCTCTTTCTGTCATAAAAATTTCCCTCCATGATCATAATATCATGAAAACCGTACCCGCTGTTATAAGAATACAGCCGATAAGTGACTTTGCGGTGAATTTTTCATGCAGGAACACAAACGCAAGTATCAGCGTAAGAACGGTACTCATTTTGTCGATGGGAACGACTTTTGAAACTTCTCCCATCTGAAGCGCTTTGTAATAGCATATCCACGAAGCACCTGTGGCAAGTCCCGAAAGTATCAGAAATATCCAGCTTTTTCTGCTGATGTCGGCAATTCCGCCCTGCGCGCCTGTCAGAAACACAATTACCCACGCAAGCAGGACTACGACCGCAGTTCTCACAGCAGTTGCAAGATTCGAGTCAACGCCGTCAATGCCGATCTTCGCAAGTATCGAAGTCAGAGCCGCAAAAACCGATGAAAGCACTGCAAATAAAAGCCACATAAAATTCACCTTCCGATCTTCACAAGGGAAATTATAACACAGTGTTCCGTTTCTGTCAAGGCAGATAACGGACATCTTCTACCTTTCTATTATCTCAACTTCCATATCCGCATATTCCGCAGTCAGGGAGAAATTTTCCCGCAGACCTTCGGTAACAAGGACTTTTCTGTCATCGGAAACAAGTATCATTTCAAAATCGTCACGCTGTTTCCAGAGTTCTGCCGCTTTTTCCGCTCCGAGAACATACATTGCAGTGGACAGTCCGTCACACAATGCGCCGTCATTTCCGACAATTGTCACCGAAGCAAGTCCGCTTTCGGCAGGTCTGCCTGTTTTCGGATCAAGGATATGGCAGTAAGTTTTTCCGTCGTCTCCGATGAAATACCGTTCATATCCGCCCGATGTAACAACGGCGCATTCTCCGATCTCGAGTATGCCGAAACTGTCTTTTGCAAACGGACTCCGCAAGCCGAGTTTCCAGAGTGTCCCGTCGGGCTTCACACCTATGGTGCGGATATTTCCGCCAAGATCAAGAAGCGCGGAAGTAACGCCGTTTTCTTTCAGGATCTCTGCGGCGATCTCGCTTGCCTGTCCTTTTCCTATCGCGCCGAGGTCTATTTCCGTTCCCTTTGGAACGGTGACGTAACTGCCGCTCAGAGAAATTTTTTCATACCCCACTCCCGCAAGAAGTTCGGAAATTTTTCCGCTTTCGGGGATCTTATAATTTCCGTTTGTAAATCCCCATTCCGAAAGAACGGGATATATTGTACAGTCAAGTGCGCCGTTTGTAAATCTGGAAATTTCCAGAGCTTTTTCTAAAATTTCCGCCGTTTCCGCGCTTATTTCCGTCATTTCCCCGCCGTTTTTATTGATCGCCGAGATCTCGCTGCTTTCGTTTGTGACAGACCAAAGCAGATCAAGTTCCTTTACTTTTTGGGAAACTTTTTCCGCCGCTTCCGAAGCGTTTCCGCCATAGACCGAAACGGACATATAAGTGTCCATTGCAAAAAAGGAATTTTTTTGCGGTTTTTCCGTTTTTCCGCAGGCGGAAAAAGCAAATGCCGATATTAAAATTGCGGATAGTATTTTCTTCATTTTAAATTCTCCGTAAGAAAGGATATTTTATGAAACAGGATAAAAAAGACATGGTTTTCACTGTAAATGAGCCGTCGGAACTTCTGAAATTCCTTGTAGGAGCCCAACCGCAGCGTCCGAAGGGAAAAGTAAAATCCGAACTTGAACACAAGCTCGTTTCCGTGGACGGAAAGATCGTCACAAAGTACAACTATCCCCTGAAAGCAGGGCAAACGGTGACTATCGGAAATTTTACCCCCGCATACAGCAAAGCTCCCGTTTCCGATCTGAAAATTATTTTTGAGGACGATGAACTGCTTGTCATTGACAAACCCGCGGGAATGCTTGCCATTGCAAATGAAAAAGAACGGAACATCACCGCATACCATCTTGCAATGGAATACGTCCGCGGAAAGAACAGCCGGAACAGAATATTTGTTGTCCACCGTCTTGACCGTGAAACGTCGGGAATAATAATTTTTGCAAAAAGCGAAAACATCAAGCACGCGCTTCAGGACAACTGGGACAGCATTGCAAAATTCCGCGGCTACACTGCCGTTACCGAAGGCGTTCCGCAGCCCGAAAGCGGCAGGATCGAAAATTATCTCCGCGAAACGGAAAGCCACCTCGTTTATCCCGCAAAAATGGGAGACGGAAAATTTGCCGTAACAAATTACAAAGTCCGCAAAAAGAATGATGAATATGCCCTGCTTGACATTAACATAGAAACAGGACGGAAAAATCAGATCCGCGCGCATCTCAGCGGGCTCGGGACTCCCATTGCAGGCGACAAGAAATACGGTGCAAAGACCAATCCCGTACACAGGCTTTGCCTTCATGCGGGGCGGCTGGAAATTATCCGCCCGTACACCGAAGAAAAAATGATATTTACTTCACCCGTTCCGCAGAAGATAATGAAAATTTTCAAATAATATTATATCACATAATAATTTTTTCCGCAAGGAAAATTTTTTTACAGTTCTTTCTTATAATCATTGACTTAACGATTTTTGTGTTGTATAATATTATTAAAGGAATTTTTATATTCCCTCATCTGATGCCGACCTTCACCGCGAAAGGAGGGAACTGCGGCGGGCGCGATCCGTTCGCAGGCTGTTTTCATGATGAAATTAAAAGGCAAGGGCGCTTGCCCCGGGATCGCTATCGGGGTCATTTCCTACTTCGGAAGTTCCGCGCCCGAAATTTCCTATAAAAAAATACAAGACCCCGTATATGAGCTTGAACGCGTTGAAAAGGCAAAGTCTGCCGCAAAGGCTCAGCTTCTTGAAATGTACGAAAAAGCACTTCCCGAACTGGGAAAGGAAAGCGCGGAAATTTTCGAGATACAGCGCGCTCTTATTGATGATACCGATTATAATAACGCAATTGAAAATATCATAACTTCCCAGAAAGTCAATGCGGAATACGCCGTTGCCGTTGCTTCGGACAACTTTGCGGCAATGCTCTCGGCTATGTCGGACGACTATATGTGCGCCCGCTCCACCGATGTGAGCGACGTTTCTCAAAGAGTGATCCGCTGCCTTTCTGGAAGCAGCGAGAAAAAATTTTGCAGCGGGAAACGTATAATCTGCGCTTACGACCTTACCCCAAGCGAAACTTTCAGAATGGACAGGGACAATGTTCTTGCGTTTGTTACCGCAAGAGGTTCTTCCCAGTCGCATACGGCGATACTTGCAAGGATAATGGGGATCCCGTCAGTCATAGGCATTGGCAGAGAACTTACTCCCGAATGTGACGGAAAATTTGCCGTTGTTGACGGAACGGAAGGGATAATTTACATAGACCCAACGCCGCAGATAATGGAAGACGCGGAAAGGAAACGTTCCGCCGCCGAACGCCGCCGCGAGCTTGCAGGAGAATTCATCGGCAGGGAAACTGTTACGGCAGACGGAAAGAAAGTTCCCGTAAATGCAAATATCAGCTCGGTATCCGACCTTGAGACCGCTGTGGGAAACGATGCGGAAGGGATAGGTCTTTTCAGGACGGAATTCTTATTCATGGAATGCGGAGGACTTCCTTCCGAAGAAGTACAGTTTGAAGTTTACCGCAGTGCGGCAGAAACAATGAACGGCAGGAAAGTTATTATCCGCACCATTGACATAGGCGCAGACAAGAAGTCCGACTGCTTTGCCATTGCTCATGAGGACAACCCTGCCATGGGATTCCGCGGGATACGTATCTGCCTTGAACGTGAAGACATTTTCAAAACGCAGCTAAAGGCAATTTTCAGAGCGTCCGCATTCGGAAAGCTTGCGGTAATGTTCCCCATGATAATTTCCCTAAAAGAAGTGAAAATGATAAAGGAAATAATCAAAGAAGTAAAGAACGAACTTCGGATAATGGGAACAGCCTTTGACGAGGATCTGGAGATCGGGATAATGATAGAGACTCCCGCTGCGGTGATGATAAGCGACATTCTTGCAAAGGAAGTTGACTTTTTCAGCATAGGCACCAACGATCTTACGCAGTACACTCTTGCTGCGGATCGAATGAATCCCGCTGTTGAAAAATTCTACGATCCGCATCACGAAGCCGTAAAAAGAATGATAAAGATCACCGCCGAAAACGCTCATGCGGCAGGCATTAAAGTCGGCATATGCGGCGATCTCGGCAGCGATCCCGCCATGACAGAATGGCTTCTGAATGCGGGAATAGACGAATTTTCCGTGCCGCCTTCCGAAGTCCTTGAAACGCGGAAACGCATATGTGAACAGGCGTCGGCGGGGGAGCCTTGCTCCAGAGTTGAGAGTTAAGAGTTGAGAGTTGAGAGCAGGCTGAGGCGGAGAAGCCCCCGCGGGCATTTTCAGGCAAAGTTTTGCTATCCTCTGCCTAAGTATAATGTGTGGCAGGGCAAAGCACAATCTACAAACAAAGATCCCGCCTATATAGGCGGGAATTTTTGTTAATAAGCGTTACTGCAATATCTCAACTCTCAACTCTTAACTCTTTAATTACGCATTATAAGGGTTTAAAAATTTATATTGACAACTGCTATTTAATAGGGTATAATATATATGGGTGACAATAAATGTGCAGAGAGTTTATACTGCTTCCGGAATTTGAAAAACAGTGGAAGCAGCTTGGTTTGTCAGATGATGAACTTAAAAATCTTCAATTAGAATTGCTTAACGACCCGTTAGCAGGCGAAGTTATACAAGATACCGGCGGTGTACGTAAAATGAGATTTGCATTGAAAAATCGCGGTAAGCGCGGAAGCATCCGCATAATCTATGTAGATTTCCTTGTTTATGAAAAACTGTATCTTATAACCGCATATGCAAAAAATAACAAAGATACTCTTACAAAAGCAGAATGTAATTCTATCAAACGATCGGTCGAATATCTCAAGAAAACACTTGAAAACAAGAAAGGAGAACGGTAGTATGAACTTATTTGAAAGCATTATGACAGGCTTGCAGGAAGCGGCAGACCACGAAAACGGACGTATAAACGCCAAAACTGTCAGATTATCTGTTACTCCGATACCTGATATTTCATCGGAAGAAATACGGAATATCCGCTGTTCCGCAGGTCTGACTCAATCGCTGTTTGCGGAAGTGTTCGGAGTTTCCGTCAAGACCGTTGAAGCATGGGAGCATGGGACAAATAAGCCCATAGGTCCTGCAAGACGTATGCTCTCACTTATAAAGTCAGACCCTGCTCTTATTTCAAAATACAATATTATAAATGACTGAACCTTTAAATAAATTAAAGTTAAATTTACAAAAGTATGAGAGTTGAAAGTTAAGAGTTAAGAGTTGAGAGTTGAGATAGTGCAGTAACGCTTATTAACAAAAATTCCCGCCTATATAGGCGGGATCTTTGTTTGTAGACTGTGCTTTGCCCTGCCACACATTATACTTAGGCAGAGGATAGCAAAACAAACCCTGAATGGGTCAAGGCTCAGCCTTGTTGTTTTATAATATCAATGACCGCTCTCAGAAATGAAACGGTCTTTTTCTTTTCTTCGGGAGAAAGATCTTCGATCAGCTGCAAAAGTTTCTTTTGCTCCGGGGTAAGGTCGCTGTGGGAAAATCCCCGCTTGTCATTGGTAAGTCCGGCTATATAGTCAAGGCTTACGTTATAGTATTTTGCGAGGACAACTGCAAAATCCAACGGTACGGTATGTTTTCCCTGTTCATAGTTTGTATATGTTGTTTTATGCATATCAAGAAGTTCCACAAGCTGTTCCTGCGTCAAGTCACTATCTTCCCGCAGATCTCTTATACGGCTGTAACAATTCATGGAAACACCTCCGAAACTTCTTTATACAACAATTGCATTATACCACAATATATGTATTCCTCTTGCAATAATACATATATTGTGGTATCATATTCTTTAGAAATACATTGAATGTTGTATAAAATTGGAGGAAACTAACATGATCTGCACTTTCATCGGGCATAGAGATACTCCCGATACAGTAAGGGAAATTCTGCATAAAACTGTAGAAAAACTTATCAAAGAAAGAAACGTCACTAAATTTTATGTGGGAAATAACGGCAATTTTGACCGTCTTGCACTGTCGGTGCTGAAAGAATTGAGCAAAGAATTCCCGCATATAGAGTATTATGTTGTATATGCATATCTTCCGCAAAATAACGATGAAAACTATCTGCATACGATATACCCGGAAGGAATTGAAAATAAGCCGAAACGTTTTGCGATAGATTTTCGGAATAAATGGATGCTGAACCGCGGAGACATTCTGGTAACATATATAAAAAACAATGTAAGCAACTCCGCTAAATTCGCAGAATATGCCAAGAAAAAGGGCAAAGAAGTAATAAATATTTTCCGGTAAAAAGGAAATACCGTTCTTTTTGAATCATAATTTTGCTGTGCCGCCCCCACGGGCGGCATTTTTTGTCATATGTTTGCAGGCGGGAATGTAAGTTTTGAGAACGGTAGAAATTTTCCTGCAAAACCGATTATCCTTATGATCTCACGGTAAATTATAAAATTGAAAAAGGCGGAAAGCTTGCTATACATATTCCGTCATGGAGCAAAACATTTTCAATAAAAATAAACGGCAAACAGCTTTTCAATTCTGCTTGCCGTTTTTTGATTTGGTCCGGGTATAAGGTGTACAATTTTTTAAAATTAGTTGTATACCCTGTTCATATAAATATTGTTTTTTGTGTGGTTTTTCCACATTTTTGAAAATTTGTAGAAAGTTACAATTTTTCATTTCATATTTACAAAAAATGCCGTTTCTCAGTTTTGAGAAACGACAAAACAATTTCAACATCATGCAAGCGGATCAGCATATATTACATAAATATATAAATCATCATATACCTTTTCAAGATAATTTATATTTTCTGTAAAATAGGGAACATACGCACGGAAAATATCAGCGTCAACAAATTTATACGGATCATCATCGTAAATGTAACATATACCATACTCTGCTTTTTCATGATATGGATTATCCGTATCGGGTTCAATAATGTCTCTGATATATTTCACTCCCACCTCATTCTCATATATAATCATTGACATTGGTGGATTTTTGAAGCCGCAATTACGTAAATCAATAGCCGCCATTCTTCCATTTTCAACCTTTAAATTACTATTTACATTTCCTAAATACTTTTCGCCGTCCGTATTTTCTTCCCAATCCTTGCTTATTATCAACATCATTTCATAGTCTTTTTCAGTTAGTGTTGACTTCATATCATTTAATGCACTTTCAACTATCTGTCTGTCTATAGTCGTGGTACTTGGGTCAGAATATATGAATATTTTATCAAATAAAATCCATACAACAAATGCAAACAAAACAAGAGCAAGAGAAATAACAATAACAATTACTTTTTTTCGTTTACATATCTTCAAAAACAAATATATCATCCTTTCCGACAAAAATAGATAAATCCGGATTATAGTATCCGCCATCATTAAATGTCACGTGTAAATGAGATTGATTATTACATGGTCCCAATTGAAAATTGCCCATATATGTGAACTCATATTCTTTCATAGGCAACACCGCATAATATCTCGCAAAAGAAAAGCCATTACAAATTCAAAAAAGAACCGCAAAGTTTACCCTGACTTGCTTGCAAAGGCAAACTTTATCGAGCCGTCAGAAAATTTTAGGAAAGCTACCAAAGAAATATGACAGCGCATCTGCACGAAAATCTTTGTTAATATAAGTGCCTGCCTAATTTCTCCAAATGAACCATAAGCACAAGTTATACTGCATCAAATATATCATACTTTTATGCAAAATGTCAATAGAAATTAAAAATTTTTCTTAAAACTTAATTAATTGGTTTGTTCTGTTGATTTGCTGTTATATGGGAAAGCCGTTACACCTTTGTTTTAGGCGTAACGGCTTTCAGAGTTTTTATAATTTTTTGCCCGATTCATATGCCGTTTGCAGATATTTAGAACTACGCCGAGCATTCTCACCAACTTTTTTCATCAAAACAAATCTCACATCTTTTGGCAATTTGGAACGTTTCAAAATACCGTTCTTCAAGCGGGATCCATTTTTGCTGAAAAACCTCCGCTTGGTCAGGTCCGTTTCGTGCCTGAATGCGGCGCAGCTGCTTATCCGGTGAAACGGATAGAAAGATATGCAGGTCGTAATGATCCCATAATTCCGGGTGACAGCTATAAGAGCCCTCCACCACTGTGAGCCTATCAGGTATGATCCGAACAGGCTCCCGAAAGTCTTGCGTATGGCAGTCGTAGGGGCGATAGGAAAATGGAACGCCGTTTCTGAAAGGGGTCAGCACCTCTTCCCGAAAACGCTCCCAATCAATATTGCCGCCCGGCTGCTGCAGCCGTTCCTCAGTTCGCTGCTCCGAACGGAGGAAAAAATCGTCCATGTGAATAACATTACAGTCCAAAACCTTTTGCATTTGCGCCGCAAGAGTAGTTTTCCCGGAAGCGCAGCGTCCGTCCACGGCGATCAGAGGAGCGGCATTTATTCGTAAAATTCTCTGAATTTCTTCCGGAATGATGTCCGGCACCTGCAATCTCATCTTAAATTCTCCGCAGTATCGGACGATTGCTGTATGCGGTGAAAACGGACAAGTCCCGTCCGATTGAGTGCGACCATTATCGTAGGAATGAGTATGAGCTGGATTATAATTCCGGGTATCGCATTGAGGAACGCGCCGGCCATAAAGGCTTCCCAAGTGAATGCCTCGCCGCCTATGCCGAGTATGATTATTTCCGTCACGCCCCAGACTGCGCGCCCCGCTATCATCGCCGCAAGAAGCGATCTATAAAGCGATATAACGCACTGCCAGCGGGATTTTGAATACATCAGCCCGACCACAAGACCGTATGTCAGAAGCTCCGCAGCCATCGCGACCGCAGTCGGGTAAAGCGGCGGCATACCGAAGATGAACGAGCGCAGGAGCGGCGTGATCAGCCCGACTGCCGCGCCGTACTGCCAACCGCAGATCAGCCCGCATAAGAATACCGGAATGTGCATCGGCAGGAGCATACTGCCTATTCGGGGTATCTGCCCCGTCAGAAACGGCAGCACCAGTCCGATTGCCAGAAACATCGCCGCCAAAACCGTATTTTTGATATTTTGTTTCATTGTGATCTCTCCTATCTGTAAATTTTATCCTTTACCGATCCTGTTTGGTAAATGCGAACGTGGGATTCTGTTCTGTTTCCACGGGGCGATTTGCAATTAGATTTTCCGCACTGAGCTGCGGTACAAATTTCCGCACATCATTCCCCTCGAAACGTGTTTTCTCGGTCACTTTTCCCGAAAGTAAACCGCAGGCGATGAACTTTACATATTTAATTTTTCTGCAAAATCAGCCATAGCTTCGGAAACCTTGATCTGCTGCGGACAGACGGCTTCGCAGCTTCTGCAGCCTACACAAGCACTCGGCAGCTTGTCTTTTGAATACGAGGACAGAGCCATCGGCGCGATAAATCCGCCATTGGTGAAGCAATGTTCATTGTAGAAAGCCAGCAATGTCGGTATATCAAGTTCCTGCGGACAGTGGCTCACACAGTAACGGCAGGCGGTACAGGGCAGAACGATCTTCCGTACCATTTTATCCGCCATAGCCAGCAGATTTTTCATTTCTTCATCGGAAAGAGGTTTTTCTTCACGGAATGTCAGGATATTTTCTTTCATCTGCTCCATGTCAGACATACCGGACAGTATAACAGTCACCTCAGGAATTGACTGTAGGAAACGGAACGCCCAAGCAGGGATCTTCTCATCGGGACGCATGGATTTTAATTTTGCCTCTTCCTCATCTGTAAGATCTGCCAGACGACCGCCCCTAAGCGGTTCCATAACCCAAACCGGAATGTGGTATTTTTTCAGAAGCTCCACCTTTGCCTTGGCGTCTTGGAAACTCCAATCCAGATAATTTAGCTGTATCTGGCAAAATTCCATGCTCTTTCCGTATTTCTCAAGGAAACGTTCCATCACATCATAACTTCCATGGGCTGAAAATCCGAGATGACGGATCCTTCCGTTTTCTTTCTGTTTCATCAGGTAGTCATATATCCCATACTTTTCGTCCAGATATGCGTCAATATTCATCTCGCAGACATTGTGGAACAGATAGAAGTCAAAATACTCAACTTGGCATTTTTCCAACTGCTTCTCAAAAATTTCTTCCACCTTTGTCATATTGGACAAATCATATCCGGGAAATTTGGTAGCCAGAAAGAAGCGATCTCTCGGATATTCTTTTAAAGCTCTTCCCATAACGATTTCCGAATTGCCGTCATGGTAGCCCCATGCGGTGTCGTAATAATTCACACCCTGTTCCATAGCGTAAGCGACCATTTCTTTAGCGGCTGCTTCATCTATCTTGGAATCATCTCCGTCTATTACCGGGAGACGCATGGCGCCCATGCCCAAGGCAGATAATTTCAAATCTTGAAAATCTTTGTAAATCATAAGTTCTCCTCCTTATTAATTCGTATATTTCAATTCATCAAGCCACTCTATCACATCTGCTTTAGCTTCATCTTGCTCATTTTGTACCACAGCTTTGCTATAAATATCAACAAACTTGTGAAAAATATTAATTAAAAATTTAAATATCTAAATTATATCTTTTTAAATAGGTAGGAGTATCTGTTTTAAATGCCCAATGTTCCAAAAGATTTTGATTGAAGTTTATTTTATCTCCTATTAAATAATTATTATTTTTCTTAAAATATAATTCCACTCTTGTTGACATATCATCAATTGTTAAAATCACTATCTCAAAGGACTTTGTATATATTTTAACTCCAATATCACTTACAACAATCCACTTATCATTATTAAAGTTCCAAGAAATTTTATCTCTAATCAAAAAAACTTTAAGGATCTTTTCATCTAAAAAATATTTTGTTTTATTATCACAATGAAACATATTAATTTTTTCTATACATATGCGTGAATAATCATCTTTATCTTTATTATATTCAACTTTATTAAATATACTGTAAATCCCATTATCAGTAAGAAAAATGATTTTTAACATAATGTTATTTTCAAAACAAACATTTATTATTGTACTGCTTTTAAATTCCTTCCATATTAAGTTTTCGCCGTTGAATTTAGATACAATATTTGATAAGTTAAATACCATAGTAAGCATCTCTTTTCATAGATTTAATGCTGATTACTAAATTTGATATTTAGTACACCTGCAATGCAAAGTGTGTATATATACTATTGATGTCAATTATCATGCCGTCCTAAAAAATAAACTTTAAGGACGGCATTATAAATTTAGTTTTAAGGCATACCATTAATATTATAGTAGCCTATTTCATTAGGAGTAAATTTAGGCATTCTGCTTAATAAAAATTCAATTACATCAGCATTATAAGAATATTTTGCCAACCTCGGCGGCAATTTACCTGATGTATCATTTCCTATTACAACCGCATCATGTTTCCTTTTGTAAGACGGATTTAATACAGTTGAATAAATACCCGCAACGTAGTCATGTTGGTCTCTTGCTTCGTTATATTCTATAGGGTGAAAATTAAGGTTATCAACAATGCTTATATCGGGAATATCATCGCCTATCCAATCATAAACGGAACAGTACATATATTTATCGCAGGCAAGTTCCGGCATTATATGAGACGCAGGATTTTTTTCGACTTTAACAATTTTAAGCAGAATATATTTTCCGTAAAACCAATAATCAGAGGGCTTTCTATATTCATCTTCAACTATGTTGACAAGATGATATGCTACAATATCGTTTTCTTGCCATATGGCTCTTTCCAGCTTTGGCTTGGAAACTTTTCTACGCGGCAATTGCTCGCCTATAAGTTTATCCTTTAAATTCAAAAGTACTTTTTCTCTTTTCAAATTATCTTTTTTGTCGAACCAACCGTCCATAGTATAACGCTTGTCTATACATTCAAGAGCGTTATTTTTGACTTTTTCACAAAGTCTGCCATACTTTGTCTGCAATACCGCAAGCGAATACCAGAAAACTGCGTCCATATCGTTTACGGTATTCTCGACATGAAAATATTCTTTCATCTTTTGCAGAATAAGTTCATCATCATCATCAATATATGCCGCCATCACATTATATTCGGTACGAACGTCGCAGGCTTCGTCATCAGAAAAAATAGCTGTTCCCCATGCGCCCATTATGTTATCCTCCTTAAATAAAGTTAATTATTTCATTTGATACTTCATTATAAATTCAATAGTCCGATCAAGTTCAACAACGGAAATATGCTCGCCAGCCGTACCAAGAGTATAGATATATTGTACCACAGGGTTGCCGTCAATGTCAAGTGTTTCATGTTGAATTAAACGGTTCAAAAGGTCATAGTCATAAGTAGTGGTGTAGCCGTTTGCATAGTGAACAGCGGTACGGTTGCCAAGCGCGTCAATAATAGCGGTATTTCTGCCGATTTTGTCATATTCATAAGCTGTAGTTCCGCCGCTTGCGCTTGTTTCGAAAGTAAGATTGTAATTCGCGTCATAGGAATAAGTTACCCTTGCACCATTAGGATAGGTTTTTGACAAAAGATTTTCGACCTTGTCGTAGATCTAAGTTCCCTCGCTAAATCCTGCAAGCCCTGACACGCATCAAAGCATATGTCAGGATTTTTATCAACTTCGTCGTTCATAAAATATCCAATTTGTCGCACATGGGCATTTGCATTTAGCTCCAACTGTAAAGTAAGCATGAACTAACTCGTCTCGACCGCGAGTCAAAAGTGCTTTGGCAAATCCAATTTTTTTTTTTTTTTTTTTTTTTTTTTTTTTTGCCGTGAGGGCATCAGGAAGCCTCTTTTGGAGAGATGTTCGCTGCCAAAATGCCCGCTTAAAGTGATAGCAAATCCTGTAAATTATATTAGATATTGGTAATAATAGATATGATAATATGTGCCTTTGAATTGTAAACTTCTATTGTATTATATTTCCAATTTGGCGATTGCCAATGTATGAAACCGAATATCTGTTTCGATCATGTTGCATACAAATACCGGAAAATCTTAAAACCAATCAAAGGCAAAACATAGCTCGCGAAAATATGATTTTGTGTGCTATGGCGTATTTACAATTATTAGAATTAGCATATCGTGTAAGAACAATTACATCTCAACAGGTAAAAATTATGGAAAAGCTGTACGCTTGCCCATAATTTTCGTGCAAAGAATATCAAACAGAAATATTCCCCAACTCCTCATTCTGCAAAAATTCCACTATTCCCACATTCAAAACTCCGGTTCCATCATACCATTTCTTGCGTATGTCCTTGCGGGCAATTATCTTTGGAAAAGAATCTCCAGTAAGTGAAAACGGACGAAGTTCCTGCTCGGTCTTACTGTCATCGGGAAGAGAAAACACTGTTAAGCTTCTGAATTGTGCTTTCTTTTTATTCTTGCCATAAAAACAGTTTTTTGCACTATTTTTACTACAACACTCTTCCCTTACTCGGGCGCAAGACCGTTTATGCCGTTACATACAAGTTTTGTGGTCAGAGCAATAATTTCTTCCAGCGGGATCGTCTTACCGTCATTTACCCACTGTTTATATATCTCAATGGTACTTTGTGAAACAAATGCTATAATGATGTTCTGGATATATGGATCGATCTTCTTTTCTGCACTGTCCATACCCCATGTTTTGGACATTATCTCTTTTGTGATCTTGCGGCTGATGTAGTGATAACTGCCGCTGCACATCAGTTTTTCGTGAAGCTGTCCGGAACCTTCACTCACCATAAAGAATTCCCGCGTTATCTTGTCCATGTCGCGGGGACGTTCCAGTCCCTGAGTGCGCTCAATGAAATTCTTTGCCATTTCGTTCTGCATTTCAAGCAAAAGATCGTCCAGAGAATTATAGTGCAGATAAAATGTTTTGCGGTTGATTCTTGCCCGCTCCGTCAGTTCCTTTATTGTAATTTTATCGTAATCCATTTCGCAGATCATTTCTTCAAATGTACTGCGGATCGCTTCTTTTGTGCGGATCACCCGCAGATCTTCTTTTTCTTTGTCGTTCATGACCATACCTCCCGATGTTTATATTATCTTTATTATAAACCATATGTGTGTAAAAGTCAACACAAATGTAATTAGCCGCATTTCTGCAAAGAATGTGGCATAAGCCTCTTTTTCTGAAAAAATGATGTGGAAACGAAATTACACAAGCGATATAATACACATAAAAGAATTTGCAGTGACTGTTTACGGTCAATATGGGATCGGAATATATTGATCAAGTAGGAGGACGTTATGAAAAAATTATTGTCAGTCTGGCTTTGTGCCTGTCTTTGCATGACAGTTACCGCTTGCAGCGGAGCGACAAATAGCAGCGAAGCAGAAAATATTATAAGTGAAAGCAGTTCAAACGAAAGCAATTCGGAAGATAGCCGTCAAAGCGAAAACACACCCGATATATCCGTTACAGATCCGGAAGTGATAACCGAACCAACTCCCGATGAAACCGGAACGGGCAGTCATATCCTTGTTGCATACTTTTCTCTTGCCGGCGAGCAGTATGAGGTAGGCGTTATTGAAAAGGGAAACACCGAGATCGTAGCGGAAATGATTGCCGAGGCAACAGGCGCAGATATGTTCAAGATCGAATCTACCGAAGAATACCCCGCCACTTACGACGGGCTTCTTGACATCTCCCGCAAAGAGGAAGATGATCCTCCTGAGATCGCGGATACTGTGGACAACATGGACGATTACGATACGATTTTCATCGGTTATCCGATCTGGTGGGGCAATACGCCCACGATCATCAAAGTCTTTTTGCAGAGTTATGATTTTTCGGGAAAGACGATAATTCCGTTCTGTACACACGCAGGCAGCGGACTTTCGGGAACAGACAGGACGATCGGTGAACTTTGTCCCGATTCCACCATAGGAAACGGTCTTGACGTCCGCAGAAGTACCGCACAAGAGGATCCTGAAAGTGCAAAAAACAGCGTGACAGAATGGCTGGAAGATAATAAATATATTTAAACGGAGGTAACTATGGACTGTAAAATTGAACGTGTTGATCCGAGGATCCCACACCCGGAACAGCTAAAGGTCGGAGGAATTTGCAATGATACTTGATAGGAATGAAAACAAAGAAGTTGTTGTGCTTTTAGGTGCAGGCAGTATGGGAACCGCCATTGTCCGCCGCATTGCTGCGGGAAAGAAAATACTGCTGGGCGACATCAGCGAAAAGGCTTTGGAGCGGGTTTCCCATGAGTTTACTTACAGCGGTTATGACGTTGAAACGCAGATCGTAGATGCCTGTGATGAACAGTCTATACGGAAATTTGCTCAAAAAGCTGCATCTCTCGGTCCTGTTATGTACTATATCCATACGGCAGGCGCATCTCCCAGTCAGGCAAGCCCCGAACACATAATAAAACTTGACCTGATCGGCACTTCCTATGCAATTGACGCTTTCGGAGAAGTAATGGCGCGTGGCGGTGCAGGTCTTATCGTTTCCAGTCAGACAGGGTATATGCCCCATGCTTTAACTGCCGAAGATGAAGAAGCTCTCGCCATGACACCCACAGCGCAGCTTGCGGCTCTCCCCTGTCTTGACGGTTCAAAAACGCCAAATCCGGGAGCGGCATATATCGTTTCCAAAAGGACAAATCAGCTCCGTGTCCGCACAGCGGCGGCTACTTCATGGGCGGACAGAGGCGCAAGAATAAACTCTATCAGTCCCGGAATTATCGTAACACCTTTGGCATATGACGAGTTCAACGCTCCCGGCAATACTTATCAGAACATGATAGACTGTTCCGCTGTGCGCCGTGCGGGAACATCGGACGAGATCGCAGCGGCAGGAGCATTTCTGCTTTCGTCTGACGCAGGATTTATAACTGGAACAGACTTGCTTATAGACGGCGGCGTTATCGCATCTTTAAAAAGCGGAAAATTTGATCTTAGCATAAGATAGGAGGAAATGAAAATGGCAAAAATTCTGATAGCATACTTTTCCCACGCAGGGCAGAATTATTCTCACGGCGGGATAAAAAATCTGAAAGTCGGCAATACGGAAGTTGTGGCAAAGAAACTTCATACAATGGTGGAAAGCGACTTATTTTATATTGACACGGTGCAGAAATATCCCGACGATCATATGAAGAAAATTGAGATCGCAAAAAAGGAATATGAGCAGAACGCCCGTCCGGAGCTTACTGCGCAGGTGGAAAATATGGACGGATATGACACGATAATTCTTGCATTTCCAAACTGGTGGACGACTATGCCAATGGCGCTGTTTACTTTCCTTGAAAGCTATGATTTTTCGGGCAAGACCATATGTCCGCTTATCACTCACGGCGGCAGTGGATTTTCAAATTCTTTAAGAGATATTGCGAAATTATGCCCGAACGCGAAAATTACCGAAGGGCTTGCAATAAACGGCGACAATGCGGTGACCTGTCGATCGTGCGGACAATCCATCTTCTTGCATCATATTGGGGAGTTATCCTGATGTCCGTTCATGTGGGAAATCACGCCGGAACACATTCTGCGGAAAAGAAAAATAATTTTGACGTTATTTTACTGATCTTTGCCATTGCCGTGTTGATCTATGGAGCATACGCATTTGCAGATCGTGATATAACTTCCTATCTTTTTCTGAAAAATCAGTTTGTTTTCTTTGATCCTGAGCAGTCCCGGATATTATTTATGGTTGACCATGCCGCGATAATGTGCCTTTTTGCCTGTGTCGGTGCAGGCATTTCAAAAGGACTGAAAAGACTTGATAATTTGAAAATAAAGGAGAAAAAAGATGAGCAGACCAAGTGACAACATTGATATAATAAAAAACTGCTCCCGATGCAGCAGGTGCAGAGATGTCTGTCCGGCAGGGATCGACGTTCCCGGAATGATAGAAATTTACAGCTTATATAAAGCAAATGAGAGTAATGAAACGGAAAGAATGAAAATACTGTCCGCTGCATCAGTTACGGAAGATTGCATTGAGTGCAGCACTTGTACTTCCTGCTGCCCTGAAAAAATTGCTGTCATGAATATGATAAGGGAACTTGCAATGCATCAGATCTGAAATGGCAGTATAAAGTTTTTGTATCTTTATTCGGGTAAAAAAATATGAATGAAATAATTGAGATCCTGCACCGTGAATTTGTGTATATAAGTTACTATTTCATGGTGCAGCTGCGGCAGATAGCGGGTTACCGGGTGCTGGGCTCATGTGATTTTTTAATTTGCTTAAACTCAAAACCACCTGTGTTTTTCACGACCACATTCGATACTTCAGGATCGATCTCAACCATACATACCGTAGACATAAGAGCTTCTGTATATTCCGCTGCTTCGTAAAGGTCTTCATTTACCACTGCATAAAGCGTATCATTTTCGATTTTTAGGTTTGTTACATTCATAAAATATCCACCGTGACTGTATTCTCCTCCATAGATATAGATTTTCAGTGGAGAATCCGGAGGACTGTCTTTTTCAAGACAGAAGCATTTATCATTTTTTCCGATACTGCTAAAATCAGATTCAAAATATACGTTTGAATTGATCGTTTTATAGGCATATTTTCCGATATTACCGCTTTAAGGGAATGGAGTATATCCAGTTGCGATCCCATAGGTTTTTTTTTTTTTTTTTTTTTT
>CANQTP010000033.1 GCA_947626755.1 uncultured Clostridia bacterium
AAAAAAAAAAAAAAAAAAAAAAAAAAAAAAAAAAAAAAAAAAAAAAAAAAAAAAAAAAAAAAAAAAAAAAAAAAAATCATTTCAAAAAAAGTGCCTCCCATTAACTGAGAAGCACTAATAAATATGATTGGTATTATCGGTATATACTGCTTTGTATTTCTTGTTACTATTTGAAATGGGGATATTGGTTATTGAATTTGAACGTCCTAAATCTGACGATAACAGTTTTTATCACATTTAAAAATTTTTTGCATGGTCAAGAGTGTAATATTAAAATATATTATTTTTGAGACAAACTGCCGGAACAGCATCGTCTATCTAACAATTACTATCTGCTAAGACAAGCTTATCTATCACACTTTGCAGTGGATCCACAATGTCTGTAAGCATTTCTATCCCACTTGATTTACATTCTTCATACAGCACCGGCAATTCAGTACACCCTAAAACAACCGGTATATCCATATTTCTACTAATCAATTCTTCAAATAGATTTAAGCTTTCCTCATCTATTCGGTTCTGTTTAACATCTTCTATCAGTTCACGAATATTCCGCAGTTCAGCCGGATCCGGGACATCAACTTCGATCTGATAGTTAGAAAACACCTTTTCATAGATACCCGCGTTCACCGTTCCCTCAGACGCAAGCAAATGAATTCTCCGGTAGCCTTTTCTCTTACATTCTTCTGCACATATCTCTATTATATTAATGATAAACTCTTCACTTTCCGGAAATCTTTTTACAACTTCCGGCAAAAAAGCGTGTGCAGTGTTACATGCTATGATGATTTTACTGCAGCCTGCATTCACAAGCCACCATAGAGAGGCGGTCATACAGTCCAGTAATTCCTCCGTTTTTTCACCATACAACAATGCGCGTACCCTGCTGGGTATCGTAGAATAGCTGTCGATCAGGATCCGCGGTTTTTGCCAATCCTTTTCTGTTGGAAATGCATCTACCAGTCTCTTATAAAAGGAAACTGTCGCATATGGCCCCATTCCCCCCAAAACACCGATCGTGAGCTTTTCCGCAGTCATAGGCTCACCCCTCGATCCGGTTCAGGAAGCGTTCCAGACTGTAAACCATAAACTTCTGTTCCCCGGTCAGTCCACAAATGCACCGGGGCAGGAACTCATCACGCACAGGTCCTGACCAATCTTTCATCCAAATATCCATAGGGCGTGCCATGGGGATCTTTTCAGGAATTTCCAATATAGGATATTTCTTCCTGTACAACTCTCTTAAAAGATATTTGCTGTCACCCGACCGTATCCTTGAAAGATCTAACGGAACACCCATCTTCAGAAACGTATACGGATCAACAGCGTTCACGCCGGCGCATTTAAACGCATCATAATAAGCGATACCCGTTGAAGTGGAAACGACCTCCTTTATACATTTCTGAAAATCAACACTATCCGACCCGATCCTGTACTGCTCAAACACTCCCGATAAATCTGCCGGTTCTTTTAAAACACGTTTGGGATCAAGATACATGACCCGTTTTACAAAGGTGTCATATTCCCAGTCCTTAGACAGCAGTTGATCAAGGCCGCCAAACACTAAATCCGCATCGTCACCGAAAACGATAAAATCATTCCCGTCCGCAATTGCTTTTTTTGTAAGACAGTAAACCTGCGGAGTATTTCCAAACACCGGGTACCCGATCTTTATGGAGATCTCATCCATTACATTCTGATAGTCCTTCCAAGATACTTCTATCACAATATGTTCCAAACCGTTGATCTCACAGATACGCGCCGCACGTTCCACTTCAAGATCGTTCAAATGGGATTCATTATGTACTGTATATGCCTTTGAACCTTTCGGCATATATGAGGCAAGTATACCGGAATCGATCCCTCCGCTTAAAAACAGGGCAGCATGAGATAAATTGAACCTTTCCATAACTGTGCGGATATTACGGTCAATATCATCGCAGGTAAAACATGACAACTTTTCCGAATCCGATCTAAGCTGCAAAGGTTCATGCTCCACCCCTTCTGCAAAGATCTTTTCCGCATCTGCAATATAACGCAGTGCCAGAAACGAACTCATACAGTACTCTTTGTTTACAGTTTTCATGGCTTATTTCCTCCTTTTGGTTTATAGGACAACTACAAAACACTTTTTTATCGTAAATGCTTCGTCCGTCATACCCATACAAAAGGAGAGAACTTTTCATGTACTCCCAAAACTCAGATCACAGTGATCACAGTTTCATAAGGTTCAGGAATCTCTCAAGACTGTATACAAGGAATTTCTGCTCTCCGGTCATTCCCTCAATACAGTTCTTTTTGAATTCTTTCCGTTTGGGTCCTTCCCAATCTGCAAGCCAGACATCTACCGCACGCGCCATGGCGATCTTTTCCGGCACTTCAAATTCCGGAAATCGTTCCCTGTATAATTCGCGCAGCAGATATTTGCTGTCACCGGACCTGACGCGTTTTAGATCCAAAGGTTCTGCCATCTTCATAATGGCATACGGATCAAGATATCCTATCCCCAAACAATCAAACGCGTTTATATAGGCTCCTGACGAAGACGTTGCAAATACTTCATTCATAAATCTTAAATAATCTATATCTTTCTCATCAACACGATACCTCTCATAGACATCTGTAATTTTCGTCGGATCAACAAGTACCTTTTCCGGAATTATAAAAGTAAATCTTTCCACCCATTCATCAAAATTCCAATCTTTTGACAGAAGCTGGTCATAACCGCCAAAAGCCATATCGGCATTATCACCAAAAACGATCGTATCAAATCCATCTGCCTTAATTTTCTTCGCTAATACATAAACTTGCGGCTCATTTGCAAACACCGGACAGCCGTCATGAAGCATTAATTTATCCATGCAGGCATCATAATCTTCCCATGTTACTTCCACTATCCGATGTTCCAACCCATACTTTCTGCATACACGGGCAGCTCTTTCGATCTCCATCTGAGCCACACCCGCCGGGCTTGATACCGTATAGGCAACTGTCCCTTCAGGCATATAGGAAGCCAAAATTCCGGAATCAATGCCGCCGCTCAGAAGTAATGCCGCTTTTTCGGTATTGATATTTTTCAGCTGCATTTTTATGCAGTCTTCTATATCCCGGATAGACTTACACGCTATTTTTTCCGAATCAGGCAGCGGTTTAAATTCTACATGGTTACCCCCCCCCCCGAAAATCATATCTTCACGTGCAACATACCGAAATGCTAAGAAAGAACTCATGCAATAATTTTTATCCACAATTTTTTTCATACTGTTTTCCTCCAAATCATATGGATTTTTCCGTATCATATACATTCTTCACCAAAAATACGCAAACCTGTCAGCTTAATACAAACCCCTAATATATGCATCGCTGTTTCTAATTCGTGTATAGGCGGATATGTGGGCGCGATCCTGAGGTATGCATCATCCGGATCATTTCCATAGGGAAATGTCGAGCCGGCAGGCGTAATTGCTACACCTGCATCTTTGCAAGCCTGCCAGACCGCATGAGCCATGCCGTTTTTCAGTTTGATATTAAAGAAATACCCGCCCTTGGGTCTATCCCACTCCGCAAGGTTACAACCATCCAATTCCTCATGAAGGATCCGATCTACCATGTCAAATTTTGGTGAAATGATCTCCCTGTGTTTATTCATATGAGCGTCTACACCTTCCGGGTCTTTGAGTAACATAAAGTGTCTCAACTGATTGATTTTGTCCCCGCTTTTTAACTGCAAAAGGCTGTTTTTCGTAAGCCATGCGATGTTTTCCTTACTTGACGCACAAAGCCCTACGCCTCCGCCGGGAAACGTGATTTTAGAAGTGGAAGCAAATTCAAAGACACGATTTGGATTTCCTGCTTTCTCACATTCCCGGATTATATTTTTAACCTGGTATTTCTCCTCTGTCAGATGATGTACGCAATACGCATTATCCCAGAAAATCCGGAAATCATCAGCTGCTGTTCGCATCCGAGCCAGTCGTGTAACCGTTTCGTCCGAATAGATTGCTCCTGTGGGATTTGAATATAGTGGCACGCACCATATTCCTTTCACTGACGCATCCTCTGCGACAAGTCGTTCTACCATATCCATGTCCGGACCATCGTCCATCATACGGACAGGAAGCATCTCTATTCCAAAAGTTTCGCATATTTTGAAATGTTTTTCATACCCGGGAACCGGACAAATAAACTTCACCGTATTAAGATTTTTCCAAGGCTCATGTCCGTCAAAACCAAACAAAACCGCTTTGTTCACAATATCATACATCAAAGTTGTACTCATCGTACTGCCGATGTAGATCTCCTCCGGGCAAACCTCCAGAATATCTGCAAATAACTTTTTCAAAGGTTCAATGCCTGCTGTACCTGCATACCCCCGATAATCAACTTCCCTTTCAAGTTCCGTCCTGCTACCAACCAGATCAAGCATAGGCATGGACAATTCCAGCTGCTCTCTGCACGGCCAGCCTCTCTCCATGTTAATACAGAGAGAGGCTTCGACAAACTTTTGATATCTTTCTTCCAGAATTTCTTTTGTCTCCCTCATTTTGATCCCTCCTTAAAAATACGCTCTGCTTCTGCCAGATCCTTAAGGTCATCGATCTCATACCATCTGCAGCCCTCTGTCATCACACCATACACTGCTCTATGATTGTTTCTGACGATGTCCCTCATGACATTCTCTATCGGCTCTCTTCCTTGCTTTTCCGAACATGAACGATCAAGAGCTGTATAAAGGTATGTATCTACAAACTTTTTTTCAAAGCGGTGGATATTTACCGTTTTATACTTATCATCTAATGTATATCCCTCTTCCCGCATACTCTTATGAGTCCAGTCTATCACATAGCCATCATGATCTATCTCTGCAAAAGAACCGTCCAGATCCGGTCTGTACCCTTCCAGAACAGTTGCATTATCATGAGAATCTGCAAGCAGCCTGTCCATAAGAAGCTTTTCAAAAAACACATCGCCTTCCAAAAGCAACAAGGAATCATATCCGTCAAGTCTCTGCAACCCAAGAAATAATGAGTACGATGTATTTGTCTGGTCATACACCGGGTTCTCTGCATAGGATATCTTCATACCATTGTAGTTCTCTCCCACTGTATCCTTTATTGCGTCTGCAAGATATCCAACCACAAGCAGCGTTTCCTCAACACCGGCACGTCTCAAATTCTCCAGGGCATTAAAAAGGATTGGCGTACCGTTTACTTTTGTAAGGCATTTATGATTGCTCAGCGTCAACGGCTTCAGCCTCGTCCCCATCCCGGCAACGAGTATGATTGCTTTTCTAATCATTTTGAAGTTTCTCCTCTCACAGTTCATCGATTAGTGTAATAATATCCTTAAACGGCATGAGTTGCGCATCGACTTCCTGCGCCCTATGGCAGCGAAGAATTTCTTCCGCCACAGACTTCATCGCCGGAAATGCCGCTCTCATCAACTGGTTTGCATAAATAACAATATTGACGCCATGCTTCTCAAATTCTTCTTCAGTAACGGAATTGAAACTTGTTGGTACGACAACGATCGGCGTATTACTATCTTTCTTTCGGAATTTGTCACAGAACTCAAAAATTTCAGTCGGATCTTTCTTACGACTATGTATCATGATCCCGTCCGCTCCTGCGTCCCGAAAAGAAAAAGCGCGAAGAAGCGCGTCTTCCATACCCTGCTCAAGGATCAGGCTCTCGATCCTTGCAATGATCATAAAATCTTCTGTCAACTGTGCTTTTTTCCCTGCGGCGATCTTTGCGCTGAAATTCTCTATACTGTCCTGTGTTTGCTGAACTTCAGTACCAAACAGGCTGTTTTTCTTTAGTCCGGTTTTATCTTCGATAATAACAGCAGAAACGCCCATACGTTCCAGGGTTCTTACATTATAAACAAAATGCTCCGTCAGCCCTCCGGTATCCCCATCCAAAATAATCGGCTTGGTCGTGACCTCCATGATATCGTCTATCGTCCTGAGTCTGCTGCTAATATCAACCAGTTCAATGTCCGGTTTGCCTTTATCCGTGCTATCGCACAAGGAACTCACCCACATAGCATCAAACTGATCAAATTCCCCATTACGTTCAATTAGTGTCTTTTCCACAATCAAGCCTGTCAAGCCACTGTGTGCCTCAATTGCTTTCACCACAGGGCGCAATTCAAGTAACCGTTTTAATCTCTTGCGCCGATATTCCGGCATTGCCAATCTTTCTATCATTCGCTGATCTGCTTTCTTGACGGCATCATTAACCGTATAAGGAACCTCGATCAGCTGCCCTCCATATTCAGACAGAAGCTGTATAACGTTGTCTCTGATAACCGATTCAACACCTATTTTCCAATTATCTCCGTGAATTACATAGTCAGGTCTGTATCTTTTGATCACATCATTGGACATAAGATCCTCTTGTAAAACAACATCATCCACTCCTCTGAGCTGCCGATACAGGTTGATCCGCTCCTCCTGAGGCATAGTAGTATAACGATTTATCCGAACAAGTGTCCGGTCGCTTAACGCCCCAATAATGACCTTTCCATACTTCTGAGCTTCACGAATAATGTTGAGATGACCTTCGTGGATGTTATCTGTGGTGAAACTTGTAAATACAGTTTTCATTTTATTATGCGTCCTCCATTATTTACATTTTTCTGTTTTTCACTTATCACTTATGAATCAGTAATATGATAATTTTCAAATACTGTCTTTACTTTTTTCCACAAATTACTTTTTTGCAGCGTTTGATAAATCCCCATAAACGTTTGATGGGTTTATAGCGTTGTACATATTTTTCGCCAATTTTTCGGTGCAAAGCTGTTGACCTGTGCTTAATATAACGTGAAAATGAACAGTGTACTCGTGCTGCAGGATCAAGGCTGTCATATCTCACAGGTCTGCCCTCAATACAGTCATCTATAATATCCATGATCATTTTTGATGAATTTCCGATATTACAGAAATTTTTCTTTCTGAATTTTTCTGTATCTGCAAGATATTTTTCATAATTTTCAATAATATCTTTCATGCAATCTGTGAGATCTTCTTTAAGCGTCTTAATTACAAAATCATATTCACATGACGGAAATCTGCTCGGAACAACATCGGGAATCAGCCAATTTGATACCGAAATTGCAGGGATCCCCGCCATAAGCGCCTCCGACATGGTTGACGACTCTTCAGATACCAGAATATCCGATGCAAATATTGCATCAAAAATATTTGTTTCAGGATCTAAAATAGTTACACGCGGATTATCTTTATGAAGCTCGTACATTTCCTTTACCGCAGCACATACTTCAGGAAATAATCCCGGAGGAGTACAACACTGTTTTATAAGAATATTTACATCAAGTTTAAGAGCGGCTTGAACAAAATCATCCTGCTTATGATCGTTTTCCCATGCCGGTGCATACAGAACAGTCATTTTATCATCGCTCAATCCATGTTCTGCGTTAAACTTTTTTCTGTATTCCTTTGGGTCAATATCCTTAATGCTATCAGCTTTAGGCCAGCCTACTTTATAAACGCCATTTCTCGGATTAGCATAAAACCACTTTGAAGATCTGTTCCAATTTTCCTCCCATTGATTACTTGGAAGAATACCTATGTCATATTTATTCCACGGCTCCATGAACCAGATATCCGGCCAGTTAAGATATTGCTGTGTAATGTCATGCAGCATTATAACGGAAAATTTACTGTATTCCGGAAAATTTACGTGCTCACAATATACTCCTATCTCACATTTTGCAAACTTATCCGAAGTAAGTTTTACAGAATAGCCTCTCATTTTCGCTTCTTCTGCTATTGGCTCCATCATAGCTCTTTCTGCCGGATCAATATAGATAAATGTAATGTCCTTTTTAATCATTGTCATTCTCCTCTTCAAATTTACTTTTTGAAATTGCACAAAACAACTTTAGTAACCTGTTTCTGTTCAATATCAAAATAATAGCCATTGCTGTTATAATTGCATATCTTATGATCGGCAAATTATAGATCAGCATACTAAGTCCACCAATAACTATTAAAATTGTAATACTCATCATAATAGTAAGATCACTGAAAACAACCGACGTACCGATCTTATCTTTGCTTATTTTTCTCGCAAAAATAAAATGCATGATCATAAGTGCAATATAACTGGCAAGCGTTGTATAACCGGCAGCAATAAATCCAAACATGGGAACAAAAACTGCATTTAAAATCACATTTAATATTGCACTGATACCGGAAGCTGCCATAACGTATCCGGTCTTGCTGTAATAAAACTCTATAAGACTGTAGAATCCATAGCAAAAAACTACATAACAGCCTACTGAAACTGATGGAATGATCCACATAGCCTGAACATATTCTTTTCCGCCGGCAATAAGGATCACTTCCGGGGCAACAAGAATTATGCATAAAGTTGCTGTTGCAAACAAAAGGCAAAAACTTTTTGAAGAATCCTTCAGCTTATTAAGCTGACCGGTTTTTAATTGTTCGTATCCCCAAGGAACAAAAACGTTGTTTATTGCACTGACTAAAATATTCAGCATCTGAGAGATCTGATATGCAAGGCTGTATATTCCCGCTTCTGAATTGCCGCAGAACCGTTCTATCATGATCCTGTCTGCTTGCCCCAATACTATTAATGAAAGATAGTGTGGGATCAGGGGAATGTTAAAGCGAACGGCATCTTTCCAATAAACTCCGTTGTAGAATGTTTTTGATCTTGAAAAATGATAACAATAAAATAAAGCTCCAAAAAAGATTTGTACGATCAAAAATCCCCATATTACGGATTTTTCTCTTAAATTTGTAGTTATCAGTAACATAATGCTAACGCCGGGCGTTGTGACCGACATCAGCAGAGTAACTATCACCATACTCACATATTTGTTTTCAACTCTTTGCCTTACAGACCAAAAAGACTGTGCCGGGAAAAGAGCGGAATATATAAATATCAAATACATTGTCACGGGATCAATATTCAAAATACTGTTAAAAAAATTGTTGAATACAACATATACAAAAAGCCAAATACAAGCAATTACCGTTGTCAATCCTTGCATTGATGAAGTATATCTGTCACGGTCGTCTTCATACGAAACCATTGCCTTGGTAAATATTCCGCTGTACAGATTTAAGGTGGTAAAAATCACAAGTATTTCTTTCCATGATTGAAACACTGCGTATTTTCCGTACTCATCTGTGGTCAATAATCTCAAATATATAGGAACAAAAATGAATTGTATACCTTTCTGCAATATGTTGCATACTGTATACCAACCTGCTGCCTTTACCTGTATTGGCAATTTTTTGTATTTGTGCAGGACTCCGGTAATTTTTTTAGCCATATTCTGTTCTTTGCTCTCCCCTGGTTCATAATTATAAATTATTTCTCAGCCGGATTAAAAAAATTCTTCAATCATCACATCTGATATTTCTGATCGTCAGTAAATTTGCTTATATAAATATTGAAATATTTATATAAAAAAACAAGTAATTTATCGATACAGAAAATAATTATATAAACAGTTAATTTTTCTTGCAAATTGTATTCCTTATATTGCTGCTGCTTATGCCGTTGGTATAAGGAAAGTAAACGATCTCAGCCTTGCCTTTTAACACTTCTTCATATTTCTTAAATCTTTCTGTTCCTTGATAATCACTTCCAACAAAAAGCTTTGCATAGTGATATTTATTCCATGCATCGCAATCATCACGCTCCGACAATACTACTTTGTCAACATACTTGCATGCTTTGACAATTTCCATTCTGTCTTTTAAAGGTACAAATGTCTCCTTACCTTTCCATGCACCGCTTTCATGTACACCAACAATTAAATAATCACACTGCTGTTTTGCACGTCTTAAAAGATTCAGATGTCCTACATGGAAAAGATCAAACGTTCCGGAAAGATATCCTATTATAACTTTTCGTTCATCTTTCAATCTTCCGGATTCGGTTTTGTATTTATAGCTTTGTACGCCGTATGCCTTTGGATCGGCATTATATCTTTCAATAACATCTTTAAACATTTTTTCATAATCCGGTATATAGATCTCTTCAGAATTGAACATTTTGTCTGTTATTACCTGCGCAAGATCTTTAAGAAGAGGAAGATCATTTTTACCTCCATTAAATCGTGTCCCTTTTATTGAACCCGGAGAAACATTAAGTACACGGTTTGAAATTCCGCTCACTTCAAGTTCAGTATTCAAGCTTTCACAAAATCTGAACACTGCTGCTTTTGAAGCCGCATAAGCAGAAAAAAGCGGAGAATTAATAAGCCCTGCAATTGAGCCCATGACACAGGTGTAAAACGGTTCACTTGACTTGATTTTGCAATAAAATGCGCTTATAATTTCCAAAACAGATTCTGCGTTTATACGCATTAATTTTTTTATTTCAGAATAATGCAGATTTTCAAAGCTGCATACCCTTCCTATTCCGGAAGTGATTATAAGCGCGTTGACAGCTTGATCAGCAGCAATACTGTCAAAAAGCTCTTTGTCATAATCTGTAAGATCACAATATGTATATATGATCTTGTCCTTAGGAAGTTCAGCTTCCGGATCAGGCTCATTTATGTCAAGGATTTTGATATGGTAGCCTATGTCTACAAGTTTTTTACTTATTGCAAGACCAATACCGTTACTGCCACCGACGATTATGGCGATCTTGGAACAACTGCTCATTATGCCGCCTCCATAAAAAACGAATTTTTAATTTATAAAATACATTCTGTAATCTTTATAATTTGTGAACCCATAAATTGAAAATGTGACTACAATACAGTTGCTGAATTTATTAATATCTCACACTATATTTGTGTATCCGCATTCCGATATATCGTGGAATACAATTTTTTTATAGAACTAAATCCCACCTTTGGGATGAGACTTTATAAAGTTTGTTATATCTTGCCATATTTCAGAATAATTCTTTTTTATGCCCCACATTTTTTCAAATATCTCATTTTTATTATCCGGCAAAATTTCGCTGAACTTACCGTTATAAGATTCAAGAACACCGAGCAACTGCTCCGGGGTATCAGAGCGCGGCCCGAACAAAAATTCTTCCGGTTTCATAACAAGACCTCTGTCACTGTTTACATAATAATCAAAATCAGGAGTATAGAAAATAACCGGAATATCATTATACAGCGCATCCCAGCACACAGATGAGTAATCGGTTATTACAATTGATGCTTTTTTTATGATCACATTGATGTCAAAATCAGGGTCAAGTTTAAATATATTATCACCATGTACAACATCAAAATCATTTTTACTATAACTATGTTGTTTTTCCACCCATAAAATATTATTTTTACACAAAAAATCTTTAAGACGGTCATCAGACAATGGATCAACATAGTGATCCGGTTTTTTTCTGAAAGTAGGCAAATAAAAAATAAAAGTATTCCAATTTGATAAATAATTTATAACGTCCTGCTCGGTTGGCATCAATTCTATGCACTCACAATTTCTCGGAAAATCACTTTCAATAAAACAATCATCATACCTTGCAAAATATTGCCTTAATATAGATGTTTCATAGGGAGTTGTGCTTAGATACATACAGTTGCCCCAGCCACCCGGATGTATAAATAATCTTCTTAATAATGTGTGATTTAAGATAAATTTTTTGATCCCGGTTACAATAGGATGATCCGTACATTCTTTGCTTGCAAAATCAACACCCTTAATACCACCTATACCATGCCACAAATTTATCTTAACAGCTCCATTTGAATATTTGGGTGTAATGTCCTCTCGTGGGGATTGACAAATAAAATGGATCCCGGAAATTTTTTGATAATATACTGCTTCTTTACTTTCCATTAAATAGACTTCATAATTCTTTTTTCTTAATTCTTCAACAATTTCTTGCCTTCTTGTAACCCATACCACATTTGAAAGATTCAATTTTTCCTTATTTTTTGATAGCCATTCATATAGAAAGCGCGAATTATCAGCATATCTGTTGCCAAACCATGCTCCAAATAAAACTACTTTAACATTTCTTTTTGCCTTAATCGGATTAAGTATATAAGAAAAATTTATAACAGCATTTTTTAAAAGACTTACAATTTTCATATTTACTCCTAAATAATCATATAATTATTTTATTATTTTTTAGTTAATATTTCTTTGAGCCTTAATTCATTGCCATTTAAAGTTTCTTTCCAACCCCTTAAAACATTAAATCCATTATCTTTAAAATTACTTTTGTCAAGTCTGCTGTTAAACGGTCTCCTCGCCTTACTTACCCCATACTCCACCGTAGAAACCGGAATGACTTTTGTGTCTTTTCCTGCTTGTCTGAAAATTTCTTTCGCAAATTCCGCCCAGCTTATGAATCCGCCCTCGTTAGTGGCATGATAAATGCCATATTTATCGGTTTCGCACATATCAACAAGCAAACGCGCAAGGTCGGGCGTATAGGTTGGCGTGCCTATCTGATCGTTTACAACACGGAGCTCCTTATGCGTTTCGGAAAGCTTTAGCATTGTCTTTACAAAATTGTTTCCATGACTTCCAAAAACCCAGCTTGTCCGAACGATGTAATATTTTTCAAGTGTATTTTTTACCGCAAATTCTCCTTGAAGTTTGGTTTCTCCATAATAATTAAGCGGTGCAAAATCTTCGCAATCAGGCTTCCATGGTTCGGTGCCTTCTCCGCTGAAAACATAGTCCGTGGATATGTATATCATCTTGCAGTTAATTTCTTTGCAGACTTCGGCTATGTACTTTGTCCCTAAAACATTTATCGCGTAAACCTTGGGCTTGTTTTCCTCGTCCTCGGCAGCGTCAACAGCAGTCCATGCAGCACAGTGTACCACCGCTTCGGGCTTTGCTTTTAAAATTGCATTGTGGACTGCTTTTTCATCGATAATATCTAACTTTATATATGTACATTCCTGCTCAAAACTATCCGCAATATCTGTTGCAATCGGTTCATGACCGCGCTTTTTTAATTCTATTATCATGTCCCAGCCAAGTTGACCGTTTGCGCCTGTAACCAAAACTTTCATATTAGTCCTCCGTATTATCAAATATTGCTTTTACCCAATGATTTAAAGAGTATTTTTCAACAATATTTTCATCGGGTTCTACATATTCAGAATATAAAAATTTATCAGGTATAACAGGATCATTTACATCAATAACACAAATATTGTTCGGATCATAAAAATCATACCTACTAATTGCATTATTCGTTGTAACAATTTTTGCATGAGCAGCTAAAGATTCAATAGTTCTTGTAGACGCTCCCTTTTGAGAAAGGTGCGGCATATCTATTACAATTTTTGATCTTTTACTTATTTGAGCTGCATCTGAGATCCCAAGTTCTTTATACTCAATAAAATCATTTGTTTTACCTTGTAAAAGTTTTGTTAATATATATATATATATATATCGAAATATTGAAACAGAAAGTAAAACATACCAATTATATTTATCTTTCGGAAATTCTTTCTGTATATTAGCAAGCAAACTTTCACGATATGTGTGCCGTCCTCCAACGCATGAAAAATCAATATCTTTTACTTCACCGTTATATCTATATTCATCACAAAAGAATACCGGTACATATCGGATATTGAACTTTTCACAATCATAAACATCAAAGGAAACTATGTCATCAAAGTAATCTTTTAAATCTTTATACTCATCAACGCGTTTAATATCATCCCACAAATATAAGATCTTTTTTGCTTTTTTCTGGTGCTTCATAAAATTGCCAAAACTTTTGCAATCCAATCCGCGTCCAACTAAAACAAAAATGTAATCATAATAATTATCAGGTATTTTGGAAAAATGTTTATTTTGATTACGCTGATTGATTTTCTTTGCATTTTCTTTACCTATGGATCTCATTATTACCCAATTTTTCCAATAATTCTCATAATCACAAAATATTATATCGACCTTTGAATCCATTTCAGTTTCAATCGCTTTTTTTATTCTATCAATGTATTCTCTAAAATGAATTGTAACAAACAAAATTCTTTTCATACTTATTTCAACCTCACCTGCTGCCATACATTTTCTTATAGTAATTCTGATATTCCCCGGAAATAATTTCTTCCCACCAAGGCTTGTTTTCCAGATACCATTTAATTGTTAATTTTATTCCGTCTGCAAATTTGGTTTCGGGAAGCCAGCCAAGTTCATTGTGAATTTTCGTAGGGTCAATTGCATAACGCATATCGTGACCTTTCCTGTCCGCAACATAGGTTATCAGGCTTTCGGGCTTGTTTAATTCTTTGCAAATTAATTTCACAATGTCAATATTTTTCATTTCATTGTGTCCGCCGATATTGTAAATTTCTCCTATTTTTCCTTTGTGGATAATAAGATCAATAGCTTTGCAGTGATCCTCAACATAAAGCCAGTCGCGGACGTTTTCTCCCTTTCCGTAAACAGGCAAAGGCTTGTCGTTCAAAGCGTTTGCTATCATTAACGGAATTAATTTCTCCGGGAAATGATACGGTCCGTAATTGTTTGAACATCTTGAAATTGTAACAGGAAGTCCATATGTCCGATGATATGCAAGAACTAACAGATCCGCGCTTGCCTTTGATGCTGAATATGGCGAGCTTGTATGTATGGGGGTTTCTTCTGTGAAAAACAAGTCGGGACGATCAAGAGGAAGATCTCCGTAAACTTCGTCGGTGGAAACCTGATGATAACGAGTAATTCCGTACTTCCTGCAAGCGTCCATTAAAACTTGTGTGCCCAGAATATTTGTCTGCAAAAAGACTTCCGGGTTTTCAATACTTCGGTCAACATGGGATTCTGCCGCAAAATTTACAACAATATCCGGCTTTTCTTCCTCAAATAATTTGTAAACTGCATTCCTGTCGCAGATGTCCGCTTTTACAAAACGGAAATTCTTATTGTCCATAACGCTTTTCAAAGTAGAAAGATTCCCCGCATAAGTAAGTTTATCAAGACAAATTATTCTATAGTCCTGATATTTTTTCAGCATATGGAATATGAAATTTGAGCCGATAAATCCCGCGCCGCCGGTAACAATTACAGTCATAATTACACCTCAAAAGTAATTTTTGAATCCTTTAACAACGGATATTTTTTGTCCTTTTCACTGAGAATGATCTCACCGTTAAAATTCCAGTCAATGCCTATATCAGGATCATTCCACATTATCCCGCCCTCGTCCTCCGGATGGTAAAGCTCATCACACTTGTAGGCAAATTCCGCATGATCGGAAACAACGAGAAATCCGTGTGCAAATCCTTTTGGTATCATAAACTGGCGCTTGTTTTCCTCTGAAAGAAGTACACCTGTCCATTTGCCGTATGTTGAACTGTTTTTGCGGAGATCCACCGCAACATCGAAAACCTCGCCTTTTAAGACCCTTACAAGCTTTGCCTGCGGATATGTTTTCTGAAAATGCAGACCGCGGAGAACTCCTTTCCGGCTGCTTGACTGGTTATCCTGAACAAATGTATAATCCAGTCCTGCGGCTTTAAAATCCGCTTCATTATATGTTTCCATAAAATATCCTCTGCTGTCGCCGAAAAGTTTAGGTTCGATTATGTAAACGTCTTTTATTCCGGTCTCAATAAATTTAAAATTTCCCATATGCACCTCAATAAGCTAATTTCCCTTCCGCAACATTTTTAAGATGCTGTCCGTAGGGCGATTTTCCGTATTTCTCTGCGCTCTTTAACAATTCGGCTTCCGTTATCCAGCCGTTTTTATATGCAATTTCCTCCGGTGCGGAAATTTCAATTCCCTGCCGGTTCTGTATCATTTTAACAAAATCCGCTGCTTCCGCAAGGCTGTCCATTGTTCCTGTATCGAGCCATGCAAAGCCGCGTCCTAAAAGCTGAACATCAAGGATCTTATTTTTCAGATACATTTCATTTAATGTGGTAATTTCCAATTCACCGCGGGCGGACGGTCTTACTTCTTTAGCCTTTGCAGATACTCCCGAGGGATAAAAATACAGTCCTGTAACAGCATAATTGGATTTTGGAGCTTTTGGCTTTTCCTCAATACTTACCGCTTGTCCGTTATTATCAAATTCAACTACTCCGAAACGTTCCGGATCGGGAACATAATATCCGAAAACCGTTGCTCTGCCGTTCTCGGCGTTTTTGACTGCCGAACGAAGTGACTTACTAAATCCGTTACCATAAAAGATATTATCGCCAAGGACCATAGCGCAAGGCTCATTTCCGATAAATTCTTCACCAAGAATAAATGCCTGTGCCAGACCGTCCGGAGAAGGCTGGACTTTATACGAAAAATTCACGCCGTAGTCCGAACCGGCGCCCAGCAATCTTTCAAAATTAGGAAGATCCGCGGGAGTAGAAATTATGAGTATATCCTTTATCCCCGCCAGCATTAGTGTTGACAGCGGATAATATATCATAGGTTTGTCATATACCGGCAGCAGCTGCTTGCTTGTTACCATTGTCAATGGGTAAAGTCTCGTGCCTGCTCCGCCGGCGAGGATTATTCCTTTCATTGGTTGCTCCTTACTTTAATTCACCCGTAACACCGTTTTTAAAATCTTTAAAGCCTTTAAAAATATAATGTGCTCTGTCTTTTCTGTGATCGAGAAACAGTAAATGCAATACAGGTCTGACAGTTATCATAAGAATAAATCTTAATTTGTATTTCAAAGGAGTATATGATTTTTGCAGCAATTTCAGGCAGTCTCTTGTCTGATAATATTCCCTGAACGGCTTTGCAATTTTTAATTTTATAGGTCCGATCTTTTTTTGTCCTTCTCCAAGTTTATGTAAAAGACAAACATCGGTCGTCATGCAGCATAAATAACCATTTTGCAGGAATCTCCAACAAATATCCCAATCAGCCATATCAAGAAAAATTTCTTCATTCCAAAAGCCTATATTTTTTAGATCACCATATCTGCACAGCATAGATGACGTAATAATACTGCTGACTGCCATCAAAGAATTCGTAATATTTTTCTTGATTTTCGGAATACAGCAGCGCTCCGAACTTTCATCATAGTAAACAGGTCCTATGCAGCCGACTTTATATCCCATAGAGATCAGCTTGTTATATTCAGAGATCAATTTATCTATATGATTTTCCACGATTTTTGAATCCTGATCGAAAAAAATTACAAGATCATCATCATTCCAATTTATACTTTTTTCTTTAAGAGCGTTATTAAAAGCTGCAGATAAACCGCAATTTTTAAAATTTCCCATATACCTGACTTTACTGTTAAATATTTTTTTGCTGTTATCCATTGAGGAATTATCACACACAATTACAGCATCAGCATTTTTAGCAATCAGATCTATATTTTCTATATTATTTTCACTTGGATAGTATAAAGTTATAATTGCAATTAATTTTGACATATTTTTTCACCATTTTTCCGTTTTTTTATACCTTTTAAATTTTTCAATTCGCACGAATTATCAGATCCGAGAATATTATGGATCAAACCCAAAGCAATAATATGATTGGTATCAAAGCAATACGGATTCCAAAATGAATATAATATGTAAACAAGATATGCTGTCACCATTTTTAAATTATTTTTCTCAATTAATGGTAAGAATGTTAAAATATAAAAAAGCGCGACGCCAAAAATTCCGATTTGATTAATAATATATAATGTTTGCAATTCAAAATATGTCTCATTACCGGTATATGATGCCAAAATTCCTATTCCTGTTATTGAATTGCCTAATCCGTTGCCAAAAAGAAAATTTGAATTTAAAAGCAGTCTTGCTTGATCAAGTCTTATAACATTTGAAAATGTTGACTTTAATTTAAGCGTTTCAATTGCATACGCAATAAAAACGTATGTAAAAACAATCATAATAAATGTAATAAAAATAAATTTTAATTTATTCCTTTTAATTGATTTGTACCATTGATTTAGAATGGGAAATAATATCATTAACGCCAATCCCAAAACATATGCTGAATTGCCGGAAAACAAAGCACCTAATATCATTAGGATTAAATATAATGACATTTTTTTGTTTTTGTATAATTCAATCGATGCGCTAATAACAAACAAACTATTGCCAAGCAACTGAACTTTAGTAATTCCATTGGTAATATAAACATCTCCCACTCCTGCATCTAATGCCCAGAACCTGTATTCACTATAATCGTTGGATATAGAAACATTTAACCATATATATGCCAGCGTTATCACTTTAATTGTAGTTAGCAATTTAAATATGTTCCATTCAGTATAAAAATTATCTTCTTTTATTATTGCAAAAAAAGGTATTATTGCCAATATCAAAAAAAATCGTATTATTTGCGCAGGCGAATTATCAACAAGAAACGAATATAACATTGATAAACACAAAAAAATCGCATAAACAGCATACCAGTTAAGCCATTTTTTTAGTGCTTTAAATTTTATATTCTTTACTTCCAAAAGCAAATACATTACAACGGAAGGTGCAATTAATATAGACAACTGCTTATTATAGCATTGGAACAATAACGCAAAAATTGCTGTAAACCAAACTATATATGTAAATAAATTCTTTAAATTAACCACATAACCACCTATTACATTAAGTATTGTTGAGCACATATGCCGGAACGCCAACAGCAATTGCATCATTTTCTATATTATTAAGCACGACCGCATTGGCTCCTATTACCGAGTTATCACCTATATGAATATTCCCCAGCAATACAGCACCTGCTCCAATCATTACATTATTACCTATAACAGGAACAGAATTATTATCTGACTTTCCGGAAATTTTTGCACCGATAGTAACATTTTGAAAAATCTTGCAATTTTCTCCGATAATTACATCCTGATGCACAACAGTTCCAACTCCATGATGATAAAATATTGTCCCGTTTCCTACAGAGATCTGTGCGGAAATTGCATGGGAACAAATTGACATACTTATTATTTCAAAAAATCTTGCAAAGATTTTACCCCCCCCATTGCCAATTTTATACATTTTGTGAGAAATATTCCAGAATATATCCATACTTGTTATGTACTCCGAGTAACTATAATCAACTATTCAAAACAAAATACATCATATGATCAAAGATCATATGTATATCTTCTGAGATCTGCATATCATCAATATTTGCATCCATATGATAGTCTGCAAGCATTTTGAGTTTTCCGCCGTTGTACCCCGTTATGCCTATTACAGGCGTACCGATCTCTTTTGCATATTCAACAGCATTGATAACATTTTTACTGTTTCCTGAGCCGGAAATACCTATTACAAGATCGGTCGGTTTAAGCTTGTTTAAAAGCTGATACCTGAAAACCTCATCATATGATACATCATTAGCTATTGCCGTCATGGTAGGAATGTTGTCGCTCAAACATATTAAATTGAACTTCTTATCTTTGTTCTCCGATATACCCTTGTTAAAATCACAAACAAAGTGAGAAGCAGTTGCAGCACTTCCGCCGTTTCCGAATATGTAAATGGTCGCTTCACGCTCATATGCGCTCCAGATTGCACTGACCGCTTCGTTTATTGCGTTTATGTCAAGCTTTTTGATAGTTTCAATCTCTCTGTCAAAATAACTCTTTATGAGATTTTTCTGTTCTTCTACGTTCATTGTCTGATATGACATAATTAACTCTCCTTTAATTATTTAATATTATATCTACAGCTTCGTTCAGATCATTTGCAATATGATCCGGTACGCAGCCGTATTTATTTGATTTGTTTTCATCGCCGGAACGAAGCAGTATCGTTTTCATTCCCGCATTTATACCTGTCTGAACATCAAGATATGTATCTCCCACAAACCATGATCTGCTCAGATCAATATTCAGATCCTTTTCAGCTTTTCTGAGCATACCTGTTTTTGGCTTTCTGCAATCGCAATTGATTTTAAGTTCTTTGACCTCTCCTTCAAATCCGCCATCAGGGTGATGAGGACAGTAATAAAGCCCATCTGCATATGCTCCCTCATTTCCTAAAAGAGTGTACATTTTATTGTGAATTTTCTCAAGCTCCTCAATACTGCACTCACCTCTTGCTATTACAGGCTGATTCGTAATTATGACCGCAAGATATTCAGAGCTGTTGATCTTTTTAATTGCCTCCGCAGCAGTCGGAGCAAGTTCCATTTGTTCGGATCTTCTCAGAAAACCCACATATTTATTTACCGTACCGTCTCTGTCAAGAAATATACACTTTTGTTTATTTGAAAGGTTCCTTTTTTCACAAATGCCGCTGAAATGATCCTTTTTAACCGTTTCAAGCCGTTCCGGGGTTCCAAGATCCTTTACATATTCGCTGCTTATATATCCATAAATATCGGCATCTTTGTTTTCAATCAGTTTTGTAATAATGTCCTTTTCCAGATCGACTTTTTCCTTGCCGCAGCGTTGAATATCCGAAACATACTCTGCAATTTTTCTGTCAAGGATATATACTCCCGCGTTGACAAGATTTTTATAATATTTGTTTCTTTCTGTATTTTTACAACTCCAGCCTATAATTTTATCAGTGCTATCGGTTATAACTATGTCACTGTCATATGGGTGAGAATTAGGGTGTACAAACAATGTTGCTTCAGACTTTTTTTCTTCGTGGAATTTAATAAACCTCTGATAGTCAATGCAAGTAAACAGATCACCAAATAAAAGCACAAAATTCTCCTGCAATCTGTCTTTTATTTTCCCGAGCGCACCTGCCGTTCCGAGAGGTGTTTCTTCGGAATAGTAGCTTATATCCACACCAAACGGTTTGCCTGTTGCCGGAGAAAGTCCTTTTCCGTCATAAAAATATTTTTCTATTACATCGCCTAAATAGCCCGTTACAAGAATAATATCCGTTATTCCGCATTTTTTCAGATTTTCTATCTGATGTTCCAGAAGCGGTTTGCCGGCAATGGAAACCATCGGCTTGGGAATATCATGAGTTACGGCAGAAAGTCTTGTACCCTTTCCGCCTGCCATTATTACCGCTTGCATAACTGAATATCCAGTGAATCAAGTGTTGCCTTGACTGATCCGTTTGAATCATGTTCCGGTTTCCAGCCCGTTGCTTTTATTTTGCTAAGGTCGTACTGAAATTTCGGAACATCTCCTTTCCAACCGATATTTCCACCCGTAAATTTATATTTTACGTTCTCAAGTCCGAGTCTTTCGCAAACCATGTCTGCTATTTCCTTGACCGTCGTAGCATTTTCAACACCTATGTTGAAGATTTCAACACCTTTTCTGTCGTTCATGCTATATCTATAAATTGCATCAACAAGGTCGAGAACGTAAATATACGGCTTGCACTGTGTACCGTCTCCGAGTATGGTCAATTCTTCCGGATCATTTTGCAGTTTTCTTATAAAGTCAAAAATTACACCGTGAGTCAGGTTAGGACCTATTACATTCGGGAATCTGAATATCAAAACATCAAAGTCGTTCATATGTGCATATGAAGATATAAATGCTTCGGACGCAAGTTTTGCACCGCCATAATATGAAATAGGAGCCAGACCACCTGTATCTTCGGTCAAATTGACGTCCGTTTTTTCGCCATAAACTGCCGATGTTGATGCAAAAAACAGCTTTTTGCAGTTTGTACGCCTCATTGCTTCCAATACACCATAAGTTGTATTAAATGTATTGCGATAATCTATCATTGGATCTTTTGCGCTTTGCTGAATATCGGAATTGGCTGCAAGGTGGTACACTCTGTTGATTTTGTGCTTATTCATAAGAACTTCAAGTGCATCAATGTCCTGAACGTCCGTTTCTACAAGTTCAAAATAAGGATCATCGGCATATTTAGCAACATTTTCTCTTTTACCAAGCGTAAAATTGTCGGCTGCAATTACTTTATTTCCTTCTTCTAAAAGCTTTCCGACAAGATGAGAGCCTATGAATCCCGCACCGCCTGTTATCAATATATTTTCCATATTTTTATTCCCTTCTTATATGAAATCGGGTTTATCTCCTACATATATAACAGTGCTTCCCTGTCTGTCAAACGAGATCGGCATCTGCGGAAGCCCGGTTGCTTTTTTGACATCATTCTGCTTGTCCTTGGGAACATAAAACAAAAGGAATCCGCCGCCGCCCGCGCCAAGAAGTTTTCCTCCGACTGCGCCATTGGCAATCGCCTTTGTGTACATTTCATCTATTTCCGGATTTGAGATCCCGCTTGCAAGAGTTTTTTTCAATAACCAGTTTTCGTGAAGTATTTCTCCCATAGCATCAATATTGTTATTCTGAAGTTCCGAACGCAGTGTTCTTGCAAGTTCACAAATTTTAAGCTGATTTGCTTCTTTATCTCCTGAAGTTATATTGCCTTTTTGTTCTCTTAATATTTCCGAGGCACTGTGAAGCTGACCTGTATAAAGCATCATAAGATTTTCTTCGAGTTTACGGCGGGAATTTTCGTTCATAATTATCGGCTCAACATCAACGCTGCCATCTTCACGGAATTCATAAAAATTCAATCCGCCATACGCAGCAGCATACTGATCCTGCTTGCCTATCGGATTACCAAGCTTGTCTATTTCTATTTCACAAGCTTCCGACGCAAGCCGTTCTTTTGAAACAAATTTACCTTTATAGCTGTACAAAGCATGAAGCAATCCGACAGTAAACGAACTTGACGAACCCAGACCTGTTCCCGCAGGAACATCGGCTGTGCTGACGATCTCAACGCCTTTGACGCTCAATTGTTCAAGAATTTGTTTAAAGTAAACGTGTTCGATCTTTGAAACATCATTAACTGTTTCGGTTTTAGAATATTTAAGTACAGTATCCTCTCCCGAAAAATTCGGGTGAATGGATATATACATATACTTATTGATCGATGTGCTTAAAACGCAGCCGCCATGTTTTTCATAAAAGGAAGCTATGTCACTTCCTCCTCCGGCAAAACTGACACGGAATGGAGTTCTTGTAATTATCATTTTAAACCATCCTTTAAAATAATTTATAAAACAGGATCATTATGTACTCTTTTATTTTCTATTTTATATGCCGATTTGATAATATTCACAGGTAAAAAAGCAAATAAGGCTCCTCCGATAAACGAAAAAACAGAAAAAATCATATTTTTAAAAGAAAAATTTTTTTTGCGCACTTCAAAAGTATATTTTCGCTGAACATCATTACTGCGCTTATCTTCAAAATTATTAAGAATACGGTAATTAATAATTGTGTCAGGAAGATTGGCAATTTTATAGCCCGAATTAATTATTCTGAGCCATAAATCCAGATCTTCGGAGCGTTCTAATTTTTCATTATATCTGAAACCGAAATCGATCAATTCACGGCGCATCATTATTGAAGGATGCGCTAACGGACATCTGAAACACGAAAAGAAGAATAACCTGATCCCACCTATCGGATATTTCCGCGAAGAAATTACATTATCATTTTCATCTATAATATCCATGTTGCCGCCAACTACAAAAACTTTTTTATTGTTTTCGAGGTAAACGTATTCTTTTTCAAGTCTGTCCGGCAGGGATATATCATCTCCGTCCATTCTTGCAATATATTTTCCTTTTGCGGCAGATAAACCTTCATTCAAAGAAACCACAAATCCTTTTTTCACGGGTGAACGAAATATTTTTACCCGTTCATCATATTTAAAGCTGTCAATTGCCGATATTGTTTCCGCATTTGTACTGTCATCATAAATCAGAAGCTCAAAATCGGTAAATGTTTGCTCTAAAATACTTTTTATTGATTTTTTTATCATATCTGCGGGTTCATTGAATGTCGCTAATATTACCGATATTGTAACGGTATCATTCTGCAATTTTTTCACCTCGTATCCACATATATAATAAATATATTTGCTTTTGGAACAATTGTAGGCTTTTTATTTTTTGAATATCGTATAAAAATTATTTATTTCACCTGTCCATCAGAAATTAATTCTTTTTTCATTATTTATTCCTTCCTCAATATCCGCCTTTTTAAGTACCTTTTTGATTGTCAAAAAAAATATTTTCAAATCGAGCTTAAAACCCAGATTTTCCAGATATTCAAGATCAAGTTTTACCTTGTCTCTGTCCTCAACATGATCTCTGCCGTTGACCTGCGCCCAACCGGTGATTCCCGGACGAAGCTGATAAATTCCTGCTTCTTCACGCATTTTATGTACGTTTTCCTCCTGCGGGATAAGCGGTCGGGGACCGATAAGGGACATCTTTCCGGTAAAAACCTGAAACAACTGTGGCAATTCGTCAATACTTGAATTTCTTAAAAACCTGCAAAACGGCGTTATGTATTCACCGTCATTGGTGAAATTGCTTGTGGAACAATATGCCGGCGCGGAGCTTTTCATACTCCTGAATTTGGTAATTTTTATGATCTTTCCGCCTTTTCCAACACGTTCCTGCACGAAAAATATCGGTTCTTTCGGGTCGGCTATCTTTTGAATTACAGCAATTATCAGAAACGGGATCGCAAGGATCACAAGTGAAACGAAGGAAACGCAAAAGTCCGCTGCTCTTTTTATGAAAAGATATTTTTGCTGTTTTTTCCCAAGTTCATGTCTTTTCAAAGTTTTGGCAACGGTTATCATCAACGGCTCGTCCGAAACCGCCGTGCTTACAAGCACTTCCTCGCTCATTTTCCCGCCTCCTTTTACCCGCTCAGCGCACCAATATCATTTAAAAGTTTCCTGCGCGTGTCGCTCATTTTTCCTGATTTCGCACTAATTTTCTGATTTGAAAGCCATGTATACAAATTTATACCGTCATTGTCAGTGTAATTTATGGGTAATTTTATGTTGCCATGTGTATCATAATATTCCTTGACTGCACCATATTTCTTAAGCCACTTTTCGTCACGCGGTTCTGCCGCCGTTAATGAAATTGCCGACAATTTTATGACCTGCTCTTCCGTCAAGCGCTTGTTTTTCCGCTTTCCCTGTAAGATCAGTTTCTGCTCGTTCAGCCATTTGTTAAGCCAAAGCCCGTCTGCTGTATAATTTGTCGGAACATTTAAATTGCCGTGTTTCTGAAAATATTCTTTTGCTTTTTCAAAACATTCGTCCCAATCATTTTTTCTTGACTTGTTCCAGACCATATTAATGGAATTAAGCTGTTTTATTTGTTCTTCCGAAAGCTTACCTTTGGCATACTTTTCACGGCATTTACTGAGAAATACGCCTAACTTGTACCCGTCCGGAGTTACATAATTCAAAGGAGCATCGGCAGCTCCATGTTCAGCCGAATACTGTCTTGCATATTCAAATCCTTTGTCAAAAACAATATCTTTTTTTGATTGCCAACGCATACCTATTGCATTTAAACGGGAAACTTGCTCCTCGGTCAGCTTGTTGTTCCTGTAATTTTTACGAAGATCCGCAAGCCAGTTGTATAGCTTAACGCCGTTCTGAATGTACCCTTTGGGAACTTCCAGATCGCCGTTTTCGGTGTAGTAATCGAGAGCAGCCTTGTAATTGCTCTCCCAGAGATAGTCGATATTGTCCCAGATGATACCCACATCTTCAAGCAGCTTTTCACGTTCGGCAGTAAAATAGTCGGAACGTATCCCGCTGTTATGGTAAACTCTTATCCTTGTAAGCCATTTCCCAAGTTCCACATCATCATAAATCGTGTCGGATGGCACATTAAGCGGATTTCCATCCTCAACATATTTTTTATAAGCTGAAAAATTCTTGTTCCACGAAATATCATCAAGACTTTCCCAACGCATACCGATGCTGTCTAAAAGTGCGATCTGACTGTCTGTCAAAAGCCCATTTCCGCGATTTCTGCGCTGTGTATTTATCCAGCGGCACAAAGAGCGTCCAAAATTCTCATGATACATTTTATCTATATTTAAATTACCATGCTCAATGTAATATTGTTTGACTTCATCATACATATAGTCCCATGTGGCACTAAGTGTTTTCTCCAGATCGTTGAAAAGTTTCAGGCAATCTTTCATTTCGTCAATTATCTTAAATTGTTCTGTAATAATTTTGTCGTCCTCTCCGTTGTAACGATAATATGTTATTGCAACTTCCATTTCTTCTTTGACAGAATCAATGCTGTACAGGTTTTCAATGTTCATAACAATGTCGAAAATTACCGGCTCTTTGGATTTTCCCGCACTTAACGCTCGTCCTATCTGCTGTTTGTAAATGATAGGCGAAACTGTTGGACGAAGTAAAATTACGCCCGAAATGTTGTCAACGTGTATGCCCTCATTTAATGCATCAATGCAGAATAACAGCTTTAAATGCTCGGAATTATCTTCCTTAAAATCCGAAAAAGATTTTGATGCTGTCGGGTCATAGGAATAAACCGAGTAAACTTTCGGAAATTTATCTATCTTTCCGAACCATTCGGGAACATGGGAGATCATCTCGTCCATGTGTTCCTTGTTGGTGCAGAAAACAATGTATTTGCCGTTTCTGTTAGTCATATGCTTGTCAAAGATAACGTCCAGACCGTCAGCCTTTTCCAAAGCACGGCGCAGTGCGTCAAGATAACGTTCCGCTGCGTCACGGACAGCTTTGTTTTTTGCCGCAACAATTCGCTTTTCAAAGCGTTCAAGGTCTTTCCGGTAACTGTAAATGGAGCAGATGTATTTCGGCGGGTTCAATATTCCCCGCACAATTGCTTCACCTAATGTCATTTCGC
>CANQTP010000034.1 GCA_947626755.1 uncultured Clostridia bacterium
AGCAGTACCATATGCAACAGAACCATTTAACAATATAGCATCAATGGAAGTGTCTTTTTTAAATTCTAAAACCAGATCGTGAAATATTTCCAATTGCTTACGCATAGTATCTCCTTTTCTATATCCTTAAAACTTCTCTATTTATAAATTTTGATTTATCGGCTAAATACTCAACAGTATGATTATATCATAAAAATACGAATTTGTCAATTTTTACTTAGAACCGATTTTAATAGCAAATATTTTTCACAAAATTGCAATTATAACAAATTCTTAATGATTTGCTGCTTATCTGATTTTTTCATACAACGTAAATTTATTTTTATGAAAATCCAGCATACCCTCATCACGCAGCTTGCATAATTCGTTAGACATAGCACTTCGGTCTACCGACAGAAAATCCGCAAGCTGCTGTCGATCAAACGAAATTGAAAATGAACTGCTGTTTTGCCGCTTCGCTTCATCGGAAAGGTAAGACAGCAGCTTTTCTCTTGTGGAACGCTCCGACATATAGCTGAGTTTCTGAACAAGGCTTTTATTCTTATCCGAAATCGTGTAAAACATATTTTTTAAAAGCCGCGTGTGAAAAGGACAGGCAGAGGGGCATACGGTCAGTATCCGTTCCACATTGAAAAATAGGACTGTACTTGCTTCCGCAGCTATAACGTCGTTCATAAGTGTCCCGCTGTCAGGAACAATATATGCTTCCCCGAATATCTCTCCGGAACGGATCTCATTCAGGATATTCAGGTTGCCCCAGTAATCCTCTTTCTGAATATGAAGCCTGCCTGATGCAAGTATCATAAGATCGTGAATGTACTCACCTTGCCGAAACACATACTCACCTTTGTTATAATGTCGGACGGCTGCGTTCAGACAATTAAGCATAGATAGAATGTCATCATCACCTAAATCGGAAAATAATTTCGTCCTTTTTAAAAGAGAAACATATTTTTTCATAAAAACCTCTTTTCCGTTGGAAAAACAACAGACTTGTTACTTTAATTGTAATATAATTAAGCAGGAAAGTCAACACAAAGTGCTTCAGAATAGGAGAAATTATTATGCTTAGAAAAATTATCAAGATCAATGAAGAAAAATGCAACGGTTGCGGAGCGTGTGCTGATGCTTGCCACGAGGGAGCGATCGGAATGGTAAACGGAAAGGCAAAATTGCTCCGAGAGGACTACTGCGACGGGCTTGGCTACTGTTTACCCACCTGCCCGACAGGAGCAATTACATTTGAGGAACGGGAAGCACCGGCATACAACGAAGCTGCGGTAAAGGCGGCAAAGCAGAATAAAGGTGCAGAAAAACTGCCCTGTGGCTGCCCCGGCACAGCCTCAAAAGCAATTCATCGGAAAGAAACGCAGGCTGAAAATGTGACAGTCCACAGTCGCCTTTCCCAGTGGCCGGTACAAATCAAGCTGGTTCCCGTGAATGCGCCCTATTTTGACGGTGCAAATTTGTTGGTCGCCGCCGATTGCACCGCTTACGCCTACGGTAATTTCCACAACGATTTTATTAAAAACAGGATAACGCTTATAGGCTGCCCGAAGTTGGATTCTGTGGATTATTCCGAAAAATTAACACAGATCATTTCACAAAATGATATTAAAAGCGTGACTGTTGTACGAATGGAAGTACCCTGCTGCGGAGGAATCGAAAATGCTGTCAAACAGGCACTTCAGGCAAGTGGGAAATTTATTCCTTGGAGTGTGGTGACGATCTCAACGGACGGTCAGATCGTTGAATGACCACGATCAAAGGGCAATGACTTCCGTTTGTGGAAGACACTGCCCTTATTTTTATTTCAGGGACATATGCTAATACTCTCTTTCCAATATCATTTTCACCATTTCTTTCGCTGCAACTGACAATTCATAAAAGCTGTGATCCGTTTCTATTGACGGATACACTTTGCTTTCCGGTAAAGTCCGTTTTCAATTGTCTGCATCTGTTCAGCAAGAGTTAGTATCTCATTGCCCACATCTTATTTAACAATGAATATTGACAAAGCAGAAATGTATGTGATATAATGTAAGAAATACAAAACCGATCTGCGAGTGATGAAAATGCTTAAAATAGCTGTTTGTGACGATAATGAAGAACATATTTCCGCTCTGCGTAAAATGCTTGACGAATGGTCCGAAAATAAGCCTTTTGCCGTTATAATTTACGAATATCAAAGCGCGGAAAGTTTCCTTTTTTCATATCCTGACAAGCCTTGTGATATTATTCTTCTGGATATTGAAATGAAAAATTTAAACGGCATGGAACTTGCCAAAAAGCTGCGTCAAAGCGGAGATATGCTCCCGATAATTTTTATAACGGGATATTCCGAATACATTGGCGAGGGTTATGATGTGGAAGCGCTCCACTATCTTCTTAAACCCGTTGAAAAAGAAAAACTTTTTGCAGTTCTTGACAGATATACAAAAAAGCACGTTCCTAAAAATAATATTGTTCTTTCTTGCGGCGATAAAAATATTCATATCGATCCCGGAAATATACGTTACTGCGAAGCAAGAGGAAAGAAAACCGAAGTGCATATTCCTGACGAAAATATTCTGATCTGCAATTCGGGAATAAACGATCTGCAAAAAATTCTCTGGGAAAATTTTATTTTTTGCCACCGTTCATATCTGGTGAATCTGCGCTTTATAAAAAGCATTTCAAAAACAGAAATTGAAATTGACGGCGGGGAAAATATCCCTCTGTCAAGACGTCTTTACAAAGAAGTAAATGAACGATTTATTGAATTTTACACCGAAGGAGAAAATAAATGAAGACCTTTATAATAACATTTTCCGCAATTCTTATTGCACTAATTTTATGTGCAGCATTTGTTTGTTTAAGAAAAGCTTTATACAATATGATAGACCGCAGAATTGAACGTTTCCAGAGTGAACTTATCGAAAAGCAAGTACGCGAAATTGAAAATATGTATCGTCAAGTCCGCGGTTGGCGGCATGATTACCGAAATCATATCCAGAATATGAAAATTCAGCTTGCCGATGGAAATTACGGCAAACTTAACGAATATCTTGATTCGCTTGCCTGTGATCTTGATACCGTCGATACTGTTATTAAAACAGGAAATGTCATGGCTGACGCTATTTTAAACAGCAAACTTGCGGCGGCTGAAAAATTAAACGTCCGTTTGAATGTAAAAGCAAATGTTCCCGAACATCTTAAAATGACCGATGTGGAACTGTGTTCGGTGCTTGGAAATATGCTTGATAATGCCATTGAAGCCTGCTCGTCACTTCCCGAAAATGAACGTTTTATGCGAGTTTATATCGGTAAATTAAAAGGACAGCTTTATCTTTCGGTGCAGAATTCCGCAGGTAAAGTTCGCAAAGAAAAGGGTGCGTATATTTCCACAAAAAGCGATTCCAAAGAGCATGGATACGGACTTTTCCGAATTGACAGAATTGCCAAAAAGTACGGCGGATATGTGAACCGACAGAATGAAGAGGGCGTTTTTGCCGCCGAAATTATGATACCTTTGACAGCATAATTACCATTCGTTCTTTATTTTGACCTTTCGTTCCGTAAACCGCACGAAAGGTCATTTTTGTGGTATCATAAAAAAGAGGTGATATTATGGTAAAAGTTACAAACCGGAGCAAGACAAAAAAGAAAGCCGATCGGGCAAATTACAAAGCGGAAATAAAAGCCCTGAAATACGGCATTATAAATAACGTTATGTTCGTTATGAAAGAACTTTTCAAATTCGATAAATTAATGTTTTTATGTATTTTTCTGTTTGCTTTCGGGTATTATTTCGACAATCTTTTGTCGGTATATATCAACAAATATGTAGTAGAACTTGCCGCCGCAGGCTTTGGGGACAAGCGGCTTATTTTGATCTGTCTTGGGATATTGGTCGGAATATCTGTAAGCGCATTCATTGCCGAAAGCGCGGGAAATTATAAGGGATTTATCGGCTTTAGAAAATTTAACGACCACCTTTGCGGGAAAATTATGAAGAAAACACTTACCACCGATTATGAAAATTGTGAAAGTTCAGACAAAGCCGATAAACTAAACAAAGCGGTAAACGCATTAGGTGTGGCGGCAATGAATACGCCGGTAAACGTCAGAGGAAGTATACGGCACATTCTGGAATTTTTCACATATTCGGCAATACTTTCGGTGCTTGATATACGTCTTGTGCCGGTGATAGTTATCCCTGCTGCTTTAGGATATTTCTGCGAACGTCACAAAATGCTCTGGGTCTGGAATATGGCTGGTTTTTGGCAGAAATCCGAAAGGCGGATAAGTTACATTAACAAAATAAGCGGCGATTTCCGGAACGCAAAGGATACCCGTATTTATAATATGCAAAGATGGTTCAATAAAGCGTGGAAACGCTCCGCAGACGAGCGTCTTAAATGGTATACCGAGCAGGACGCTTGGGAATTTCGTCACAATATTTTTGGTTCGATAGTGGCGTTCATCGGTGATCTTGCGGCGTATATCTATGTTATTTATCTTGTTATGTCAGGAAATATCGGCGCAGGTGATTTTGTACTGTATTTTAATTCAATAATGCGGCTTTCCACTGCGGTAAAGGATTGGTTGAATAATTTTTCGGGTTATCAGTGGATCTCTAATAATGTAAATTACATTCGCGAATATCTTGAAATGCCCGATAAGACAAATCATGGCGAGGGTGAAAAAATTCCCGCCGGAAAATGCGAAATTGAATTTAAAAATGTAAGCTATAAATATTCAGGCGCGGAAAATTTTACAATAAAAAATCTTTCTTTTACGCTGCACAAAGGTGAAAAGCTCGCCCTTGTGGGACTTAACGGCGCTGGAAAAACCACTATTGTAAAACTCATGTGCGGACTTTACGATCCCACCGAGGGAGAAATTTTTCTTAACGGAATAAATGTAAAAAATTTCAACCGTGAGGAATATTTTAAATTATTTTCCGCAGTATTTCAGGATATTTTTCCTATTGCCGCAAGTATTTCGGAAAATGTTGCGGGAAGTCTTGAAATTAACGAGAAAAAGCTTTTTGACTGCATGAAAAAAGCCGGAATTTATGATAAAATAAACAGTCTGTCCGAAAAGGAAAATACAAAATTAGTCCGCGGGATTTATGAGGATTCGATTGAACTATCAGGCGGTGAAACGCAAAAACTTGCTCTGGCAAAAGCACTTTACAAAAATGCGCCCGTGCTTCTTCTGGACGAGCCTACTGCCGCTCTTGACCCTATTGCCGAGCAGGAAATGTATATGAATTATCTTGATTTTTCTAAGGAAAGGACTTGCGTTTTCATTTCTCACAGATTGGCTTCAACACGGTTCTGCGACAAAATAATGCTGATAGAAAACGGCGCGATCGCCGAGTTTGGGACACATTCCGAACTTATGCTGAAAGGCGGTAAATACGCCGAATTATTCAATATACAAAGCAGTTATTATAGTGATGAAAATGTTAATAAGGAGGCAGATTGTTTATGAAAAAGAAGAACGCGGACGATATGACTTTCAAAGAAAAAATAATCATTTTAAAACGCTGCGTAAAATTTATAAACAGCGCAGACAGGGGAAGAATTTTGCGGGATATTTTATCTTTGCTGCCCGATATAATAAGTACATTTTCGGGAATTTTCCTTGCTTCTCTGGTGATCGACGGAGTTGTAAACGCAAAGCCCGCAGAGGAACTTATTTTCTCCGCTGTTATAATTTGCGGGATAAATTTAATTGTTTCTCTTATGCGGAATATTATAAATGCAAAATATAATCGTCATAATTTTCTTTACAACGAAAATACAAAAAGAAAGATCACAGAAAAAATTTTAAATATAGATTATGTAAAAGCAGAGGACACGGAAACATTAAATTCCGCACAGGCTGCGAGAAATTATCTGGACGGAAATAATGTCAGCATTTCTGCCGTAATCGGCGACATTAAATGGATGTTCGAGGGGGTTATTACCGTAATAACGGGAATTATCCTTATTGCTCCTACACTGTTTTCAAGGTTGGAAAGCACAGACGGATTTATGGGATTTATCGGTTCACCATGGGGAGTTTTAACGGTATTTCTGATAATTATTCCTCTTATTTTATTCAGATCAAAATTTATTGATTCGGAACAGTCCAAAAAAATGGGTGAAGTTTTTAGCGATAAGGAAGTTCTTCAGGCAGATAGGATACAAAATCATTTCAGAAATTATGCGCTTAACAATTACCGAAGCGGAAAAGACGTAAGGATTTATGATGAAAGTGAGCTTGTCCTCAAAAAATATAATGAAAATGCAAAAATTAATTATTCCAAATGGACAAAATTCTTTTGGAAAATAAATTTAAAAAACGGCGAGGGCTGTTTTGTTACCTTATTAATAAATATTTTGCTGTACGGATTTGCGGTGGCAAGGGCTGTCGGCGGTGCTATGACAATTGGAGAAATAGTGGGAGTTGTTATGTATTTTAATCAGATAACGCAAGGGATAAACGGCATTTCAGACTATTTTTCGCAAATGCTTGTAGCCGCACCTTTCTGCAAAAAGGTATTTGATTTTCTGGAAATTCCCGATGAAAAATACAAGGGAACTTTGCCCACCGAAAAGCGTGACGACAACGAATATGAATTTGAATTTTCCCATGTTTATTTTAAATATCCCGGCACGGAAAATTACGTTTTAAAAGACATAAATTTAAAATGGAGAATCGGCGAAAAAATGGCTCTTGTGGGACGGAACGGCTGTGGAAAATCCACACTTGTAAAACTGCTTTGCAGACTTTACGATCCCACTGAGGGAACAATTACGCTGAACGGCATTGACATTAAAAAATACAAATACGAAGATTACATGGCACTGTTTTCCGTGGTATTTCAGGACTCAAAAATATTTTCATTTTCCATGGCGGAAAATGTTGCTGCCGACACCGAATATGACAGTGAACAGATCACCGATTGTGTTGTCCGCGCAGGTCTCGGAGAACGTTTAAAAACCATGGAGAATGGCATTGAAACAATTATGTACAAGGATTTTGACGAAAACGGCGTTGAAATTTCCGGTGGAGAAATGCAGAAACTTTGTCTTGCACGAGCTGTTTATAAGGGCGCGCCGTTTATCGTTCTTGACGAACCTACCGCCGCTCTTGCCCCTGTTTCCGAATATGATATTTACACGAAATTCAATAATATCGTTGGAACGCGCACGGCGATATATATTTCTCACAGACTTTCGTCCTGCCGTTTTTGCGACGAAATTACCGTTATGAATAACGGTGAAATAGTAGAGCGCGGTTCGCATGAAACACTTCTGGCAAAAGACGGATATTATACGAATTTGTGGAATGCGCAGGCGGAATATTATAAAACAATTATTCCCGACATGAAAATTTGACAAGTCGGTGTTTTTATGATATAATCATAATTGACAGATGAGGACGGAGTTCTGGCTTTTATGGATCAATACCTTGATGTTCTTCTTACAACAAAACCGGTCCGGTGGTATCCTCGGAAAAAATGTATTCAGATGATAACAGACCAAATGAAGAACTTAAGATAATGAAACAAGCCTTGCACAAATAGATTGAAATGTTACTAAACGTATCAAAATCGCAAAATACATAGATATGATTTCTGCTTTTGCAATATATGATATGATCTCGGTATGCAGCAGGGGCTTGACAATGAAGCTCGGTGTATTTCCTGACATTGCCGATCGACAAATAAAGATAATTTCATCAGAACGCTCCGTTTGAGACCTGCAAATGGAGCAAATTTTTTTAAAAATTGAAAAAAGTTGTAAGAAATGAGAAAATTTTTCGTCTTATATATCAGAGGGGAAGGAGGTACGACATGGAGGATATAGAAATAATTGAACTGTATCAGAAACGAAGTGAAGAAGCCATCGTACAGTCGGATAAAAAATACGGTGCGTACTGCTTTACGGTGGCATACAACATTCTTTCCGATAACGAAGATTCATCGGAGTGTGTTAACGATACATGGCTGCATACGTGGAACGTTATCCCGCCGGAATGTCCCAAAAAACTGAAAATGTTCTTTGCGGCAATAACGCGGAATCTTTCTATCGACAGGCTGAAAAACCGTTCCGCACAAAAACGCGGGAACGGTGAACTGACGGTCGTTCTTGATGAACTTGAGGAATGTATTTCCGATGGAAAAGATGTGGAGGAACAATATGATGCAGGATTTCTTACACAGGTCATTGAAAATTTTCTGAGGGAAATTTCCAAAAGAGACAGGCAGATCTTTGTTCGGAGATATTTTTTTACCGAATCCGCTGCAATAATTGCAAAACGTTACGGGATAAAAGAAAATGCCGTTTATGTTTCGCTCCACAGGACACGGCAGAAATTACATAAACGGCTTATAAAGGAGGGTTTCAATGTATGAAAGCATTTGACATTTATTCGGCTATCGGAAATATCAGCAGAGATATTCTGGAAGAATCGGAAAATTGCAAAAAAAGCAAAAAAGAAGAATTTTCAGTCATTGTAAATGAAAAGATACATTCATCAAAAACAGAAACAGTTAAAAAAGATACGGAAAATGAGAAAATACATTTCCGCAAATATCCGGGAGCGGCTTCGATCGCAGTCGTGGCGGCTTGCATGGCGGTAATGATAATAGGTATACGCGTTCTTGTTAATATGACGGACAGCGGAGTTATTGACAATGGAGAACTTATTTCAATAAAAACGGAAACTGTCCTGACAAGCGAATTTGCGCCGTCTGCATGGATAGAAACGGATGATGATACGGATTACAGTCAATTTTTTCAAGTAAATTATTCCGACTGGGTCACATTTGAGATATCTGATCCTACTTATGCAGACACCGTCAGCAAGTCATGCAAATCAGATTATTACACCTTTGACGATAAATATGTAAGAAGTATACTGCCGTTTGATGTATCGGAATTTTCATCGGTAAACGGAAGTATGAACTTTGACGGCAAAGGTGACCCGGATACTGTATTTATCAATATAAATGATCTTCCCGCAGAGCCGGAAAATGAGGAATATCCTCATTCAAAATATATCAATATTACCGTGCAGATGAATAGCGCCCGGGTACGTTCGGATTTGATCTCACCTGTTCAGAGGTATGGCACAGACGTTTATTATTATCGTGAATCAGATAATGATAACATACTTCATACTGATGCTGTAATAAACGGTACAGGTTACTCGGTGGTTTACGGAAATATGTCCTGCGATGAAGCGGGAAAAATAATGGATCAGATCATTCTGGATCAGTTTGATGCAAGCAGTTTCGATATTTCAAAAGCCGATAAACACACTACGGAGCAGGGTAATATAACTCTTGAAGAAGCAAAAAAATTTGAAATTTTCAACAGCCATCTTCCCGTTTCAGGATCTGTACAGGAGTATATGTCGGAATTTGATTGCAGCGTATCATATAATTCAAATATGAAAAATGACGTTATGGAGCAGCTTGTACTTAATATTTCTTATTATAACGATGAGAGCAGCATAAATATGACCTATCAATATCCGTCCTTTATTCCGAATAATGGATCAACGGTAATTTCTCCTGTCGGATTATTTACAAAAGAAGATTTTGTAACATCTGTCGGAATTACGGATAATTCTCCTGCGGCATTAGGCTATATTATTGATTTTAATGATTTTGACATTTTTGTAAATGTCAATAACTGCAATATTGATATGCTTTGGGAAGTTATGAAAAGCATACTTCCCACAGACGAAAGAATGAGTTCCGCACAGGAAGAAACATCTGCGCCGGAAAATGAAAATGCGGAAACAATTGCCGATACCGAAGCAGTCAGAACCACAAAGAAAAATTTCTACAACGACAACGAGCCTGTTGAAATAAGCACCGATGAATACGAAAAAATAACATTTATAGATCATACAGCACTTTATAATATAAAACCCGAAATGACATATGATGATGTAATTGAGCTTCTTGGTGAAACAGCCGATCCTGCCGACGGAGCATATGCAGCAAGATATATTTATACCAGATTTATTTATGGCGATGAAAGCCTTTCCGCCGAGTATTATGACGAATATCTGATAGATATTTATTTTCCCACCAAAGATTCCACAGTAGGACAAAGTGCAAATCAGCTGTTGAGCAAAGCCGTGCCTGTAATTGCTCCATATTGATAAATAAAGAAAGGACGACGAAACATGAAATTTACTGTTCTTTTCAGAACTGCATTTCCTTAGCATTGCATACTTTCCTCCTTAAATTTCATAAATAAAAGCATGAACAAAAGATAAATATAAATAAATTCAGAAAGGACTCAAAAATATGAAATCCATAAAAAATATTTTTGCGGTATTTGCTGCCGCAGCTATGATGTGCAGCACATTTTCAGGCGTATGCTATGCCGCCGACAAAACGGAAACTTCCGTAACAGACGAGAAAAATTTATCCGGAAAGCAAATTGAAATTACAAGCCTTACCGATAAATTTCTCGATCATCCGATAATTACCGATGACGGAACAATTTACGCGATCGGAAAGAAAAATTCAAAAAATTATATTTTAGCCATTGACAATGACGGCAATATCATGGCAAAAACAGCTATAGATGATTACGCAAATGCTGTGCTCAAGCAGTCGGGAGACAATATCATATTTATCCGTAACGGATATGAAGAGCCCGACATAAATATCGACTATTCAAATTCCGTAAACGGCTATGTAAGTCTGACCGCGGAACAGGGACCGGCTTTTCAAATGGCGATAAAAAATCTGTACCTGACGGTCTACGATAAAGATCTGAATAAAATATCCGAAAATAACATTACGGAATTTACAAAAAAGAAATCATCTCAATACGCCGATGCAAATTCTTCAATGCTTGTATATACAAAAGGCGGAAAGCTGTACACATTGGATCATGACGGAAAAAATAAAAAAGTAATTCTTGATCTTGCAGATACCGAATATTCAGATTGCAGTATTGCTGCATTAGCCGTAAATGAAAGTTACGCGGGACTGCTTATCACAAATCATTACGACAAACATTACGCTGCGGCAGTTGATCTTGAAACAGGTAAGACAAAATTGAAAAAACTGAGCGGGCAGATACTTCCGAAAGCGGAAAACGGTTTAATAACATGGACATATTATGATTTTCTTGATTATAACGCCGGAAAAAAAGAATATAACTCTTCAAAAATAACAAATACTTATTTTAAGGACGGAAAATTCGTTACCGAGCAATTCTATGACAAGGATAAATTCACATCTATATTGACCTGCACGGACAGCAGCGGAAGAACATTTTCTCAGGCACTTGACAAGAGCACTAATATCTACACTATAAATATGACCGAAAACGGCAAAACAGTTAAAATTACAGACATTGAAGCTGACAAATTATCCCCTGCAGATGCCGTACAAACCATTGTTGACATAGGGGCTGCAAACAGTGGGATAATTATGATAGAATATACTTGGTATAAGAATAACAATTATACCGGTGGAAAAAACGGGCTGATGCTTATTCCTTACGAAACGGAATAAAAACAGGGAAAGGGGAGCATTCCAGATTTACGGGCGGAAGAAAATTCCGCCCGTTTTTTCAGATCTGAACATACTTTTTGTGACAGTGTCATAAATTTTTATCCTGCATAAAATAATATCGGGGTATCGTCCTTGCGGACAAATATCCCGATAAAACATAATGAAAGGGTAATATACATGGCTTCACAGTGCAATACAAAAGATACGGGAGTGTATCTTGCAAAATTCTATTCAATTATTTCGGATATGGTAACCGATATGACAAATGCCGAAATTACAAACAGCATTTCACATAATTTTATAACGCGCATGATCCCGCACCACGAAGCGGCAATAGCAATGTCAAAGAATATCCTTGACTATACGCAGAATGAAGAATTAAAGGAAATTGCCGAAAATATAATTTCAGAGCAGACAAAAAGCATTGAAAATATGCGTGCAGTTACCGAAGCCGCCGACAAGATGGTGAATTGCAGCTGCGATCTGAAAAATTACGGCTGCCGCATAGAAAATATCATGCGGACAATGTTTGCCCGCATGAGGAATGCTTGTACATCAGACTGCATAGACGCAGATTTTATAAGGGAAATGATACCTCACCATATGGGCGCGGTATGTATGTCTGAAACGGCTCTTAAATACTGCATTTATTCCGAGCTGCGTCCTATCCTGCAAAACATAATAAATTCTCAGAAAAACGGGATAGCCCGTATGCAGTGCCTTCTAAGCAAGCTCGGGAGCTGTTAAAGGCTTGGGACGGCTTGCTTTTATAAGTTTTTTGTTTTCGTACATCAGCATATCCGCCTGCTCGTAAACTTCTTTCAGAGTGCTTTCGGTATTTTTACGATCAAAAACGGCAAATCCGTGCGCAATGCTCAGAGTAAATTCTTTTTCGGGAATGTTGTTGTGCTCGTTTATTTCCGCGTTGAAAGTTTCAATGCCTTTTTCATAATGTTTTGAAACATCTCCGCCTTTAAGGACTGCAACGAATTCATCTCCGCCTATCCTGAAACAGCTTCCGTAATTTTCAAATGATGATTTAATAACTTCCGCGCTTTTTATAAGCATATTGTCGCCTGCGGTATGACCGAGATTGTCGTTTACAAATTTAAGATCGTTTACGTCGAACATAACTATTCCTACAAGTCCGTCAGATCCCGACTTTTCAATTTCGGAAAGCATTTCCATAAATGCAGTCCTGTTGCCGATGCCCGTCAGACCGTCACTGTAGGCAAGACGTCCCACGATTTCCGCTTTTATACCTTTTCTGACAACTTTAATGGTGTTTTCCAGACTGGATATGCCGTAGCAGATTATGTATATCAGCAGACCGATACGCACGAACATCGCGCTGTCTGTCGAACCTCCCAGATAGTATCTTATAATATCTATGAATGTTGCCGCAGAAACGCATACAAATCCGCTTCCCCGCAGTATCCTGTATATGACAGGGGAGCGGTTGCCTTTGTTTATAAAGGCGTTTTTTATGTTTACGCTGAACATTATAATTGCACAGATACCCAATATAATATGTGTAAGAGTCATTGTGTGGTGAATATCGGTTATCCCCGTAAAATGAAGTATCCAGCAAAGCAGGATCTCCGCTATGGATACTCCGCAGAATGCGGGAGTCAGCCATTTCCATCTGAAACCGAACGCGGAATCAAGGTAAAGCATCATGGGTATGGGAATGAACATCAGCGATGTGCAGGAGATAACCTGCATAAGCCTGCTGTCGTCAAAGAAAAACTGTATAAGATTTGTTTCCGAAGTACACCATGTTGAAATGCTCAGCGCGAAAAGTCCGAGGTAAAAAAGTTCATGGTTCTTGTGGGATTGTACATTTGCGGGAATGTCCGCGATAATAAGGAGCAGTCCCGTGAAAAGCAGCAGAATGCAGGTTATGAATGCGGTCATTTTACTTCCGAACGTATTGAGGATAACTCCGCCCGACTCTCCGATACAGATATTGTCAATGCTTGAACGGGAGCTTTCGTACACTTTTACCATGCGTATCTCAACTGTCTTTCCGCGGCATTCCGCAGAAAGGGGGATACAGCTCCAGCGCGTTCCGAAAGCATCGGTGTAGAAAGCACTTTCGGGAACATAGGGTTTATAGACAAGTTCCCCGTCAATATATACCGAGAAAAATATATTCTTGCTTCTGAAATAAAGGGAACTGTGTCCGTCCATATCAATGGGCAGTGTGTTGAATATGCTGAATTCCTCATAAGTTCCGTAGTCCAGATCCTGAAGTTTGGAAATATCCGCAATTTCTCCGTCCGCAACCGTCCAGCCGCTGTTGAAATCTCTTGCCGAAGCGTAAAGATCGTCTTTCATGGACGGCTCTTTGCAGGAAGAAGCAAAGTATATGACTGTACCCACAAACAATATCAGGAGTACCATGTAAACAACAGCAAATGTATTTTTCAATTTTTCCGTTAAAGTGATATTCTTCATTACGGAAAAACAGCTCCTTTCAAATTCAGCTTTGCAGATCCTTTTCCGCTTTTGTGATCTGCAAATATGCCGCTTCAAGTTCATCGGGAGTGACAAATTCTTTCCCGAAAGCTGCATAACATAAGCTTGATGCAAGCTGCAATTTCAGATGGGGCGGGGCAGTGATAAAATGTTCTCCCGCAAGTTTGTCCGCCGCATCTCCCACAACGGCAATATCTCCGCTTTCGCTTTCAAGACGGCTTTTCAGTTCATCTATGGAAAGTATTCCGTCTTCGGTAATGCGGGTAACGCTTTTCCCGTCAGAACGGAAAACAGCGCAGTAAACAAGATCAAGCCGAGCAGTCATCACCGCGCAGATAGTTCCTTTGTGGAAGGAAACGTTATTTGCCAGCGATTCAAGGGTGGAAATGCCGATACAAGGCTTGTTAAGCGCAAAACAGATCGCCTTTACCGCCGCAATTCCTATGCGGAGTCCCGTGTACGATCCCGGACCTGCCGAAACGACTATCCCGTCAACGTCCGAAAGTTCAAGTCCCGCATTTTTCAGCACGTCCTTGCAGATAGGAAGTATCACCTGCGAATGGGTGAGTTTTGTGTACACCGTATTCTGCGCAAGAACGGTATTTTCACTGCAAACGGCGACCGATGCGGTTTTCCCCGAAGTGTCAATCCCAAGCAGAGTCAAATCGTTCATCTCCCTCCAGAGAAATTTCCCGCTCATTTTCGCCAAGGCGTTCTATGTTTATAATTATAGAATTTTTCGGCAGACAGTCGGAGATATTTTCCGACCATTCGCAGACGATAACGCTGTCCTCTGACATATAGTCGTAGAAACCTGTAGTTTCCAGCGCTTCCGCGTTCATTATCCTGTACATATCAAAGTGGTACATTACCTTTCCGCCGCCGCGGTACTCGTTTACCAAAGCAAAAGTAGGGGAGTGCACCTCATCGGGAAGTCCCATTCCCGCCGCAAGTCCTCGTGTGAAGGTGGTTTTTCCCGCACCAAGACCGCCTTTGTATGCAATAACATCTCCTCCGCGGAGCAGCGCACCGATCTTTTCGGCGGCAGCGATCGTTTCCTCGGGGGAATCTGTGTTGATCCTTATCATCTTAATTCCTCAAAACATCAGTCAACATTGACATTCATAATTCTGAAACTTTCACAGAAAAAGTTTATATCATCGTCTTCAAGTGAACATACCCTGTAATTCATGGGAACGTCGGGATCGCTGCTTTTTACCTTCATTATGTCAAATCCCGTGAGCTGCGTTTTTACGCCTGTGCAGCCGATCTCGAAACGCGCGACATTCTCAAAGATAATATCCGCAGAAAACGCCTTTGGTTCATCGCAGAAAAACGTCATCATAACGCATGGAACCATTTCGCCGCGGCTGTTGATAGAGCCGTAATATCTGAAATCGCCGAAATAGTCAAAGTTGAACCAGTAAAAATCGGGAGCAATATCGCTGATCTGTTCAATGCCGTATATGTTCTTGAAATTTCTCCGCAGGCGGCAGCTGTCCTCGGGAAGTATAATTTTTTTCCACATTCCGCGGTCGTGCCGTTCAAATCCTTGTTTTTCATACCAGCCTATAAGACTGTCCTCGCAGAAAAGCTGAACATTCAGCTTGTTGTCTCCCGACTGGCAATAATAAACAAGACGGGTAACTATCTGCTCGCCGATGCCCCGCCGTCTGTAGTCGGGTCGGACACAGATCCCGCTCATTACTGCCGCCGTCAGACCGTCCGATGCCACTCTGCCCAGTCCCACAAGAGTGCTGCCGTCATAGGCATAAACGGAATAAAAGCTGTTTCTGTTGGTGCGTTCTATTTCATCATCGGTGTACCCTGCAAGACCATACCATTTGAGTGCTTTGTAAAGCTCGATAACGTCCCTGTCGTCACGAGTTCCGGAAAAATATTCTATCTCCACATGATCTTCCCCCTATTCCGAAATGATCTTAGTACCCTCATTGTCAATGTGCATTTCCTTGACCTGCCAGTTTTGCAGTCCCATTTTGTCAAGAGCAAATCTCATCTTTCCGCAGAAATATATGTTATCGTCCCCGACAATTGCCATAAGCGCAGGACCTGCACCGCTGAGATAGGAAGCATACGCTCCGAGACTGTAAGCCGTGTCAAATACGTCTCTTGCGTGGGCGATAAGTTCCATTCTGTATGGCTGATGAAGCCTGTCATGGACAGCCGTTCGCAGATTTTCATACTTTCCCGTAAGCAGCGAAGCGGAAAACAGCGCCGCACGTGAAAGGTTGTAAACTGCGTCCTTGTGGGAAATTTCCTTTGGCAGACAAGCGCGGGCTTTTTCTGTCTTTAACTCAAAATCGGGTATGACAGCCACAAATTTAAGTGTGGTAAAAACTTCCTGTTTTACCCAGTGAACGCGCTTTCCGTCAAAAACAGCGGTGACTATGCCGCCAAGAAGCGCGGGAGCGGTGTTGTCAGGGTGTCCTTCTATCTGCGCGGAAAGATCCACCAAGTCGTCAAAACCCATGGGTTCACCAAGCAGACGGTTCGCGCCTACCAATCCCGCAATAATGCAGGCGGAGGAACTTCCCAAGCCCCTTGCCATGGGGATATTGTTCACCTGACGAATGGTAAGACCGTCAAGCTTCTTTCCGCATATGTCGTAAAGGATATGAGCCGAATCGTAGACAAGGTTTGAAGCGTCATTCGGCACGGGGATACCGTCCAGACTTTCAATGGAAATTCTGTCCGATTCCTCCATATCCACATAATTATAATAATCCAGTGCAAGTCCCAGCGCGTCAAAACCCGCGCCGAGGTTTGCGCTTGTGGCGGGGATCTGTATCTTTATCATCTGAATGATCCTTTCAGTCGAGTTCCAGAACGCGGATAGTTCCCAGAACTTCTCCGCCCAGTTCCGCAAGTTTCTTGTCAAAATCCCGCTCTTTCATTGCAGGAGCAATGAAAGCTATCTCATCGGCAGGCTGATCCTTTCTGCTTAAAAACTCTGCGCCGCCGAAAATTTTCTCCGCCTGTGCATTGGAAACGCCTTTAATACGGACATATATCGGCAGAACATCGTCCTTGTAGTCGGCAATGAAACTGCTGTCCGCGCTGTCCTCCCACGTCTGGGAAATGGACGTGCCTGACATTTTCGCCGCGTCAACAATATCTGCGACAATTGCGCTTGCAGTGGGAAGCTTTCCTGCGCCGCGTCCGTAGAACATCACCTCGTCCACCGCGTCGCCGTAAACCATTATCCCGTTGAAAACATCGGAAATGTGTGAAAGCTGATTGTTATTGCACACGAATGCGGGACGGACCATAGGCAGGATCTTTCCGTCATCGGTCTTTTTCACCGAACCGATAAGCTTGATGGCTCCGCCCCAGTTTTCGGCGTATTCCACATCTTGCAGGGTAAGTTTTGTAATGCCCTCGCAGTGTACCCACTTGGGGTAGATGTGTTTCCCGAACGCAAGAGACGCAAGTATGCAGATCTTGCGGCAGGCGTCATGTCCTTCCACATCGGCGGTGGGATCATGCTCCGCATAGCCGAGCTTCTGCGCCATTGTAAGTGCATCATCAAAGGACATGGACTCGTTTATCATTTTCGTAAGGATAAAATTGGTAGTTCCGTTGAGAATGCCCGCAATTGCAGAAATGTCATTTCCCGCAAGGCACTGATGGAGCGGACGGATTATTGGTATCGCGCCGCCTGTGGAAGCTTCAAACAGGAAATTGCAGTTGTTGTCGGCGGCGATTTTCAGAAGTTCCGCACCCTTTTCCGCAACAAGCTCCTTGTTTGAAGTAACCACGCTTTTCCCTTTGGAAAGCGCCTTTTTGGTATAATCATACGCATCGCCGACTCCGCCCATTACTTCCGCAATGACCGTAACTTCGCCGTCGCCGAGAATGTCGTCAAAATTCTTGGTAAATTTGTCCGCATAGGGGCTGTCGGGGAAATCCCGTATATCCAGAATGTATTTTATATCCAGACTCTGACCTGATTTTTTCTCGATCTTTTCCTTATTCTTATAGAACAGCTCCACCGTTCCCGAACCTACTACTCCGTAACCTAAAACTGCAATTTTTGACATTTTGATAACTCCTTTATAAATGATAGGACACCTGTATTATTCTCCCGAAATGAATTTCACGTCTATCACGCCGTCCATGGCGGAAAGTATATTCCTAAGTCCGTATGCGTCCGAGGCATCTCCGAACAGCCGCACGGTGATATTCACCGCCGCCGCGCCGTCAATTGGCATATTCTGATTAACGGTTATGATGTTTGCGCCCTGCCTGTGGAACTCGCTTAAGATCGAAGAAAGCACTCCCGGCTCGTCTTTCAGGAGAGCGTAGTAGGAGACCAGTTTCTGAGTAAGTTTTTCCTCATAGGCAAAGACACATTCCCGATATTTGTAAAAAGCGCTTCTTGAAATGCCAACTCTTTTGCAGGCGGAAGCGGAACTTTTCTCCTCTCCGCAAGCGAGCATACGCTTCACTTCGAGGACTTTTGGGAAGATGTCGGGCAGAACATCGGTACTCACAACGACAAAAGACGAAGTATCCATACAAACCTCCGTGGCGATAACGTCCATGTGATAAAAACAAGTGTATTCAGCATACATACAATAATAACACACTTTTTACTCGTTTGTCAATAGAATAAAAGTTAATAAATAAATATTTTACTGTTTAGCCGTTTCCTGCGGCATTTCAGCAAGCAAATTTTTTATTCGTTGAAATGTCGGATATTCGTTGACAACTGCTGTTTTTTGTGGTAAAGTATTAGTATATTGCCGGAAATGTATTCCGCATTACAAAGAAAGGAAAATATTGTATGAAAAAGCAAAGTATCTTACTGCTGCTTATGGCGGTAATGACAGTGTTCCTGCTGCCTGTGAACGCTTTCGCGGCAGGAGACGGAACGGAGCGTTCCACATTCACCGTGGGATTTGACGCGGAATTCCCGCCCTACGGCTATCAGGACACCGAAACGGGAGAATATGTGGGTTTTGACCTTTCTCTTGCCGAGGAAGTCTGCAACCGCCGCGGCTGGACGCTTGTGAAACAGCCTATCGACTGGAATTCCAAGGATATGGAACTGAAAACAGGCGCTATCGACTGTATCTGGAACGGTTTCACCATGAACGGCAGGGAAAAGGACTACACATGGACAACTCCCTATGTTGACAATTCACAGGTGGCTGTGGTGAAAGCCGACTCGGGGATCACCGAACTCGGTCAGCTTGCGGGAAAAGTAGTTGCCGTTCAGACCGACAGTTCCGCACTTGCGGCTTTTACAGGCGAGGACGCTTCGGAAGAAAATATCGCCCTTGCGGAAAGTTTCAAGGAACTTCAGCAAGTTGGCGACTACAACAGCGCGTTCCTGAACCTTCAGAGCGGTGCTGTGGACGCGGTATGCATGGACATCGGCGTGGCAAATTACGAAATGGAAGCCCGCGGCGGCGGTTTCATAATGCTGGACGAGCATATTTCCTCTGAGGAATACGGCGTTGGTTTCCTGCTTGGAAATACCGAACTCCGCGATGAAGTTCAGGTAACTCTTCTGGAAATGCTTGCCGACGGAACGTTCGCCCAGATCGCCGAGAACTGGGGACTTTCCGACAGCGTCTGCCTCAGCGCGGAGGATCACGTTACCGATGAGGTCGTAAAGGAAAGCACTTCATTCGGCGAAAAATTAGTAAGCATATGCGGACAGCTCCTGAAAGGCGTTGGCGCGTCTCTGGCAATATTCCTGCTGACGCTGCTGTTTTCGCTGCCCCTCGGACTGCTTATCGCTTTCGGCAGAATGTCAAAATTCAAACCGCTGAGTTTGCTTGTAAAACTGTATATATCCATTGTCCGCGGAACGCCGCTTATGCTCCAGTTATTGGTAGTATTCTTCGGACCGTACTTCCTGTTCGGGGTAAGCACTTCGGGAAATTACCGTTTCTACGCGGTAATAATCGGTTTTGCGCTGAATTACGCGGCATATTTCGCGGAAATCTACCGTTCGGGAATACAGGCTGTTCCCATAGGACAGCATGAAGCCTGTGAGATCCTCGGCTACAGCAGATCGCAGAAGTTTTTCAAGATCGTATTTCCCCAGATGCTGAAAAACATAATCCCGTCCATTACAAATGAAGTTATAACTCTTGTCAAGGATACGTCCCTTGCATTTGCAATATCCTACACGGAGATGTTCACACTTGCAAAGCAGGTCGCTGCTGCGGAAGCGACAATCATGCCGCTGTTTATAGCGGGCGTGTTCTACTATGTATTTAATTTCATAGTTGCAATGATAATGGACAAGCTTGAAAAGAAGCTCAATTTCTTCAGATAAGGTATTTTGAAATTCCGCACAAAATGTACGAGGAAAGGAGATTGCTTGCTTTGCAGGCATTATAATAAATATGAATTTGCTTGAAGTAAAAAATCTTAAAAAAAGTTTCGGGGATCTGGAAGTTTTAAAGGATATTACCATGACAGTAGGGGAAGGGGAAGTGGTTTCCGTTCTGGGACCGTCAGGCTCGGGAAAATCCACGTTCCTGCGTTGTATTTCCATGCTTGAAACAATTGACGGCGGAAGCATGACCTACTGCGGCAAACCTGCCGTTTCCGAAAAGGACGGCAAGCCCGTCTACGTTTCCAAAGAGGAACTCAAAGAAATAAAGCACAGCTTCGGACTTGTTTTCCAGAATTTCAACCTGTTCCCGCATTATACCGTCCTGAAAAACATCACCGACGCGCCCATAAACGTTTTAAAGCGCGACAAGGACGAAGTAATGAAAGAAGCGCAGGAACTGCTTAAAAAGATGGGACTTTCCGAAAAGGGAGATTTTTACCCTTATCAGCTTTCAGGCGGACAGCAGCAGCGTGTTGCCATTGCCCGCGCCCTTGCCATGAAGCCGAAAATGATATTCTTTGATGAACCCACTTCCGCTCTTGATCCCGAACTTACGGCTGAAATTTTAAAAGTTCTCAAAGAACTTGCGGCGGAAAAAATGACCATGGTCATCGTCACCCACGAAATAGATTTTGCAAGAAGCGTTTCAAGCCATGTCATTTTCATGGACGGCGGCGTAATTCTTGAACAGGGCAAGCCGCAGGACGTTATCGACAACCCGTCAAACGAGCGCACAAGAGCGTTCCTGAAAAAGTTAGAACAGTGATTTTATGGATAACAGTATCATTACCGAACAGGTGGAAAAAAGCATACGGAAGAAATTCCACAGGACGTTATGGAGCAGGTTTGCAAAAGCGATAGTAACTTACGAACTTGTAAAACCCAACGACAGCATCGCCGTCTGCATTTCGGGCGGGAAAGATTCCATGCTTATGGCGAAGCTTTTTCAAGAACTGAAAATGCACGACAAGTTCCCGTTTGAACTGAAATTCCTTGTAATGGATCCGGGCTATGCGGACGCGAACCGCCGTCTTATTGAGGAAAATGCCGCGGCAATGTCAATTCCCATAACGATCTTTGAGTCGGATATTTTTGAATCGGTGACGCACGTCCGGAAAAATCCCTGCTATCTCTGCGCCCGTATGCGGCGGGGACATCTTTACAGCAAGGCGCAGGAACTGGGCTGCAACAAAATTGCGCTGGGACATCATTTTGACGATGTTATTGAAACCATTCTTATGGGAATGTTATACGGCGGGCAGGTACAGACCATGATGCCGAAACTTCACAGCACCAACTTTCCGGGAATGGAGCTTATCCGACCAATGTATTTTATTCGCGAAGAGGACATTATTCACTGGCGGGATTACAATAATCTGCATTTTCTCAGATGCGCCTGTAAATTCACCGAAAACTGCGAAATTTCTCCGGAAGAAAATCTTTCAAAACGTCTGGAAATAAAATCGCTTATTGCGGAAATGAAAAAGACAAATCCTCAGGTGGAAAAGAATATTTTTAAAAGCGTGGAAAATGTAAATTTAAGCACGATAATAGCCTACAAACAGGACGGAAAAGTTCATAATTTTCTTGATGATTATGACAGAAAATAATTTGTATATTAAAAAAATAAACGGACATAATATCCGAAAAGGAGCTGATATTATGTCCGTTGAATTTTCGGGAAGCCGTACAAAAGTAAACCTTATGCGGGCGTTTGCCGGCGAAAGTCAGGCGCGGAACCGCTACACATTTTCCGCCGATAAAGCAAAGAAAATGAATTGCTGGTTTCTTTATAACATCTTTACTCTTACCGCAAATCAGGAAAAGGAACACGCGGAAATTTTCTACAATCATCTTAAACAGGAAAACGGCAGGAAAATTACCATTGACAGTGCGGATTACCCCGTGGATAATTACGACAAGATCGAAGAACTTCTGCGGAGCGCGCAGAAAAACGAATATGACGAGTATGAAAATGTTTATCCCGAATTTGCGAAAATTGCAAAAGAGGAAGGGTTTAACGACATTGCATTTTCCTTTGAAAAAATTGCGGAGATCGAAAAAGCGCACGGCGACCGCTTCGGCTGCTTTGCGGAACTTATCGAGAACAGCAGAATGTTTGAGGGTGACGAAAACACCGAATGGATATGCCTTAACTGCGGACACATTCTGAAAGGAAAAAGCGCGCCAAAACAATGTCCTGTATGTCAGCACGCACAGGGATATTTTGTTCCGTATAAATATTACAAATTTATTGCGGAACGTTACGGAATGTCTGAATTGTAAAAATTTACCCGGTAACAGTTTTTATAGAATATGCGTACGGTCTGCCATGTACGCATATTCTTTTTTGACTTATTGAAAAATTTACAAAATACTCTTGCAATTTTGTGCAATGTGTTGTATAATGTTATTTGTAAATTTTAAATCCTGTTTTTGGAAAGGATCGACCATGTATGACTTCTGTCGGATTTATAGGCGCGGGAAATATGGGCTATGCCATTATAAAAGGCATTTCAGGCACTAATGACCCGGATATAAAACTTTTTGCATTCGATACAAAACCCGAAATGTTGGAAAGACTTGCTCCCCTCGGTGTAACAGCCTGCGGCTCGGCGAAAGAACTTACCGAAAAGTGCGGATACGTTTTCCTTGCGGTAAAGCCTCAGCAGCTTGAGGAAGTCCTTGCGGGGATAGCAGGAGCGGTAACTTCCGATAAGGTGATAATTTCCATCTGCGCGGGAATTTCAGCCGACTATATAAAATCAAAGACTATACCCGATGTAAAGGTGATACCCGTAATGCCCAATACCCCGCTGCTTCTGGGAGAGGGCGCTTCTGCTCTGGCAAAATGCGCGGACGTTCCCGACAGCGAGTTTGAGTTTGTAAAGAATATCTTCGCTTCCTGCGGAAAGGTCGCAGTCGTTCCCGAAAATAAAATGCGCGAGGTCATAGCCGTAAACGGCAGCAGTCCTGCGTTCATATATCTTTTTGCAAAAGCTTTTGTGGAATATGCAAAAGGCGAGGGGATAAGCGAGGACTCCGCAAAGGAACTGTTCGCACAGTCGCTGATAGGTTCCGCGAAAATGATAACCGATTCGGGATATACTATTGACGAACTCATTAAAATGGTATCTTCTCCCGGAGGAACGACTCTTGCGGGCTTGGACGAACTTTACAGCGGCAAGCTGGAAGAGACTGTAAAAAAGGCCTGTGAAAGCTGTACCCGCCGCGCTTACGAGCTTTCAAAATAAGTTCTTAAAACAGACTTGTCCGCATATGCTTTTATAAAGGCAACCCCGCGCAAAGACCGCTTTGCGGCGATCTTTGTGTGGTATTGTATAAAAAGCAAAGGACGGTCTGATATGCGGGAAAGACGAAATCTGCCGCTTTCGGGAAAGCGGAAACGGGACAAGCTGCTTATGCTGCTTGCCGCGCTGTACTTTCTTGGAGTGGTTCTTGGTACGGTGATGTACTGCACTTCGGGAAGCGGGGGAACGGCTGTTATCGACCGCCTTACGGACGGTTTCATAGCAGGACGGCTTTCCCACAGCTTCGGTAAAACGCTGATAAACTCCTTTTCGGGAGGTTTTCTGCTGCTGACGTTGTGTTTCCTGATGGGATTCTGCACGATAGCAGTTCCTGCGGAAATGCTCGTTCCGCTGTTCAGAGGTCTGGGAACGGGCGCAGTGATCGCGGGAATGTACGGAAAATACGGCATTCCGGGAACGGCAGCGGCGGCAGTTCTTGTGATACCTAACGCGGTAATGACAGCGTTCATACTTATAATGGCATCGCGGGAATCGGTGAGATTTTCCGCCGCGCTGTACAGGAATGCTTTCGGGAATGACGGCGAACGTCCCGATGTGAAGCTGTATTTTACAAAATTTGTTATATTATCTGTCGGCTTGGCAGTGTCCTCACTTGCGGACAGCCTGATAACTTTTGCTTCGGCAGGGTGGTGGACAAGCCTGACATTGAAATAAAAGGAGCTGCATTTTTTGGCACTGTTCGGAATGTTTGATTATGAAAAAGCGGGGAAAGGCGTTGCAAAGGACGCTCCCAAAAAGAAGTCATTCTTTGAGTTCTTTGAACTGTATTTCAGGTACTGGTGGCGGCTTGTGAAGCTGAACGTCATGACGTTTATCTTCTGTCTGCCTGTGGTGACCATCGGTCCTGCACTGGCAGGAATGACCAAAGTCCTGCGGAATTACGTCCTTGATAAAAGCGCGTTCATGTTCCACGAGTTCTGGAAAGGCTTTTCAAATAACTGGAAACAATCTCTGCCTGTGGGACTGCTTGACACACTGTTTGCAATATCCGCGGCGGCGGCATTGTACGTTTATCCGAGACTTGGGGACGCTGCGGAACAGCAGGGCGGCAGCGGAACGGTCTATACCGTTCTTTGCGTGATCTCGGTGAGTTTTGCGGTAACGCTTTTCATGATGAATTTCTACATTATGCCCATGATAGTTGCCACCGAACTGAAACTAAAGGATATTCTCAAAAACAGCTTTTTCCTGACCTGTATCGCGCTTAAAAAGAATCTTATAACACTGCTTATAGTGGCGGTGGTAGTGGTTCTGCTGGTGCTTTCGGACATGGGAGTTTTCATGCTTGTACCGCTGTGGGCGGTAACGTTTCTTGGATTTGTGATAATGTATAATTCCTATCCGCAGATACAAAAATATGTCATAAACCCATATTACGAGGAGCGTGGAATGGACAATCCCGAGTATGACTATCTGAAACCTCTTTCCGCTGATGACAGCGTTTTCACCGATATGGGCGGCAGGGAAGCACCCATTGAGTCAAAAAAGAAGAAAAAAGGCAGAACAATTTCATAAAAACCCCTTTACAAATCGGTTTTTATGTGTTATAATTGTATTGTTGTGTTCACTTGTGAACGCGCAAAACGTGCCGTATACTCGGTTTGCGGGTCAAGCCGCTCGGCGGAACAATGCCTGCCGCTTACTGCGTTTACGGAAAATATTTTTGAAAGAGGTGTTTTTGCTATGATGCAGAAAGAAGAAAAGACCGCTATTATCGCGGCTAACAAAACAAGCGAGAACGATACAGGTTCTCCCGAGGTTCAGATCGCTATCCTTACAAAGAGGATAAATGACCTTACCGAACATCTGAAAGTCCACAAGAAGGATCACCACTCCAGACGCGGACTTCTCAAAATGGTAGGTCACAGACGTAACCTCCTCAACTATCTTGCAAAGAAGGACATCAACAGATACCGTGCAGTAGTTGAAAAGCTTGGTCTTCGTAAATAAGACCGTCAAGGGGCAGAACGCAGGGAATA
>CANQTP010000035.1 GCA_947626755.1 uncultured Clostridia bacterium
AGCATTTTTACCACCTCTATCTTTATTATATCACTCGTGTCAAGCTTTGGCATTATTTTGGTGGATTGCTATAGATAACATAGTAAATGAATATGTTTCACGGGAAAACAAAGAATATTTTGCAAGACTTGTTCCATATGACGAAGTAGTCGGAAATGACTATAATCTGTCCGTTTCAACCTATGTGGAGCAGGAAGATACAAGAGAGAAAGTCGATATTTCAAAACTCAATGCCGAAATATCGGAGATCGTTGCAAGAGAACAGGTTTTAAGGGAAGAAATTGACAAGATAATAGCCGAAATTGAGGTGAGCGCGTGAGCAAATTACAAGAGCTTATAAACGAACTTTGCCCGAATGGTGTGGAATATAAAAAAATCGGTGAAATAGCATCTATATCAAGAGGTGGAAATTTTCAGAAAAAAGATTTTTGCGACACTGGTGTACCTTGTATACATTATGGGCAAATATATACTTTTTTTAATTTATTTTCCGACAGCGTATTGACACATATCAACTCGGAAATTGCAGAAAAACAGAAATTTGCCTATACAAATGATATTATAATGGCAGTAACAAGTGAAAATATTGAAGATGTTTGTAAATGTATTGCGTGGTTAGGTAATGATAAGGTCGCTGTTAGCGGTCACACAGCAATAATTCACCATAATCAAAATGCAAAATATTTAAGCTATTATTTCCATACGGAAATGTTTTTTAACCAAAAGAAAAAAATTGCTCACGGCACAAAAGTAATAGAAGTTACTCCCGACAGTTTAAATAACATTGTTATTCCTGTACCTCCCTTAGAGGTACAGAGTGAAATTGTCAAGATACTTGACAATTTCACGGAGCTTACAGCGAGGAAAAAACAGTACGAATACTACCGCGACAAACTCTTGACATTCGGTGTCCACGGGGGGGCGACAACTGAATGTGAATGGCGGACACTTGCCGAGATTGCCGAAATCGGAACGGGAAGCAGTAACACAAACGAGGAACTGGACGAGGGTACTTATCCATTTTTTGTACGTTCGCAGGAAGTGCGCCGTAAAAATGATTATGAATTTGATGAAACGGCGATTATAACATCTGGTGACGGTGTAGGTGTCGGAAAAATATATCATTACGTTGAGGGAAAATATGCACTTCATCAAAGAGCATACAGAATACACATAATTGACGAAAAAGTTAATCCCAAATATTACTTTTACTATATGAAAAGTGCTTTTTTACAGTACATAGAAAAAACATCTTTTCATTCTTCTGTAACATCAATAAGACGACCAATGCTTAATAATTTTCCCGTTCCTGTTCCTCCTGTTGCCGAACAGGAAAGAATAGTGTCTATACTTGACCGTTTTGACAAACTTTGCAGCGATATTTCCGAGGGTATTCCTGCGGAGATCGAAGCGAGAAAGAAACAATATGAATATTACCGAGATAAATTGCTTACATTTACAGAAAAGGAGCGAATTTTATGAGTACAAAAGAAATCGCATACAGTATTTTTGAGCAGTTGGACGAGGACGAATTAGAGGGATTTATTGCACTTTTTCACAAGCTGCACCCGCCTAAAACGCAGGAAAACAGTGAAAAGCGTTCACCAAAAAATACTGCCTTTCGGGAAATAACCTCTCCAACGGAAAATATGGAAGAACGCAGAGCCGCTTTTGAGAGAATAGAGAAACTTCGCCGTCCGATACCCGATCTTGACGAGAAAAAGGAACTTGCCGAATACAGAGAGGAGCGTTTCGGACAATGAATGTAATGATAGATACAAATATACTGATCGATTACATTTCCGAACGAGAGCCTTTCGGAAAAAATGCAAGAACAATTCTTATGTTATGTATGGAAAAAAAGATCAACGGCTGTATTGCCGCCCATTCAATTATGGACGTGTTTTATATTTTGCGTAAAGATTTTTCAGCCGCAGAAAGAAAAATTTTTCTTCTTGATTTGTGCAATTTTCTGACAGTTATAGGAATTGACAAAGATAAAATTGTTGCCGCTCTTGAAAATGATAATTTTTCTGATGTGGAAGATCGCTTACAAGTCGAATGTGCAAAAGTTTTTTCAGCCGATCATATTATAACTCGGAATATAAAAGATTTTGAACATAGTGAGATCTCCGCAATATTGCCCGATGAATTTTTAAAGAGGTTTGAGAAATGAGCTTTATTAACGTTGTTGCCGAAACAAACGAAAATACCGTAGTTACCGAATACACACCCGTGTCGGCGCGTTCGGACAGCTATCAGAGCGAAGCCGCTTTAGAGCGTGAGTTTATAAAAATGCTCACGGAACAAGGGTATGAATATCTTAAAATACACAGTGAAAAAGAAGTTATTGAAAATTTGCGCAAACAGCTTGAAAAGCTGAATAATTACAATTTTTCCGAAACCGAATGGAAAAATTTCTTTAATAATGCGATCGCCGATCAGAATGATACCATTGTTGAAAAAACACGAAAAATACAAGAGGACTATGTTCAAGTGCTTACCCGTGACAACGGCGAAAGCAAGAACATAAAACTTATTGATAAAACCAATATACACAACAATATCCTGCAAGTTATCAACCAGTACGAAGTATCGCAGGAGGAGGGCGCGGCTCACGATAACAGGTATGATGTTACCGTTCTTGTGAACGGCTTGCCCCTTGTGCATATCGAACTCAAACGGCGAGGTGTACCTCTCCGCGAAGCGTTTAATCAGATAGAACGCTATCAACGTGACAGCTTTTTTGCAGGACACGGACTGTTTGAGTATGTGCAGATATTTGTTATTTCAAACGGCACAAACACCAAGTATTACTCCAACACAACACGGTTCAACCACATCAAGGACTTTAACAAAAGCGGAAAAAAGAAAAGCAAGACAAGCAACTCCTTTGAGTTTACGTCTTTTTGGTCAGATGCAAGTAACCGTGTTATCCCCGATCTTATTGATTTTACGAAAACTTTCTTTTCAAAGCATACAATTCTTAACATTCTTACAAGGTACTGTATCTTTACTTCCGAAAATATGCTAATGGTAATGCGCCCCTACCAGATCGCGGCAACCGAGCGCATACTCAACAGAATTGAAATAGCCAACAATTACAAGAAATACGGAAGTATCGAGGGCGGCGGCTATATTTGGCATACCACAGGCAGCGGAAAAACTCTCACTTCCTTTAAAACGGCACGGCTTGCATCACGGCTTGACTACATAGACAAGGTATTGTTTGTTGTTGACAGAAAAGATCTTGACTACCAGACAATGAAAGAGTATGACCGCTTTGAAAAAGGTGCTGCAAACAGCAACACCTCTACAAGAATACTGAAAAAACAGCTTGAAGATGATAAATGCAGGATAATCATTACCACCATTCAGAAACTTGCCACATTTGTTAGCAAAAACAAAGGACACGAAGTATTTTCCAAACATATCGTAATTATATTTGATGAATGTCATAGAAGTCAGTTCGGCGATATGCACACGGCGATCGTGAAGAATTTTAAGAAGTATCATCTTTTCGGATTTACGGGAACGCCGATATTCGCTCTCAATGCAGGAGCATCAAAAAATCCGACCTTGCGGACAACAGCACAGGCTTTCGGAGATCAACTCCACAGTTACACCATTGTTGACGCGATAAACGACAAGAATGTACTTCCGTTCAAAGTCGATTACATAAAGACAATGGAAGCGGAAGAAGATATTACTGACGAAATGGTATGGGATATTAAAAGGGAAAAAACATACCTTGCTCCCGAAAGAATAAAAATTGTAACAGGCTACATTCTTGACCACTTTAATACCAAAACATACCGTGGATCGGAAACATACTCTTTCAATGTACTGAAAAACATTTCAGACGTTGCCGCCGCAAACAAGGGCGCAGTCAGCGAAATAAAGGAAAAACAGCGGATAAACGGCTTTAACTCAATATTTGCCGTTTCAAGCGTTGAAGCTGCCAAATTGTACTATAAAGAGTTTAAAAAGCAAATGGAAGCCGATCCGACAAAAAGTCTGAAAATCGCCACAATTTTCAGCTATGCCGCCAATGAAGAAGAAACGGACGGAATAATTGACGAGGAAAATCCCGAAGATACTTCCACACTGGATATTTCAAGCCGTGACTTCCTTGATGAAGCGATCAAAGACTATAACAATATGTTCCATACGAACTATGACACATCAAGCGACAAGTTCCAGAACTACTACAAAGATGTTTCGCTCCGTATGAAAAACAAGGAACTTGACCTCTTGATCGTTGTAAATATGTTTCTCACAGGTTTTGATGCAACAACACTCAACACCTTATGGGTAGACAAAAACCTTAAAATGCACGGTCTGATACAAGCATTTTCGAGAACGAACCGTATACTTAATTCGATAAAGACCTTTGGAAATATCGTATGTTTCCGTAATCTGCAAAAACGTGTTGACAGCGCGATCGCACTTTTCGGAGATAAATCTTCCGCAGGAGTTATCGTTCTAAGACCGTTCAAAGACTACTACAACGGCTTTACAGACGAGAAAGGTATAGAACATATGGGATATACCGAGATCGTCAAAAAGCTGATGAATGACTTTCCGTTGACCGATCCTGCAATTGTCGGGGAACAGAAACAAAAAGATTTTATTTCGCTTTTCGGCTCATATCTCCGTTTAAGGAATTTGCTTGTCGCATTTGATGATTTTGCAGGAAAGGAACTTATTTCCGAACGTGACTTGCAGGACTACTCAGGCAGATACAACGATCTTCGTGATGAATGGAAACGCAAGCGCGACAACGGGGAAAGTACCGATATAATTGATGATATTGTGTTTGAAGTCGAACTTGTAAAGCAGATACAAGTAAATATCGACTACATTCTCCTGCTTGTGAAGAAATACCACGATGATAATTGTCAGGACAAGGAAATTCTTGTTACTATCAGAAAATCCGTTGAAGCCAGTCCCGAATTAAGGAGCAAAAAACAGCTTATCGAGAACTTTATTTCAAGCATAAATGAAATGGACGATATAGTTTCGGAATGGCGCAGTTTCGTGATCAAGCAGAAAGATGAAGAATTAGAGCAGTTAATATCGGAAGAAAAGCTGAAAGCGGAAGAAACACGGAAATTCATATCAAATTCTTTCCGTGACGGTGAAGTGAGAACTGTCGGAACGGATATAAACAAGCTGCTGCCGCCCACATCACGCTTTTCGGGAGGAAATTTGACGGAAAAGAAAGAGCGAGTTATCAAAAAACTGCTTGCTTTCTTTGAAAGGTATCACGGCATAGTGGAAACACACAGTACCGAGGATTTTGAACCGTTTGAATGATGATCGTTCTGTCAATTTTCCATTCATCTTGTTATTCTTCCTCTTTATGGGGATAGAATATAACGTTTTCCTAATTATTTTTACAGTTTGTCCGACTGTAAAGCAAAAAGTCTGTCATTTTTTGGCAGACTTTTTGTTTCATATGTTACATTCCATTCAAAAAGTTATCTTTCGGCTGATTTTAAAAAAATAAACCCACCTTGGAATGTACCAAAGTGGGCAGCGATCACGTCTTAGTTTAACTTGCTAAGAACAGATTATTTTTATCGTCCAATTTCACATTGTCACTTTCAAGTTCTTCCTGTTCACTATCAGTTTCAGGACGAACAACTACCATAGCCATTGTAATGCCGTATATATAGGTATTTGCCCAACCGTCAGTTTTCCCCATTTCTTCGTGTGAATGATTCCATTCGTCCGCAGCCTTATTAGCAGAGGGAATATCATTATGCTCCGATATTATCTCCGCATCATTTACGACCTCAAAGCCAAATTCAATTATCTTGCTCATTGTTGCATTCTCAACATCTTCTATTGACGGATCAGCACCACCTCGTCTTTTAGACATTGATTCTCTCATACTAACTGATACAACTACATATTTCATAGTTTTACCCCTCCACATCATTATACTTTGATTATACCAAATTTCTGCCAATTTGTCAAGCCGTAAATCGGTTTTTAAAGTATATACGACAATTGACTTATACAATCATATCTTCAAACACCTCCCCCTCAACGCTAAGCACATCATCAAGAGGAATTACAGTTCCGTCAGTAAATACTATCTTCCGTCCAATCTCATCAACGCGGCGTGCATTTCCTATTTTGGTGAAATATGCGCCGCCCTCTTTTTTCTTATCACGGACAAAATATGTCACGCCAACAAGCGGACGTTCGGGAAGTATTTCGGAAAGAAAAGCAATTCTGTCATTAAGTACATTTTCTTCATCTTCCGTGAAATCTACTTTACTGTCAGTTAAACGTGCCGTTTCCGCGATTGCTTCGTCGTGTCCAACAAGAGCGGCGAACGGCGAAAACTGCGCTGCCCGTTCTAATGCGGACATTCGCGGTCTTGATGTTTGCCGAGGATAGGGCAGATCAATAATATCATCATATTTGTGTTCCATTTCATTTACGCTTTGTGACCGCCGATCTGCGCATTACGCGCTGCGGCAGTCGCACCTTTCTCAAAATTCATTCCCTTTAATACGGCGTTTTTGCCGTATTTTTCTTTTAATCCCACAACTGCTTTCTGCAAATTGTGTTCCCGTTCAAGTTCTCTCTTTTCGGCTTGCCGTTCTTTTTCTGCTTTTTCCCAATCGGTAAATAAGTCAAGCTGTTCGGCTGAATTATCTTCCGTTACACTGTTTTCGTCAACAACTTTGCAAGCGGCGATCGTGATACGCCGTGACAGTAAATCCCTATCAACAATACGGTCAAATAATCCCATTGTTGCTGCTGTTATCAGCTTGTTTGATGAAGTGGGAAATTTCAGATTGACAGTGCCGTGAGCGTGCTTTGGTATCTTCCGTCCGTACCTATCAGTGGTTGTTTCACCGCTATATTTTTTGCCGTTTTTCAGATTTTCAACATCATATCCTATTGTCAGAACGATCTGATCGGTAACAAGACTTTTCTTTACAAGGTCAAGTACCAGCATATCCGTCATTTCCTTAACAACAAGACGTGTCTTTTCATAGTCATACGGTTCTTGTAAAACCTGTCCGCTGCTGATACTGTTACTTTCAGGCTTGTAGGATTTTATATCCGCAATTGTGCAAGGCTCATAACCCCAAGCGTGATCTATAAGCAGTTCCGCATTTACGCCGAATAACTTGTAAAGCAGTTCCTCACTCCGATATGCTTTCGGACTTCCGAGGGAACAGGCAGCAACGTCACCCATTGTGTATATTCCATACGCCTCTAATTTTGCCGCATATCCGCGACCAACTCTCCAGAAGTCGGTTATGGGAGTATGCGCCCACAGTTTTTGTCTATAACTCATTTCATCAAGTTCAGCGATCCTCACTCCGTCTTTATCCGGCGGCATTTTTTTAGCTACAATATCCATAGCGATTTTGGCAAGATACAGATTTGTGCCAATTCCTGCCGTTGCGGTAATGCCCGTGGTTTTCAGAACGTCCCGTATCATAGTCATAGCAAGTTCGTGGGCGGTCATTTTGTAGGTATTCAAATAAGGCGTAACATCAATGAAAACTTCATCAATTGAGTACACAACAATATCTTCGGGAGCAACATATTTCAGATATACATTATATATCCTTGTGCTGTATTCCATATAGTAAGCCATTCGCGGAGGAGCAACTATATATGAAACTTCCAGTTTTGGATCGGCTTTCAATTCGCTGTCCAGATATGATTTTCCCGAAAATTCCTTTATTCGCGCGTTATATCTTCTTTGAGCATTGACTTTTGCAACTTGTTGAATAACTTCAAACAGGCGAGGACGTCCGGGGATACCGTAAGATTTCAAAGGGGGCGAAACAGCAAGTACAATGGTTTTCTCCGTCCTGCTCTCGTCTGCAACAACAAGATTTGTATTCAATGGATCAAGCCCGCGTTCAACACATTCTACACTCGAATAAAACGATTTCAGATCCACGGAAATGTACTGCCGCTTTTGTTCGGACATCTCATCACCCTCTTTCACTATCATTTTTTCTCAAATTTATCACTTCGTTATGTGTAATCGGGGAAGTTACTGTAATAATAATTCACCAGTTCATCAGTATTGTGAACTTTCTCTAACAGTTGCTCTCCTCCGTATACTTGCTCAAAAAATCCGTCCTTGAATATGTCATAAGTCATTTCAGTAAATTCCCAACGTTCACTCTGTTCTCCTCGTTCTGCAAGGAAGATAAAGCCGTTTTCCGTCTGCGTTTCCACAATTCCATTTATCATATGCCCGTGATCAGGTGGTGACAGGTAACATACCCCCTTGAATCCTTTCCGATCGGTGGTTACTTTCATTACAATTTCGCTTGATCCGTCTGGAAAGTGTATCGCGTATAGTTTACGAGAGTCTGCGTATTCTTGATGTGTCATTGTTTATCCTCCCTTAAAAACTTGGCGTATTGTAGTCAAAAAGCTCATCATACTTCGCTTTCAAACCTATTATACCACAATCGAACATACATTTCAATAGGTTTAATAAAAATTTTAGAACAATTGTTCGGTAAAATAAGGTAAACAGAAGTAAAACGGCTTGAAATCGTGGTTTTCTTGACATTTAAAGGATTTTATGCTAAAATTGTAAAAAACAAAGGAGATACAATAATGGCAGAACAAACCAATGAACAAAAGGAAATCTTAGACAGAGCATTATACAAGAAAATCAAGCAAATGAACCGTCAAGATATGGCAGATGTTTTGAAAAACATTTATCAAACGGGATATGATGATGCTCTGAATAACGGCATTATTGACCTTGATACAGATCAGCTGCGATCCGAAATCGGGCAAATAAAGGGTATAGGTGAAAGCAGATTGAATGAAATAATGTCTATAATAGAAAAATTTGTAAGCGAAAACTAAAATCATATAAAGAAAACGAGGACTGTTGCAGTTTTGCAGCAGTCTTTTTTTATTGCCGAAATAAAGTAGACAAATTAATAACTCATAATAAATTTTTTGTGTCAATAGTTATTTTGTGTAAATAATCAACATTTTTTGCTAAAGTTATAAATTAAAATTGTATTAAAAGGTCGAATTTTGCCTTTAAGTCAGAAAAATTGGCACAATTCCTTGAATTACAGTGACATAACAATTCAAGGAGGTTACTATGAAAGTTATCAACATAAACGGTAAGAACGTTTGTATTAGTGACAAACTTTATGCGGAAATCAAAAAATTAGATCGAAAGGAGGAACGTCTGGACGAAAAAATAGCAACGTTTGAAAGGAAAACAGATAAAGATGTATCATCTTTGGCAATATCTCAGGAGGAAAATTTCCTTTGCGAGTTAGAGGAAAGAAATACGGTAAGAATTTTGTATGAAATAATACATAATGATTTAAGTTCATATGAAAAATACCTTGTAGCTGAAGTAATAATCAAGGGAAGAACTCTAAAAGATGTTTCTGCTGAATGTGGTATGCCTTATAAAAGAATGTCAAAAATTCTCAAGTTTTCTGTTAGAAAAATAAGAAAAATTTATAATCGTAAAATAAATAACCATTAAGTAACGTAATCACTCTAAAGTTACCGTGCGTTCAAGAGATATTGTGCCAATTTTTGTGATTTAAATTGCAAAAATTTTATTGTTATTTTGCACAGTTACTCAATATAAAAATTGTCTATAATTACGATTTTACGATTTTTAATTGTTAATTTTTTATTAAATCTGGAAATTGGGGGCAAAAATTTGTGGGTATATATATAGAGGGCAATTTTTATCCTCTATCTTGAATCTTGAAAATTGAATCATACGGCAGTGAGAGATACACGTTCGTATTGACGGAACACGAATATACCCGATCGCGGAAACGGCGACTCGGAGGAGAACTGTAACGCCGTATGGATATTATTTGAAAAACAGGAAATAATCTCATATATAGTCGTGAAAGGCAGGAACTAATCTATATGGAAAACAAGAAAGAACAACTCACTCTAAAAAAACTTACTCTTATAGCGTGGGCGAAGATATTACAGAGGGAAAACATTATTACAGTGACAAAATATCATAAAATGGTTGCAAGAATAGAAAAACTTACATCATAATTGAAAAAACTCTTGACTTGTCATTTTTGGTATGGTACAATTAGTTTAGTTAGACCATACCAATTTTTGTAGGAGGACGTTATCTATGAATATTTATGATGTTGCTAACAATATGAAACTTGAACGAAAAACAATCTTTGACTTGGAGATCAGAGTAACTTTCTACGCAAGAGTATCGACTGCTAAAGAGGAGCAAGAAAACTCGATTGAAAATCAAATTGCTTTTTTTACTGAAATGATAAAAGGCAATGAAAACTGGACATATGTTGAGGGGTACGTTGACAGAGTGCGAGGAGAACAAGCCGAAAATCGTTTACAGTTTATGAATATGATCGAGGACGGGAAAAATGGTAAATTTGACCTTATACTTACTAAGGAAGTCAGCCGTTTTGCAAGAAACACTATTGATAGTCTTACTTATACAAGAGAACTCCTGCGAGCAGGAGTTGGCGTTTTCTTCCAAAATGATAACCTTTGCACACTTGATACAGACAGTGAACTCCGATTAACAATAATGTCAAGTATTGCCGCTGATGAAGTTAGGAAAATGTCAGAAAGAATACGTTGGGGACATAAAAAATCAATTGAAAATGGCACTGTTATGGGCAATAGCAGGATTTTTGGATATGATAAGGATAATTGCAGACTTGTTATTAACGAAAAAGAAGCCGAAATGGTTCGATTGATTTTTGAATTGTATGCAACAGGAAAACACAGTGGTAGAACATTAGAAAAAGAACTTTATGACAGAGGGTATCGGAATAGAAACGGGAAAAAACTATACCGTTCAACTCTCACCAATATTATCCAAAATCCTAAGTATAAAGGCTATTTTTGCGGTAATAAAGTACGAATCGTTGATTATCGTACAAAAGAGCAAAAATTTTTACCCGAAGAAGAATGGATAATGTATAAAGATGAAACAGGAGAAAAAGTACCTGCTATTGTATCAGAAGAACTATGGAACAAATGTAACCGTATTCTCAAAGAAAGAAGTGAAATGGTAAAAACAAGAGATCATTCAATCAAAAACAAAAGCGTTTTCACGGGAAAAATATTTTGCGCTGCTCACGGTTGTTCATACTGGAGGACAAGCTACTCAAACAGTAAAAGTAAGGGCAATTCAATCTATGTATGGATATGCCGTGAAAAAAAGATAAACTCAGCGAAAGATTGTGCATCATTCTCCATACTTGAAAACGAACTATTTTCACTCTTGTCTGATTACTTTAAAAAGACAGCAGTAAATATAGAGGACTATGTAAATACGTTCTTAAAAATTTACGCTGATACGGACATAAGCAGTGATGTTCAAAAGCAAATTGTAGCACTAAAAGCAAAACGTGACAAAGAAAAGGCAAAACGTGAAAAACTTCTTGACCTATACACAGACGGGACAATTAGCAAAGAGGAGTTTGCTGAAAGGAACACTTCTGTAAATATTCTCATCAATGAACTTAATGAAAACATTTCCGAAATGGAAAATTCTTTCAAGAGTGAAAAAGAATACGTCAAGGAAATAAAGAGTGTTGAGAAATATTTCAAAACTATGTATCGTCCCGAAAGTGAAATGACACAAGAACAGCTTGAAGCAATGATCGAAACAATCATTGACCGCATTGATGTTGTTCCGATCAATGAAGATAGTATGAAACTACTGATCCACTTGAAAGTAGGTACAACTGATGATTTAACCTATGTTACAAAGAGGAGGAAAAATAGCAGGCGTTCGGAACACATTAGTAAGAAAATGATTTCCGCTTACAAGCAGGGTCTTAACGGCTAACCCCGACTAAAATATTATTGACCTGAAAATAATAAAAATACCCCGCAGAGCTTTATTTGCTGTGCGGGGTATTTACATAAACCTACTGTAATTTGGAGGAAATCTTTTTAACTGCATAAATCAATGCGTCCGTTTCATTTTCGGTGTTGAACACTGACGGAGAAAACCGCACAGTTCCGTCGGGAACAGTTCCCAATGACGTATGTGCAAGCCCTGAACAGTGCAGTCCGCCCCTTAATGCAAATCCCATATCGCTGAGACGCGCCGCTGTTTCGTTTGCCGTCAGAAAATCAATATTAAAGGAAACCACAGGCAGATAATTTTTCACCCGACTGTCGCGGTAAACGGTAACTCCGTCCATATTTTCCAGCGCGGAAATAAGTTTTTTGCAAAGTTTTGTTTCGTGTGCGTAAATTCTGTCAATTCCAATGCGGTTCACAAAATCTATTCCTGCGCCGAGAGCAATTGCTCCCACTGTGTTTATCGTTCCCGACTCTAATTTGTCGGGCATAAAATCCGGCTGTTCAAGTTCCATGGAAAGACTTCCAGTGCCGCCCTCGGTCAGCGTGGAAATATCAAACTTCCCGTCTGTGACAAGAAGTCCCGTTCCGCTTGGTCCGTAAAGGGATTTATGCCCCGCGGTACAGAGAATGTTTATCCCCTCCGAAAGCTTTAACGGAATAACTCCGCAGGCTTGCGCGCCGTCGGCAATAAAGCAAATTCCCCTGCGCTGACAAAGTTCTGCAATTTCCGCATAGGGCGGTATCTGTCCGGTAACGTTGCTGCCGAGAGTGCAGACTATTATTTTAGTTGCGGGGGTCATTAATTTTCTGAAATTTTCCACAGTCTCTCTGTCGTCATGACTTACCTTTGCAATGCTGTATGTGCATTTCCCCTGTCTGAAAAGCGCGTGTACAGGGCGAAGCACCGAGTTATGTTCCAGTGAGGAAATTATTATATGACAGCCTTTCCTTGCAGCGCCTTTTATTGCCATATTGAGCGCGTGTGTGCAGTTCAGGGTGAAAACGGTATTTTCCGTTTCCGCGCCGAAAAACTCGGCGGCGGCAGTGCGCGCAGAATAAACTGCTTCCGCAGTCTGCATGGAAAGCCGATGTCCGCTTCTTCCCGGATTGCCGCCGTAACGGGTCAAAGCGGTAAGCAAGGCTCTTTTAACGGCGGCAGGCTTGGGAAAAGAGGTAGCGGAATTATCAAAATTTATCATTATCCGAAGCCTCCTGATATATTATCCGGGACGGAAATTTTCCATAATTGATTTGAAATTTATCCCTTTTCTTTCTAAAATTTCAATTGCGGCTTCAATATCGCCGTAGAAAACCAGACTGTAACCGCAGCCTGAGGAAAGGTTCTTAGGCGTGCGGATAACTTCCGTTTTATATCCCTGATTTCGGAACACGCTCTGGGCTTTCATGGCGATATTCACCGAACCAAAAGCTATGGTATATTTTTTCATGTCATTATCAATGCCGATAACAGCATATCTCCTTTCCATTCCGTCAGTACGGAAAAGAAATGCAGGAGAATGGTTTCTCCTGCATTATAATATGATTATGGGGCAAATATCGTTCTTGTATTACCCCAAAATTTTAAATTCGTATTTTGCAAATATCTCCCTTGAAATTATCATTTCAATTACCGTGAATGCCATATCCGCGGCAAATATGTGGATATGTTCCGAGATCGGTTTTCCCGAAAATGCGCATTTCATCATAAAATAACAAAAAACTATTAACAGCGCCATTAAAATAATTCCCACAATGATACCTGTTACTACTTTTTCGGTCTGTTTTTTATCGCCTTTAATAATTTTCCCGACAACAAACGACAGCGACATTACAAATTCGGTAACTGCAAAGACAACAATAATTGTAAAAAACAAATACGGAACGGCAGTTTTATTGCCGAGCAGTAAAAATGCTGCCGCACAAACAGCAAATATCGCAAGAATTTCAATTATTGATCTTATTATACGAATATCCTGTATATCACCGAAACGCAGCGGAAAGGTCTTGAATAATTTCAGATCGTTGAACCATTGTGATATTACGAACATAAATATCATATATGCCATATAAAAGGAAAAACTTAAACTTTTGTCCGATCCATCTTCGGAAGATAATGCGCTGAGTAAAATAAAATAAGCCGAAAAGAACAAAAACGCAAAATAATCTGATTTTCTGAAACCCAATACCGCAAGTTTTATTTTTCTTGAAAGAGGAGCTTTTTTATTCATTGTGATACCTCCTTTAATTCCACGAAATGCTGTTCTTGTTCTTAAAACGCATCTCACAAATAAATATTATAAACGCAAGGAATATAATTTCAATGATAATTCCCGATATTCCCGAAAACACGCCGAAAATATGCAGTCTGTCATTAAACTCTGAAATTTTTTCGATAGTGCCTGAGCTGTCCGTCAAGCCGAACGATACAGACATAAATATTACCATGCTAAATCCGCCGATGACCGCTCCCCAAGGACTGTTTCTTGTTTTGAAAACAAAGCAGAAATATTCTATCGTCCAGAATATCATTGAAATAAAACCATATAACCCGATCAAATTAAAAAATATATTTGCGCCCATATTATCCGCAATTATCACAGCTATCCGGATAAGGATCCATGAAAAAGCATTTACCGCCGATATAAATTCAAAACATATTGCATTATAATTACAGACATCTTTCTTCTTTAACGGCAGAACACTCAGAAAATCATTTATATCTGCGGAACAGTTAGGATATGCCGATCTTATATGATAGGAAGTCTCTAAATTTGAATTTTTATTAATTGCTTTAATTGTTGAAGCTGATGTAATACCATAAATGAGAAAATTTACAAACATAATAAACATCGGCGAAAAAATTTCCGCAGTGTATGAATTTTCTCCGCTGATAAATGACACAACAAACATTACTGCAATAAATATAATGTCAAAGATCAAAGCTGTTATGACTGCGTTCTTTAGTTTTATGCCGACTCCCGCAGCGTATTTTTCAACGGCAAAGGCTCGTTTTCTTTCTTCGGAAGTCATGTTCAATTCTCCTTTCCGTTCTGCCAGATAGAATATGTAAGCAGATTTTCCGCGTTGGGATTTTTCACCGAAACGCCCTCGAATTTGTCCAGATCGGTACGTTTTATCATGGCATCAAATCCCGACTCGTGTTTCCGCAAACCTATAGTAAACGGCTCATTTTTCGCGTTGAGAACGCTGTTTGCGCCGCTGATAACGGCGTATTTATCTTCAATTTCGTCAACAGACATGGATTCGCGGATATTTCCGTTTATGATAAGCGTTATGGCGTCCGCAATTTTGTCAAGGTCGCCTGTTATATGCGTTGAAAACAGTACCGCGCGTTTTCCGTCCGAAACAAATTCCCGCAGAATATCCAGAATTTCAATTCTTGCAACAGGATCAAGTCCTGCGGTGGGTTCGTCAAGAATAAGCAGTTCGGGCGCATGGGAAAGCGCGGCGGCTACCATTAATTTGGTCTGCATACCTTTTGAAAGTGCGGCAACTTTCTTATTTTCATCAATTTCCCATTTTTTCATAAAGCCGCTGAATTTTTCCTTATCCCAGTTATCATAAGCGGCGGCGCATATTCCCGAAATGTTTTTTATTTTTGAATTGTAAAAGAAATAACTTTCGTCCGCAACGTAACCTATTTTATTTTTTACGGAAATTTCATCGTCAATGTTGTCCAGTCCGCAAACGGTTATTTTCCCGCCGTCCTTTTTTACCATATTCATTATCAGGCGGATAATTGTGGTCTTTCCCGCGCCGTTCTGTCCGATAAGCCCGTGAACTGTTCCCGCTTCAACGGAAATATTTATATTATCAAGTTTAAAATCTTTATATTCTTTTGAAAGGTTTTCTATTTTAAGAATATCATTCATTTTCATTACCTCCGTAAATTTTTTCTATTTCCTCAATTAATTTTTCTTTCGGAACGGAAAGCTTTTTCAGGTTTTCCGTCTTTTTGCGGAAATCTTCAAGGGCGTCGTTCAGCTGCTTTTCCTGAACGGCTGCGATGTTGTCCGCTTTCACAAAAGTTCCCTTTCCCGCAACGGTATAGATAAGCCCCTCTGTTTCAAGGTCGGAATATGCGCGCTTTGTGGTTATCATGCTGACGTTCAGGTCGGCGGCAAGCTGTCTAACACTGGGCATAAGCTGATTTGCTTTCAGTTCGCCGTTAAGTATGGCTTCTTTAATGCCGTCCTTGACCTGTTCGTACATGGGCTTATTCCCTGCGGCATCAATAAACAGGTTCAAGCTGTTACCTCCTTTACTGTATATAGCTGATATATACAGTATACCAACATATATACAGTTTGTCAAGTGTGTATGATAATTTTTTTAGAAATTGTAAATAATACACAATTTATATAAAATTACTTGTACATTCCTACAAAAATGTGTTATAATGAAAAAAATCGGGCTTGTAAATTGTATTTACTATAGAAGCAATTCAAATTTGCTAAGAAAGGACGTCAATATCATGAAAAAAACAATTGCAAAAACCGCCGCTTTCATTATGGCTGCAATGATGGCTTCGGCTGCCATGCCGTTGAACATTTACGCCGTTCCAAGTGGAGGAACTACATCTTCAAGCAGTGATGTGGAATTACAGACTGCGCTTACCACAGTTAAAAAGCGGGTAACAATTCCCGCAGAACTTGACGAATTTGAATACGACACAAGCGAAAGCTACAAAACCAAGACATATCATTTCACATGGCACAGGAAAAATGATTCTGCAAAGCGGATAGAAGTCAGCGTTGTGGGCGGGATAATAATCAATTACGGCTATTATGACTACAGCAAAAACAGCTACAATGCCGGCATTGCAAAACTTACCAACGACCAGATAACCAAAAAAGCGGAAGAATACATTTATCAGCTTGACCCGTCTTTCAAGGATAAAATAAAATCTGAGATAGGCAATTTAAGCATCAACAATGACAGAGTAACGGTAAATTTCACAAGATATGAAAATAACATTCGCGTTACACGGAACGGCGGTTCTGTCACAATTGACAAAAACACAGGCGAACTCTATTCTTTCAGTGCGGATTGGTGGGACAATGCAGCATTTGACTCTCCCAAAAAAGCAAAAACAGAAAAGGAAATTGAAGAAGCCTACAAGTCACTTTGCAGACTTACTCCATACTATAAAATTTCCACCGACTACACCACAAACGAAAAAACAGCCCGCATAGTTTACGAGCCTGATTTTTGCGAGGAAATAGACGCTTTCACAGGCAAAAAATCAACTATCTGGGAGGATATGGACAAAGCAGAGGGCAGACGCTATTACGGTGATTATATGAACGTTACAGAAGCTACTGACGCCGCCGCAGACGTAGAAGAGGACGCAGAAGCGGGAGAATCATTATTTACCGAGTCGGAAATGAAGAAAATAGAGATCGACAAAAGTCTTATCACTCCCGAAAAAGCCTTTGAACAGCTTAAAAAAGACAAGTTTGCCGCGCTTACCGACGATTACGAGATACAAAGCTATTATCTTTATTCCGATACGGGTCTGTCCTACGACGATCCCATGCCGTTAGCCGAAGACGACGCTGACAGCGCGAAAAAAGAGGAAAAAGAACCCGAATATTATCTTTCAATAACATTCTGCGTAAAAAGCAGTCTTAAAGAAAAATTCAAAGGCTATAAAAATGTAAATGTGAATATAAATGCAAAAACAGGCAAAGTGGAATCTCTTTCAAAATACAGCAAATCGGGAGAGCTTCCCAAGCTTGATGTTACAAAGGCAAAGGCAATTTCCGACAGTGTTGCGCTTACATACGGAAAGGATATAATTTCCGCATACAAATCAAACAAGGATAACACCGCACCTGTCAGCACATGGGGCGATAAGAACCAGTATTACGAAACTTCCAGAGAATTTAACTACAACCGTTATGTACACGGAATACCGGTATTCGGCGACAATATATATGTTACCGTTGACTCCGAGGGAACGGTAACGAGTTACAGGTACAACCACACCGAGGACGTAAGCTTCCCCTCCTCCGATATTCTCACCCCCGAAGAAGCCTTTGACAAACTGTATGCACAGGAGAAATTTGACCTCTACTATGACGGCTGGATCACCAAGGACGGCAAGGTAAAAACATATCTTATCTACAAAATGGACAGTTTCCACCTTAACGCCAAGAGCGGCAAACTTTGCTATTGGGACGGCACGGACATGACCGAAAGGATCGACACAAGAAAAATAAAATACACAGATATAAAGGGCATACCGCAGGAAAAGGCAATTCTCGAACTGCAAAGGCACGGGGCAATGCTGTCCGAAGATAAAAAATTCCGCCCGACCGAAAACATTGAGCGAGAAGAATTTATAAGTCTTTTGAATTCCGCTTTAAACGGCTATTACAGCTATACATCAGCTGTCAACCCGGGATATGAAGAAGTCCTTGTAATGGAGGACGTGGAAGAGGAATCGGGAACAGAAAAAGAAACTTCCGCCAATTCCAAATACATCACCCGCACCGAAGCGGCGGTAATATTTACAAACAATTGCGGTTTCGGAAATTACACCGAACTGAAAGGAATTTTCAAAACGCCGTTCAGCGATGTAAAGAGCAATGACGAAAACATCGGAGCAATTGCAATTGCCTACGCAAAGGGATTCCTCAAAGGCGAGGACGGAAAGTTCAACGGCAGCAGGAACATCACCCGCGCGGAAGCGGCGCAGATAATTTACGATTACATCGTTAAAAACCAAGACAAAACCAAATAACTTTCATAATATTCTTCCTTAACACAATATCGCGTATCGGGAATTCCCGACACGCGATATTTTTATCCGATAAATTTCAGAATATCCTGTTCAGCTGCATTTTTCAGGACTTTTTTCAAACGCCTGAAAATTATTTCTTTCGATTCTTCGGGGGCTCTTGAATATGCCGCCGTTACCGTATCATACCCGAAGATGTTTTCGGGCGTATCATATTCCGCAACGCCCCAGCCGTAGGTATTTCCGCGCTTATCTTTCATATAAACAAAGTCGTTGGTCACCACATATGTCTGGGACTGCAATCTTGTTATGACCGTTTCAAAGCCCTTTTTGCCGTCTTTTCTATAACCGCATATTTTCTTGACGTTCTTTGAAAGTATGGCGCCATTTTCGCTTATCACGTCATAAACTTCCTTGTCTTTCAAAGATGCAAGACCGTCGTCATAACGCGAGTCAAAATCGTACCCGTCCCGACGGTAATTTGCAAATTCGGGGAACATTTCAAGGCTTATCATTCCCGCTTTCCCGCCGAAAAATTTCCCGTAAACGCATCTTCCGCTGCGTGCGGCAGGACCTTTCCATTCCCACGGACCCTCCGCGTCCGTAAACCATAGTGAAGCGGGGGTATTTTCCTCTACGGAAAAGCCCGCTATACTATTTTCAAAAAGCGGCAGAAATCCCCATTCCTCCGCAAGTTTTATCATATCCTCGGCGCTTTTAAGTTTCATAGAACGTCCCTCTTTTTCTTTTTGCAGAATTACAATTAAAATATATCACAATGCCGCAGAAATGTCAATAGTTTTACACAAGACTGACGTGATATTTTTCCAGCCAGTAATTCAATTGCAGGAAATATGCAATTGTCTGGGGCGTGTTCATAAGCTGACCGTACCAAGGCACGGCATTTTCCGAAATCATAAGTTCTTCAAGCGCATCCTTTTTTACAAGTTTCAGAAGCGGAGAAGCCGGGTCTGCAATTACCTTTTTTAACTCCTCGGAAACGGCTTTCATATAAGAGGGATTATGGGTCTTGGGGTAAGGACTTTTCTTCCGCCAAAGCACTTCATCTGGCAGAAAGCCTTTCATTGCCTCGCGGAGAAGTCCCTTTTCACAGCCTTTATAGTCCTTGAATTCCCACGGCACGGTGTAAAGATATTCCGCAATTCTATGGTCGCAGAACGGCACACGGACTTCCAGACTGCTGTACATACTCATTCTGTCCTTTCTGTCAAGAAGCGTCTGCATGAACCATTTTACATTTAAATTCATCATCTGCTTCATTCGTGTCTCCAGCTTACCCGTTCCCGCAATGACCGAACTTTCCTCAACGGTCTGTCTGTAATAGCCGTCAACATATTCCGTCGGGTCTTTCCCCTCAAGGAACTCGGGGCGGAAAAATCCCGCCCGCCAAGAAGTCGACTGCGCCCATGGAAAGCCCTCTCTTTCGCGGATAGTTTTATCACGATACCACGGATAGCCGCCGAAAATCTCGTCCGCACATTCCCCCGAAAGCGCGACCGTGGCAACTTTCTTAATTTCCTTGCAGAACAGCAGAAGCGAGGAATCCACGTCCGCCATTCCGGGAAGGTCGCGGGCGTCCACTGCTTCGTAAAGGGCGGAAACAAGTTCGGGCGTGTCGATAAGAACAAGGGTATGTTCGGCGTTTAAATTATCGTTCATTATTTTAATGAAATTCTCATCGCTGTTTGGCTGGAATTTTGTTGCTTTGAAGTATTTCTCATTGTCTTTGTAGGCAACGGAAACGGTTTTCAGCCTCTCTCCCCTTTCGGTAAAATACCTGTCCGCAACGGAAGAAATAAGGCTGGAATCCAGTCCTCCCGAAAGGAACGTGCAAACCGGAACGTCCGAAACAAGCTGCCTTTTGATGGAATCAAGGACTAAATAACGAACTTTTTCCACGGTCTGTTCAAACGTATCGGTAAATTCCCTGTCTTTCAGTTCCCAGTAAATTTTCTTGTCAAATACGGAATTTTCTGAGTCAAAATATCCCTGTTCCCCCGGAAGAAGTTCGCAGACGTCCTTGAAAACTCCGTTCCCGGGTATTCTTCCCGGTCCAAGAAGCATTATCTGCATAAGCCCGTCACGGTCTATTTCGGGCTTGACTGACGGGTGGGCAAGAAGCGTTTTTATTTCCGAAGCAAACAGGAAGCTCCCCTGACGTATGGCGTAAAAGAACGGTTTTACGCCCATTCTGTCGCGTGCCGCGAAAAGCCGCCCCGAATGTTTTTCCCAGACCGCAAAAGCAAATATGCCGTTCAGGCGGCTTGTGCAGTTTTCGCCCCATTCCGCATAGGCATGAAGCAGGACTTCCGTATCTGAATGTGTTTCAAAGGTATGTCCCACCTGTTCAAGTTCATTTTTCAGTTCGGGGGCGTTGTAAATTTCCCCATTGTAAATAAGTACAAAATGCTTGTCTCCAATCCGCAGCTGCATAGGCTGCAAACCGTTTTCAATGTCAACGACTGCAAGCCGTGCATGGATAAGCGCGGCATTTTCGTCAATATAATAACCGTTCTGATCGGGACCGCGGCGGGTCATTGTTTTATACATTCTCTCATATATTTCTCTGCATTTCTCCGCTTTGTTTCCTGCGGGAAAAATTTGTCCTGCAATAGCGCACATAAAAAACACCTCCGCAATTATTATATGCAGAACACCTAAAATAGTCACTTCACAAAAAATTTCTTGACAAAATGCGGAAAATGTTATATAATTATTACAACGTTCATAAACCGGAGGTAATATTATGAAGAAAAATATCAAGAACATCACACTTTCCGCACTGTTTTTAGCGTTGGGGATCGTTCTGCCGTTTTTCACCGGGCAGATAAAAACCATAGGAAGTATGCTGCTTCCCATGCACATTCCCGTATTCCTCTGCGGACTTATATGCGGCTGGCAGTATGGCGCGGCGGTAGGTGCTGTGCTTCCGCTGATGCGTTCAGTGCTTTTCGGAATGCCTCCCCTTTTCCCGAATGCCGTGGCAATGGCTGTTGAACTTCTTACATACGGTCTTGTTTCGGGATTTTTATATTCACATTCAAAATGGCAGTGTATAGTGGCGCTGTACCGTTCACTTTTAGCGGCTATGGTCTCGGGACGAATCGTCTGGGGAATTACCGAAATTATTCTTCTCGGAATGACAGGCAGCGCGTTCACATGGAAAGCATTCATGGCGGGAGCGTTCTTAAATGCCATTCCCGGAATAATATTACAGCTTATACTTATCCCCACCGTAATGATAGCCCTTGACCGCACGGGACTTGTAAAATTCCGCAAAAAAGAAACCGAAACGGTTTAAAAGGAGAACATCATGCCAAGACGGAAAAAACTTTCGGGCGAAGAACTGTTAAAGGATATCCGGCAAACACTGTACATAGACATAAAAGAATTCCGCGAAAATCAGGAAGAGGTAATAAGCGCCCTGCTTGACGGCAAGGACGCTTTTATCATAATGCCCACAGGCAGCGGAAAAAGCGTATGCTTTCAATACCCCGCCCTGAAGAAAAAAGGCATTACCATAGTTATCGAGCCTATTGTCGCGCTTATGGAAGATCAGGTAAACAGGCTGAAAAAATCAGGCATAAAGGTAAAATACATAAAACGGCTTCCCAAAAGCGAACAGGAAATAAACACACTTTTAAATGACGGAGCAAAAATATATTATATTTCGCCTGAAAATTTTCTTTCGCCGAAATTCATATTTGCCGCGCGGAATGTGGATATTTCCATGCTGGTAATTGACGAAGCGCACTGTATTTCCATGTGGGGAAACGGTTTCAGACCGCGTTATCTTAAACTGGGAAAAGCTTTCAGCATGATAGGCAAACGCCCCCAGACGGTAGCTTTCACCGCAACAGCAGGAGATTTTATAAAAAAACAGGTAAAGCTCGTACTCGGAATGAAAGACAATATTTACGAAAACGCCCCCGCCGACCCGAAAACGCTTTACAAGCGTGATAATGTACAGCTTATAATAAAGAACATCAAGACCGAAAAAGACAAAAACACAGAACTTATAAATGACATTCTTGACACCGAGGAAAACGGAGCAATAATTATTTACTGCAATACTCCGAAATCCGTAGAGACTCTTTTCAAAACCCTTAATAAGAACAAAAAGCTAAAAAAAGCAAACATAGCCGCGCGATTTTACCACGGTAAACTTGACCCCATAATCAGAAAAACTCAGCAAAGAGAATTTATGAAAGAAAAAAGCCGTCAGATAATGGTCGCGACTACGGCTTTCGGAATGGGTATCGACAAGAAAAATGTCAGAACGGTAATTTACTATGAAGTCCCCAGAAGTATCGAGGACTATTTTCAGGGCATCGGACGTGCAGGAAGAGACGGCAAGCCCGCAAAATCAGTCGTATACAGCTATTACCCCGATATAATGACAATGCGGCTTATTGTTTCGGGCGAAGATGAAAATGTTCAAGACAGCCTGAACGGAAAATATTTTGTGACAATGGACGAGAATGAACAAAAGGAGCATAATATTCTTACAGAAATTGCGGAAAACCGTTTCAGTAAGTTTGAAAAATATATCCGGAAATCCCCCGAAAAATTACAGGACTACATCGTTGATTATTTTAGGAACTACCGTTTTGAAAATATTCCCGATAAAAATGAAAAATTTCAGTTTTTAAATCAGCGTATAAAAGAACGTATCCAAGAGCCCGAATATCTTTATATGGCTTCCTGCAAACTGGCATATGATATTCGTGACGGAAAATTAAAGCGCGGCGAAACCTATTACGATGATAAGAATAATATAACCGCCGTCATAAGCGATAATGTGGATTTTTTTGATCTTATGCTTGCAAATGCCGTATACACCCTCGGATTTAACGGAATAACATCAATTTCCGTAAAAAAGATATTTCATATTCTGACGGGAGACAGTACAGCCGCTCCGGAACCCAAAGTACGTGAAATGATATATTCACGGCTTTGCAAATTAATGAACACCGATATTGAAATTACACTTACGGAACGCGGCATAAAACGGGATATAAAAGGAAAATTCCTTATACTTTCCCGAAAAACCGAAAGAATATTCACCTATGAAAGCGCACCGCCTGTTTGCAGTTATGCGGTAACGGACGGATTCAAATTTATTTCCGTAAATCTTAAATGGCTGAAAGTAACAGAGAAAAAAACCGACGGAACAGAAAAAATTATTGACGATAATATCAACAATATCCTTATAAAATTATATATGGCGTGGCGTATTTCAATGCTGACGCCGCCGCGTTTCGGTTCGGCAAGAATTTATAATGCGGAAGATGTGCGGTTTGAACATTATGATAAACGCCGCACTGCGCTTTTTGAAATGGGAAATATTCAGCGAACGCGCGATTTTGAAAAAATAATCGACTGCATTCTTGAATATTACCGCCAGCTTGGCATAGTAAGCGGATATGAATATTTTACCGACAAAAAAGACAAATTATTCAAAATAAAAATAGCCGCCAACACTTTTGACGATATTGAATTTGTAATATAAAAATTTTAAAAACGGAGGAATTTTATTATGAACGATTACGAAACAATTTCGCAGATGGAACCGGAAGATACCATTACAAGACCAATGCTTGTATCGGATATTGCGGAGGGAAGATTATTGCTTACCGACGGCGAAACGGAAATTTCCGCATTGATATTTGACAGAGAATTTAAAAATAAAGGCATAAAAAAAGATTCCGTAGCCGATGTTACAATAACTTTAAAAGCAACTGACGAACAAAAAAAATATTTTGTTGAAAATATCTCGCCCTGCACCGACCCCGAACAGTCGGCAAAAAATTATTATATTAAATTTTCCGACATTTCCATAGGTACAACTTTCACACGACCCGTTATAATTATTGATATGACCGAGAAAAAAGATAAATCAGGCAATCCGTATACGGAACTGACAATTTGCGACGGTTTTTCAAATGTTACCGCAAGAAAATTCAAAACATCAGCCGATTCCCTTGAAAAAATAAATGTACGGAAAGACGGCATTGCCAGAGCAAAACTGACGGCGGGCGAATTCAACGGCGCTAAAAATTTTACCTGCGAAGATATAACCGCCTTGGAAAATGATTCTCCGCTTACAGTAAACGCCTTTGTAAGAGTTCCGCCTGTTCCGCTGAATGTAATGTACGATGAAATATATTCGGTTTTGAAAAGTCTGGACAAAAAGCTTTTCGGAAAATATGACTCTATTGCGGAACTTACCCTGAAAATTCTTGAAGCCAACAAGGAAAGCTATATGACCTCCTCTGCGGCTGTTTCAAATCACCACAACCTGAAAGGCGGACTGCTTTACCATTCCTACCGCATGATGAAAGCCGCCGACGCTCTTTGCGGCGTTTACACAAGCCTTGACAGGGAACTTATGATTTGCGGCGCTGTTCTTCACGATATAGGGAAATTGTGGGAGTATAATACTTCCATACTGGGCGGCGCGGAATTTACCGAAAACGGCGTGCTGTTCGGGCATCTTTATATGGGAGCTTCCTACATAAAAGAATCTGCCAAGGACGGAAATTACAATAAGGAAAAACTGCGTATGCTGATGCACATGATAGTTTCCCACCACGGAAATCAGGAATGGGGCGCGGTCGTATTCCCCGCAACGGCGGAAGCAAGAATGTTGCACATGATAGATGACATGGACGCAAAAATGTACAGCTTTGAAGACAATTACAATTTAATGGAAGAGGGAACCGTAACGAAAGAAAAAATCAAAAACCTTGACACAAATATATATAAACCCTCCATTATGCGAAAAGATATTCTTATCCCGTAAGGGGAACACAAAAAGGCTCTGCGAAAGAATTTCTGTAAATTCACCAACTGTGATAAAATTTGAAATTATTGGGAGCAGTGAAAATTCTG
>CANQTP010000036.1 GCA_947626755.1 uncultured Clostridia bacterium
CGTTCTATTAATTTTTCTATTTTCATATTCCTATTTTACCATATCTTTTCTAAAAAGTAAATGCTGTTGCCGTGTTATAGAGTTGATAGCGTCAAGAGAGTTGAGAAGCATTTATAGAGTTGAGAGTATAGAGTTGAGAGTTGAGATATTGCAGTAACGCTTATATCTCACTCTCAATATTTTTGTAGATTTAATTTTGATTCATGCACGTTATACGTTAATTTGAAAATCACAAAACTACGCCTGAAGGCGTCAAGGCTCAGCCTTGCAAATAAGGTCTTGGTAAAAGTCGCAAAGTTCTGCGGCGATCTCCGCGGAATAGCTCTCTACCTGCATGATAACGCCTTTCCCCGTCTTTACGGGACGGATAAGAACTTTTCCCCGACGGTCGTCTATGGAAACACCGTCCCCCGAGACCTGACGCTCCGAGAATATGCTCCGCAGGAGACGAACAGGCTGACGGTCAATGGGTATAAAACGCGTGGACAGCGCCATTTCGGGCAGATCGGAAATTTCCTCTGCGGGAAGTTTTCCATGTGCTTCCATGGCTTCGAGAACGGAAAACATCAGCGCCGCTCCGTCACGGACAAAGGGCGTTTCAAGCGCAAGCCTGCGGGCTTCCCTGTCGGAAGGGTCGGAGGGGCAGCCGCTGTAGCGAAGTATTTTCCTGCCGTACTTTTCCGCAAGAACTTCCGCTGCGTGGGGAAAATTGTATGGCAGGGCAATGTTTTCCCCTTGCTCGAAACGCCTGCGGCAGGCAATGAGAATGAGCTTTTCCTCGAAAATATATCCCGTTTCATCGGTATAGGCGGAAGTTCCCCTGCCGTCACTGCCGATGTGGAAAACCACAGGCTTGCCGTTTTTGCTGTTTATCCTGTTCAAAATGTCCTCACATACGCCGCTGACCGCCGCTCCCGATGTGTTCAGAACGGCACGCATAAGAGTGAGTTTCCGCGGCGCAGTGTTTTCAAGCATAAGCCTGTAAAGTCTTGTGATCGCGGCGGAATCCCGCATTTTTCCGAAGTGCATGAACCCCGCGCGGCGGTATTCGCTGCGGTTCACGCCGCCCTCGATGATCTTTTCTTCACTTCTGCTCAGTGGAAGTCCGTCTCCGGAGCAAAGCTTTATCTTTGCGGTAACTCCCGCGTCCACACGGCAGCCCGCCGCAAGTCCCGATTTTGCAACGCAGAAATCAAGTTCAGGCTCGGAAGTTTCCCCGAATATCCACGCTTCCGCGCCTGCCGCCGTTATCCCCGAAGCTATCGCCATTGCAAGACTTTCCGAGGCGGGAGAATCCTTGTATCCGACGCCTATGCGGTTCCCGAGAGAAGCAAGCGCACTGCCCACCGATGCCGCAGTTTGCGGGTCGATAATGCTTCCCGTCTCCCCCACAATGCCGTCCTCGCCTATTTTCATGGGCGAAAGAGTTCCGTAGCGAATGTCCTGCGCCGCTGTGGCGTAAGCGTCAATGTGCCGTCCGTTCCAGATCTTTACCCCACGACGGATCACCGCCTGTTCGGAAATTACCGCGCTGTCGCCAATTATCGCGCCTTCATTCACTGTTGAACCCGCAAGGAGCCGCGCTCCCGATCCGATCACTGCGCCTGTGACGGAGACCCGTTCCCCGATGTATGCGCCGTCCATGACAATTGCGCCGTGAAGCCTTGCTCCGCGGCAAACCGTTACATTCTCGCCGATGACCGTTCCCGCGCCTGTTTCCGCGCCCGCGGCAATATCCGCAGAAGCGGGTATCCTCACAGGCGGAATGATCTTAAGTCCGGGAAGATCCTCCGCTTTTTCGGAAATATCGGCAGGACGGTTGGAAATTTCCCCGCCCATAACTGCGGAATTTGCGGAAAAATATCCCTCTGCGGTGTTTACAGGGCAGAAGAAGCCCGCCGCAGGGAAGTTCATTACTATTTTTCCCCTTTTTATAAGTGCGGGGATAAAGTCGGAAAGTATATCTTCGCCCTCGGAAAACGCGTCAAGTGCGGCACTTTGCGAAATTATAAAGATCCCTGCCGCCGCATCGTCGGAACGGCAGTTTTCCCTTGCGGCGCAGGGCAGGATCTCGGTTATCCTGCCGTCTTTGGAAACTGCAAGAACGGCATCTTCCGAGGGAACGGCTTTTCGGGTAATGACCGTTACTTCCGCGGCGGATTCCGCATGGAAAATTTCCGCAGGGGAAATGTCCGTTTCAAACAGGATATTTCCGTAAACCACCGTTACCATGCCGCCCTCGGGAAGTATCTTTGCCGCTTCGGAAAGAGCATAGCAAGTCCCCTGCGGAGTGGGAGAAATTATCATGTCAACGGCGGGATCGTTCTCAAAATATTCCGAGATCATGGGGGAAAGACGATCTGCGGCAATGATAATATCTTTATATCCCGCTTTTTTGAGGAATTCCACCGTATATTCTATAAGCGGAACGCCGCATACGGGAAGCATTGCGGCGGGTCTTGTGCAGGTGAGCGGGCGCAGACGCATTCCGTCTCCCCCTGCAAGTATAAGTGCGGTTTCAGGCATTTTAAACGCTCCTTCAGAAATAGTATTCAAAAGGATTATTGACGGCAGGCGGGATTTTATTCCATATTGCCATGCGGTGGCAAAAGTTTTTCCTCATGCATATAATGCAGTGTACGGCACAATAATTACATGAATCCTTGCCGTGCGAAAGGACTGAATAGATTGGCTGATGTATCAGATAACAGATGCAGAGTTGCCGTTACGATAGAGGAACTCTTTACCGTATGCCCCTGCACTCCCAAATATTTTATCGTCGAGGTAAGGAATACAAGCGGCGAAGTAGTCGCAAGAGGACAGGTAGCAGGCGGAAGCTCCGCTGTGTTCTCTCTGCCCTGTAACGGCGTTTATGCCGTGACTGCCATCGGGGACAGGAATTCTTCTCCAAGATCCCAGACAAGGCGTATCAGGTGCTGCTGCGGAGAAGCAAGCGGTCTGACGTTCATATTTACTGTTTATGAGCCTGTATGCTCGAACCCGCCCGTGCCCTGTCCTCCGCCGCCCTGCTGTCCCCCGCCCTGTCCGCCTCCCTGCGAACCGCCTTCCTATCCCGTTCCGCTTTCGGATAACGGCGATTCGGCAAACGGCAGCGGTGAAAGAAGCTACGAACTTACCATAAGCCGATGCAGATAAAAATTACCGCCCGAGGAGTTCCTCGGGCGGCTTTTTGGGGGATACAGTCCCCTTTATATTTTCTTATGCTCTTACGTTCAGAATACTTCCGTTTGCTCCTGCAAAGCCGGGCACTGAATCAAGCATACGAAGTACGCCGTCCATCATTGCAGCATTGCTGTCCATGGCTTTTTTCATCATGCTCATCTGAACACCTTGCTGAAAATTCGCCTGACTCATGCTCACGGACATCTGAGCGATAGAATTAACAAGATCCATATGTGACCCTCCTTCGTAAATGCCGCCCCTTACGGAACAGACATAAGCATAAGCTGATAAACGATCCGCCTTTCCGCTTTGCACATACTTTCAATGCATTGTCCGCGCTGCGCCTCGTGAACTCTGCACCGTCAGCTGCCGCTCCGCCGAAAGATCATACCGTTTGATCCTTTGTTACTGCCTTGATCTCGTTGAGCATTGCGGAGAATGACTTCAGATCTTCAAGGCAAAGTTCTACGGCTTCTTTTGTCTGAGCGACCTGAGCACTCATATCCTTGGAGTGGTTTCCGATCTTCTGCATAGCCTTTTCAATGAGATCTGCGGACTGTTTGCTGGTCTCCGCAAGGCTTCTTACTTCCTGAGCGATAACTCCGAAGCCCTTGCCGCTTTCCTTTGCTCTTGAAGCTTCGATGGAAGCGTTGAAGCCCAGTATCTTGGTATTAAGGGCGATATCCTGAATTACCTTTACTGTTCCCGTTGTAGCGGAAACTTCGCTTGCGGATTCGCCTGCGATCCTGCTTACGTTGTCAAATGCGGAAGCAAGGGCATTGATCCTTTCGGAACTGCGGTTGATGGCGTCCTCCGCTTCGGCGACTTTTGCCATCATGGACTGATTTATGCTTGTAAGTCCGCTGTTGGACTGATTTGCAAGGTAGTTGTTATAAGCTGTCTTGGAGAGGACTTTTGCGATAGTGCAGAGGAAATCCGCCGCAGCGTCCACCTGACGCTTATCTATTATCTTGATCTTTTTCAGTGCGCGTATGTATTCATCGGGATCAACGCCGATCTCGGAAGCTATCCTGCGGAACTTATCCTCGTCGGGTTCTTCGGTAAGCACCTGACCGCCGATAAATGAGCCGATGAACTCGCCGTTGAGCATGATAGGCGCGGCAAAATCCACAAGACCCGCATGGCAGAAATACGCTGCGGCACGTCCTGTGCGCATGGTCTGTTCGCCGCCGCTCTTATCGCAGTTCTCGCATCTTGAGCAGCCCACGGGAGATTGTCTGGTATAATTCATGCAGAAGTCGGTAAAATTACTTCCTCTTGTAACGGCGTTTCCGTTCTCATCGGTAGTAAGAGCCGCCATTTCGGTAAGGTTAGCGAAACCGTCCTGAATTTCCTGAAGGGTGGCAACGTCTATAAGGTCTGTAAGCTTGACATTTATCATAATCGTAACTCCATTCCGCGGAATATGGGGGAAATTCCCGCCCGCATAAGATCAGAAGCAGAAACTCTGCCTGCGTAGATGACTTAAAGCTATACATACTTCTATAAAATAGCATACACCATTTGATTTTATTTGTCAAGAAAAAATCCATACAATGAAAAAAATATGTTAATTCTGCACATATTTTGAGCTGATTTCTTTTCGTGTATGAAAAATATCCGCCTTTCGGTGCTGTAGAAAAATCCACATAAGCGGCGGGACATTTTTGTCGTATCTTACAAAATATCATTGATATTCCCCGAAAATCGCGGTTTTCGGGGACTTTTCGCGCAAATTTCCCGAAAAAACAGCTTGCAGCGGGTTGACATTCGTCCGAAAAAGGTGTATTATTATAAAGTATAGGTATGATCGCCGCAGTGCGGTCGGATACCCCTTTGTAATGATATGCGAAAGGAGAGCCGCTCTTTTATCGGGCGCGGTCACGGTAATGTATTTCGGCAGCGTTAAATTCTTCAAGCATCTTATATATACCGTTGTTTTCGGGTGGATAGCCGTTGCAACGTTTCTGGCAGTATTTTTCGGGGTAAAATACTTCATTGAGACCAAAAAGACCGCCGATGCTTACTCGGACACCTCTGCAAGCGAGCAGGAGGATCACATCGTTATCCCCGACGGCACGAATTTTGAACAGCTCTATCTTGTAATGACCGCAAAAGGCTACACAGCCGATGAAATGCTGTCGCTTATCAGCGATGCCGAGGAGGAAAGCTTCAAAGCGTTTGTTGAACAGTATATTGCAGAAAATCCCGATGTTTCCGCAGCTTCGGGCGAACAGCTCTCTTCCGGAGCGCCTGTTTCGGACTCTGCTCCCGAGTATGCTTCACTTTATCCCGATCTTTATGCCGAAGATCCGCCTGCGGCTTTCAAAGAGGATAACGGCACAATTTACCTCACTTTTGATGACGGTCCCTCAAAGAATACCGAGGACATACTCTACATTCTTGACAGATACAACATAAAGGCAACGTTCTTCTTCTGCGGAGGAACAAGCGAAGAAGCCAAGGCGCGAATGAAAGCCGTTGCAGATGCGGGACATACCATCGGCATACATTCTATTTCCCACGATTACGAAAAAATTTATGAAAGCGTTGAAAGCTACCTTGCGGATTTCAACGAAACATATAACTGCGTTTATGAAGCCACAGGCGTGAAACCGCAGATATTCCGCTTCCCCGGCGGTTCGATAAACAATTACAACCGCTTTACATATATGCAGATCATTGCCGAAATGACAAGGCGGGGATTCGTCTATTACGACTGGAACGTCAGCGGAGAGGACGCCACAAAGGGCGCTGACTGGACAAGCATTTACAACAACGTCCTGACAGGCATTGAAAACAATTCTGCGGACAGAGCCATCGTTCTGCTCCACGACAGCGAGGACAAATATGCTACCGTTACCGTGCTTGAGGACGTCATAGACGCGCTTCTTGCAAAAGGCTATACTTTCGGGCAGCTTGATCCGTCGGTAAAGCCCGTGACATTTTCTTATGTGGATTGAATAAAAAAGATATGACCGAGTGTTTCGGAATCAGAAAGAATAGGAGCGTTCAGAATGAGTCTTAAAGACAATTTTAATCAGGCTGTCAAGGAGATCCTGCGCAAGGACGGTCTGGTGGGTGAGGATCTTTCAAAAGAATCAAAGAAAAAATCCGAACTGGATAAGTATATTGATCCGCCTAAACAGCCTGTGGAACAGCAGCCTTCCGTATCTGCCGAGCAGACTGTATTCGGCGAAGCGGATACTTCTGCCGCAGATTTTACCGAGCAGTCCGCAGAGCCGCCTTTGAAAGCTGCCGAGCCGCGTGTTCCCGAACAGGCAGTCAATCCGTTTGCTTCGCAGGCTTCTCAGGCAGGATCGCCGTTTGCTTCGGGTCCTGCGTATAATGAACCGCCACGTTCCGCTCCTACAGGAGGATTTCCTCCCCAGCAGGGCGGCGACCCGTTTTCAAGAATGGGTTACGGCGGTGCGGGAAATTATGGCGGCGCGGGAAATTACGGCGGAGGAAATGTTCCCCCGGTACCGCCTTCCGCTCCGAGAAGCGATCCCTACATGGGCGGCGGAAACGATGCTCCTTACTATGAGACCGAGGAGACAACGATAATTTCCAGAAACACCATTGTAAACGGCAGCATACGTTCCTTTGCAAATGTCACCGTTGACGGCAGCATCAAGGGCGATGTGAAGATCACCAAAAATATCAGCGTTACGGGAAAGATCGTCGGAGACATTGAGTGCAACAACTCTGTCATGGCGGGCGCGTCAATGCAGGGAAATGTTGCTTCAAAAGGTCAGGTGCAGATCGACAGGGATACCATTCTTCTGGGAGATATTTCCGCACAGTACCTTGATCTTAACGGAAAGATAAAGGGCAATCTTGACATAGGCGGAAAAGCAGAGTTCAAGACAGATGCGGTAGTCCTTGGTAATATTACTGCGTCAACAATAACAGTTCTGGACGGCGCTACGATCCAAGGTTATGTAAACACCACATTCCTTCAGGAAAGCTCGGCGGGAATTTTCCCCGAATCTATTGCGGTTACCGAATAACGTCATAAATAAATTATCCCTCTCTGAAAATATCGGAGAGGGATAATTTTATATTCTGTACTCTTCAACAAGATGCAGGATCTTTTTGTCAACTATCGCTTCTATAAGCGTTCCTTCAGGGAGAAATTCCTCGGAGAGGATCTTTCCTTCCGCGCGGACGGCGTTTATAAGACTTGTTTTGTCATAGGGTATAGAAAATTTTCCGCGCACCGCTGTTTCGGGAAGATTGCGGGCTATACATTCAAGAAGCTCGTCAAATCCCGTTCCCTGCTTTGCGGAAATTTTCACCGTCCTGTCGTCGCAGCGGATATTTTCCGCTTCCGGCAGTTTGTCGCACTTGTTGAGGACATCTATCCGTGGGATCCCGTCACAGCCTAACTCTTTCAGCACTTCCGCAGTGACTTCCGACTGCTCGTAGCCGTCCTCCGCGCTTATGTCTATAAGATTTATGATAATGTCGGCATTTGCGGCTTCTTCAAGGGTGCTTTTGAACGCTTCCACAAGGTCGTGGGGCAGACGCCGTATAAGTCCTACCGTGTCAATGAGCATTACGCTTCGTCCGTCGGGAAGTTCCAGACTGCGGGACGTGGTATCAAGCGTGGCAAAAAGCTTGTTTTCCGCAAGGACTCCCGCATCGGTAAGTGCGTTCAGAAGCGTGGATTTTCCCACGTTTGTGTAACCCACTATCGCCGCAGTAAGAACGTTGTCTTTTTTTCGGCGAGCGCGGTGGAGTTCGCGGCGCTTTTCAAGTTCTTTCAGTTCCGCTTCGAGGGATTCTATTCTTCGGCGAATGTGTCGCTTGTCCGTTTCAAGCTTGGATTCGCCCGGACCTCTTGTTCCTATTCCTCCGCCAAGTCGGGAAAGTTCCACGCCTTTTCCCGCAAGACGGGGCAAACGATATTTTTGCTGTGCAAGTTCAACTTGCAAGCGTCCTTCTTTGGAACGCGCCCGCTGCGCGAAAATATCTAAAATAAGCGTTGTGCGGTCTATTACCCGTATGTCAAGGATCTTTTCGATGTTTCTTGTCTGATTTGCGGTAAGTTCGCAGTCGAAAATTATCAGGTCAAGTTCAAGAGCGGCAGCTTCTTCCGCAAGCTGTTCCAGCCTTCCCGAACCGATCACTGTGGCGCTGTCGCAGGCGGGACGTTTCTGGATCACCCTTGCGGCGACTTCCACTCCCGCGGTTTTTGAAAGTTCCTCTAATTCGTTAAGGGAACGTTCCGCGTCAAATTCTCCCGTATCCGCCGAAACAAGGGCGGCGCGGGTCACATCTTTAATATCGTTTTCTGTCATAATATTACCTCCGTTTCAGAAGCCTGCCATAAACAAAAACGTCCCCGATATACGGAGACGGCTGTAAATATCTGCTTTTCACATTTCAGATATGAAAACGGCAGGCGGACTCCATAGCATATGAATTTTTGATAGAACAGGTAAAATTATACATTTTCTCCGCCTCCTTAAAAATTTTCCTTGTCAGTGGTGCAGTAATTATCAGTATAATACCAAAATGCCCGTTTGTCAAGTGTTTTTTGAAAAATTCGGGGCAAAGCTCTTTTTATGCCTTGACAAATTACAAAAAATGTGATACCCTATATATTGTCAGCGTATGACGTTTAATTCGTAAAGAAGGAGCATTTTTTATGCTGGATATTAAATTTGTCCGCGAAAATCCGGACGTTGTAAAAGAAAATATCAAGAAGAAATTTCAGGACAGCAAACTGCCGCTGGTTGACGAAGTTATCGCCATCGACAGCGAACTCCGCGCCGCCAAGACCGAAGCGGACGAACTCCGCGCAAGCAGGAACAAGACTTCCAAGGAGATAGGCGGACTTATGGCGCAGGGCAAAAAGGACGAAGCCGAGGAAGCAAAAAAGAAAGTTGCGGAATTTGCCGACCGTCTCGCCGCTCTTGAAGTCAAGGAAACGGAACTCGGCGAAAAGCTTACAAAAATCATGATGACCATTCCGAACATCATAGATCCTTCCGTTCCCATCGGAAAGGACGACACCGAAAATGTGGAGCTTGAGCGTTTCGGCGAACCGATAGTTCCCGATTTTGAAGTCCCCTATCACACCGACATTATGGAAAAGCTGAACGGCATCGATCTTGACAGCGCACGGAAAGTGGCGGGAAACGGTTTCTACTATCTTATGGGGGACATCGCACGCCTGCACAGCGCGGTAATTTCCTATGCCCGTGATTTTATGATAAACAGAGGATTTACCTATTGTGTTCCGCCGTTTATGATAAGGAGCAATGTTGTTACAGGCGTTATGAGTTTTGCGGAAATGGACGCCATGATGTACAAGATCGAGGGCGAGGACTTATATCTTATAGGAACTTCCGAACACTCCATGATAGGCAAGTATATTGACACTATTATCCCCGAAAAGACCCTTCCCCACACCCTGACAAGCTATTCCCCCTGTTTCAGGAAGGAAAAGGGCGCACACGGCATAGAAGAACGGGGCGTTTACCGTATTCATCAGTTTGAAAAGCAGGAAATGATAGTTATCTGCAAGCCCGAGGACAGCATGGAATGGTTCCACAAGCTGTGGAGAAACACCGTTGACCTGTTCCGCTCCATGGACATACCCGTCCGCACTATCGAGTGCTGTTCGGGAGATCTTGCCGACCTGAAAGTCAAGTCCTACGATGTTGAAGCGTGGTCTCCCCGTCAGAAGAAGTATTTTGAAGTGGGAAGCTGTTCCAACCTTGGCGATGCGCAGGCTCGCCGTCTTAAGATCCGTGTAAACGGCGAGGACGGAAAGAAATATTTTGCACACACGCTGAATAACACCGTTGTTGCTCCGCCGAGAATGCTTATCGCCTTTGTTGAAAACAATCTTTGCGAAGACGGTTCGGTAAAGATCCCCGAAGTTCTCCGTCCGTACATGGGAGGACTGGAGATCATCAAGGCGAAAGCTTGATGATTTATGATGTGAATTCGTAATTCTTAATGCGTAATGCGTAATGCGTAATTGAAGAGTTGAGAGCAAGGCTAAGCCTTGCTGTAGAGTTGAGAGTTAAGAGTTGAGATAAAGCGGAAACGCTTATATCCCAACTCTTGACTTTTATAGGGTTTTGGGTTATAATTTAATGCAGAATTACAACAGATAAGCGGCTGCTGAAATATTCTGCTGAAAAAATAAAAGTTATAGATCCCATAGATTTTATTGTTGTCATGGAGGTGTGATCATGCGAAGCACAAATGCAATAATGTATGATGCTTATGAATGTCTTATTGAAAAACTTGGTGTAGTTGAAACGGAAATTTTTATTTCTACCATCAAGCATGAAAGCTTTGATTATACCGAATGGCGAAAGGATAAGTTCAACGGCTCGTTAGACGAACTTCTTGACAATGCTGTTGAATATGCCCGATCAAATCACAAGGCTGAGCCTTGACCCGTGCAGGCATGGTTTTGAGATTTTCAACTTATCGTATACCGTGCATGAAGCAAAGTGCAGTTTACAAACAATGACCCCGTCTATATAGGCGGGGATCATTGTTTCAACTCTCAACTCTTAACTCTAAACTCTTGTAATTACGCATTACGCATTACGCATTGAAATGGGTGCAGGCTCAGCCTTGCTCTCAAATCTAATAAAATTTCCCTTGATTTATCCGCTGAATTGTGGTAAAATATAAGTATAAGAAAGCGGTGATACCGATGTCGATAATCATAAAAAGCAAGGAACAACAGCATCAGGAAGATCTGATACGTCTGGCAAACTTCCGCCCTATTGATGATGATTTCATGCGGGTACTGCTGAAAGACGATCTTCCTCTTGCGCAGGAGATACTCCGCATAATTTTGCAGAAAGATGATTTGATCCTTCTTTCCGAACAAACTCAATATGACATGAAACGTCTTGCAGGAGCAAGGTCATTGTGTCTGGACGTTTATGCCACTGACAGCAATGGCGTAAAATACGACATAGAAGTCCAGAAAGCCGACAACGGCGCAGCACCAAAACGTGCAAGGTATCATTCCTCTGCTATGGACATTGAGAATCTGAAAGCAGGACAGGAATTTGAGGAACTTCCAGTTACATACACTATTTTCATTACTGAAAACGATGTATTCGGCGGGAACAAAGAGGTGTATCGCATTGAGCGGATAAATGTTGATATGAAAATCCCCTTTGACGATGATGAACATATATTGTATGTAAACGGAGCGTTCAAAGGCGATACTGAAATCGGACGATTAATGCAGGACTTTATGTGCAGCAACGCTGCTGATATGCATAACGAACGTCTTGCGGAGAAAACAAGATATTTGAAAGAAACACCGAAAGGAGAGTCTGGTATGTGCAAAGCAATAGAAGAAATGAGAGAAGAAACTAAAAAAATGAATTCTGCTCAAATGGCATTAAAAATGCTAAAAAAAGGGAAATTACCTTTTGATGAGATTGCAGAATACAGTGATCTCACTGTCGAAGAAGTAACAGAACTGGCAAAAGACTACAATTTAATGCCCGTTTAAAAAAGTAAAACCTGTATCAGCGTCAAACCGTGCCGATACAGGTTTTATGCACAACGAACGTCTTGCGGAGAAAACAAGATATTTGAAAGAAACACCGAAAGGAGATAGTGATATGTGTAAGGCAATAGAAGAAGTAAGAGATGAAGCTAAAAAAATGTGTGTTGCTCAAATTGCATTGAAATTATTAAAAAGAGGTAAAATGACTTTTGATGAAATAGCGGAAGATAGTGGTTTTACAGTTGAAGAAGTAACAGAACTTGCAAGGGACTACAACTTAATGCCTGTCTGAAAAAACACCTAATGGAGTATTTGAAATGAGCAAGATAATGGAAGAAGTAAGAGATGAAGCTAAAAAAATGTGTGCTGCTCAAATTGCTCTTAATTTGCTAAAAAATGGTGATATGACATTCGACAAGATTGCTGAATGCTGTAATCTCACTGTTGAAGAAGTAACAGAACTTGCAAAAGACTACAATTTAATGCCTGTCTGAAAAAAATAACGGTATCAACGCAAACTGCGCTGATACCGTTATTATTATTTCTGACCATTGACCTCGTTGTCGATGAACTGCTCCATAGTGAGCATTCCTTTGTTGATCATAAATAATTTGTCGTTGTATTCTTCAATGGTATTTAATGAGATCATTATCATATAGTGGAAAAGTCCTGTGCCCAGTATACTGTCGGTGTAGCTTGTTGTAAGACGGTAACAAATTGTTTTATTCTGAATATCAAAATAGAACGAGCCGTTGAGAAGTTCACCGTTTATAAAGTTGATGGCAAATATTATATCGTTGAGACTTTCTTTGGCAACTGTAAACGGTAAAACCGAATAGAGCTTAACGACCTGTCTTTCGTCCCATACGTCAAAGACGAAATCCATCGGCAGATCCTCGCCCCTTGCTTTACAGGTGATAACATGATCGCTGTCATGCCTTTCATAGGGGAAATTGTTTTCGTCAAACATTTTACATATGGTCTCGTAAATAGTCTGACCCATTTTTGTTTGTTCTTCCTGCATTGAAATTCCTCCTTAATCAGTTTGCAAAACCTATGGTTCGCTTCTTTTGCTCCATAATGTTATGGAACTCTTTATCAGATGTTGCTAATGCAAAATCTTCAACTGTAAGCAGCGTACATTCCTCTCCGTTAAGCTGGCAGCGCAGTGCGGCTTTGCCCCATGTACGTTCAAAAAGATTTCTCACGAATCTTGCGTTGCTGAATTCTTTGCTGTTTACTACCTCATCGGAAAGCGATGAGAAATACAATTTTACAGCGTCCTCAAAACCGCTGTCATAGCTGAAGCTTTTCTTTGCCGATCTTAAGAATATTTCCGCCAGCTGCTCTTTGGTATAGTTGGGGAATTCTATAAGATAGGGCATACGGCTTTTAAGACCTGCATTTCCTTCCATCAGTTTTTCCATCTCGTCAGGATAGCCTGCCATTATCACTACCATGTCGCTGCGGTGATTTTCCATTTCCGCTATTAATGTATCAATAGCTTCTCTGCCGTAATCTCTGGGCGATGTTTCTCCGCCCCTGTACAATGAGTAAGCTTCATCAATGAACAGTACCGATCCGTATGCATCTCTGCATATCGCGGCTGTTTTCGGCGCAGTTTCTCCTATGTAGCGTCCGCAAAGATCGCGTCCCGAGTGTTCAAAGAAGTTTCCGTTGCGGAGGATACCCTTTTCTTTCAGTATCTTGCCGATGATCCTTGCAACGGTAGTTTTTCCTGTTCCGGGATTGCCGATAAATCTCATGTGTATGCAGGGAGAGTCAAGAGACTTGTTTGAAAGTGAAGCTTCGATCTGCGCTATTATCTCTTCGACTTTGCTGCGTATAGATTCTATTCCTACAAGTTCGTCAAGCTGTTCATTGCCGCTGATGTCGTATCCCATGTCATTATATGCTATAGATAAGGTGTCTGCTTTGCAGATGATCTTATTTTCAGAACCGTTTTTTATGTTGCTGAGCTGCTTTTCGTAAAGCATTTCACGGGCAATTTTCTTAACGGTATTTATACCGTAGAATCTGCCATCGCTCTTTTCGGAAATTATCCTTGCATTGAATATTTCCCAGACGTCGTCATTTACGGAATATCCGCAGTCTGACAGGAAAGATGATGCGCATTTTATAAGTTCATCGCCTGTAAACGGCGGGATCACTATCGTTGTGACAGTAAATATATCCCGCAGATTTTCTTCTATGCCTTTGATAACATTCTGCTCAACAAAAGGCACTTTGAAAAATACAATATTTTGTCCTGCAACATTTTCGTCAACAAATCTCAGGAATTTTCTGAGATCTTTGTCGGAAAGTTTTGACATCCACTCGGAAATGTCAATGCATATGATATTCCCGCTGCTTCTTGATCTTAACTGATCTGTTATGGATTTAAAAGCGTTGTCTTCGCCGCCGGGAGGGTCGGGCGCAAATTCTGCCGCACGAGGGCTCATATGGGTGTTAAATAATTTAAGTTCGCCGACAAGTTCCGCAAAAGCGTTCAGATATGTTGTAAGACCGCAGCCGTCATTTATCGAGATCAGATAAGAACGGCAGGTAAACGCATCGGCAATATTGTTTGAAATAAGATGCGGCACGATCTTAACGCATTCTCTTGCAAGTTCTTTGAATTTATCGGCGCCTACAAAGTTTTCAATGCGCTTTATGGCGCTTTCTTTTTCGGAAGCAGGATTCTGCGGAGCGGATCCCGGGACATCTTCGGTATGCTCTGCGGGCTTTCCGGTCTCCGCCGTTTTTTCTCCGCTCACCTCTTCCGCTTCAATGCGGAAGAAGTCCGTATCATCGGGATTTGGATATTTATTTGTTATCAGGTCTTTTATTTCTTTCAGGACTTCTCCGCTGTCTGTCAGGTCGGGCAGGTTTATCATTCCGCTGCATTCTGAGACCCGACTGTCTATATCCGTTACATCAAATTTGTTTTTGATCTCATTCAGGAGCCATTCCACGGGTAGAATATCATCGTCCCGCTTGGATAGCACCCACATACTTGAGAAAGCGACATGGAACCGGATAGATCTGTTCATTTTCATGACCTCTGTTTTATTATAATATATTGGTATTTATACGGCTTTGCAGCCGCACACATAAAAATTACATTAAAATTATACAACATTTTCTTTAAAAAATCAAGCATAATCAGCCAAAATTTTACGGAAATTTGTAGTTTGTCGCAAAATGCACAAAAATCAAGGCTGAGCCTTGACCCATTCAAGCAAAGTTTGGTGATTTCCAAATTAATGCCTGCCGTGAGGCAGGCTGTAGCCTGCACGCTTTCAGGGTTTGTTTTGAGATTTTCAGCTTATCGTATACCGTGCATGAAGCAAAGTTGAATTTGCAAAAGCATTGAGAGCCAAGATATAAGCGTTACTGCAATATCTCAACTCTCAACTCTTAACTCTTATTTTTTAACACTTATTTTAGTGCCTTCACGTGTTTCGGTGACAACATATCCGAGAGCGGAAATTTTATCCCGTATCTCGTCCGCAAGAGCAAAATTCTTTTCCTTGCGCGCCGCTTTCCGCTGCTCTAAAAGTTCTGTTATTTCTGCGGGGATCTCTTCATTCCCGCCCGATTTTTTCTCGGAAACTTTCTTTGCCGCTTCAAGCAAATTCAGCGAAAGCACATAGTCAAAGTCCTTTATTAACGCAAGTTTTGTGGCGTTGTTTGTGTCGGCTTTCAGAACGTCATAAACTGCCGTTACCGCAAGGGCGGTATTCAGATCGTTGTCCATGGCGTCGGTGAAATTCTTCTTTAATTCGTCGAATTTTGCCTTGTCAATTTCGCCGCTGCCGTCAAGGATACCCGAAATTTTTGACGCCAATTTCTCATAAGCCGCAGCCGCGTTGTCAAGATTTTCATAGCTGAAAACAAGGGATTTTCTGTAATGCGACTGCAAGCAGAAAAATCTGTACACAAGCGGATCATAGCCTTTTTTTTCAAGCAGGGAAACGGTAAGGAATTCTCCTGAGGATTTGCTCATCTTTCCGCTGTCGGTGTTCAGATGATAAACGTGGAACCAGTGTCTGCACCATTCGTGTCCCAGATAAGCTTCACTCTGGGCAATTTCGTTTGTATGATGCGGGAACGCGTTGTCGATCCCGCCGCAGTGAATGTCAAGGTATTCGCCCAGATTTTTCATGCTTATGCAGGAACATTCAATATGCCAGCCGGGATAGCCGAGTCCCCACGGACTTTCCCATTTAAGTTCCTGATCCTCAAATTTTGACTTTGTGAACCACAGCACAAAATCCGCTTTATTGCGCTTGTTGGAATCTTCCTCAACACCTTCGCGGACACCGACTTCCAAGTCCTCTTCCTTGAAATCATTGAAAACATAATATTTATCAAGTTTTGAAGTGTCAAAATAAATATTTCCGCCCGCTTCGTAAGCGTAACCCTTTTCGATAAGAACGGTTATCACGCGGATAAATTCGTCAATATATGACGTTGCGGGAACTACCACATCGGGAGTTTTTATATTAAGTTTTTTGCAGTCCTCAAAAAAGGCTTTTGTGTAAAATTCCGCAATTTCCATAACGGTCTTGTGTTCGCGCTTTGCGCCTTTTAACATTTTATCGTCGCCGGTGTCGCCGTCGCTTGAAAGATGTCCCACATCGGTGATGTTCATAACGCGTTTCACATCGTATCCCGAATAGCGGAAATATTTTTCCAGAACGTCCTCCATTATATAGCTGCGGAGATTTCCGATATGCGCGTAATGGTACACTGTAGGACCGCAGGTGTACATACTTACTTTCCCCTCAAAACGGGGGATAAAATCGTCCTTTTTTCTTGTAAGTGTATTGTATAATTTCATAATATCACTGCTTTCCGTTATTTAATTTCTTTCCTATTTCGGCAATTTCAAGCCTGTTCATCTGCTTTTCAAGCTTTTCCAGACGAATGCGGTATGCGCAGAGTTCCTGCGAAACGGGGTCGGGGATATGCACCTGATCCAGATCGTTTACAACTTTCTGACCGTTGCGGCGAACGATCCTTGCGGGAACGCCTACCGCTGTGCAGTTTGGGGGAACTTCCTCCAAGACTACGGCGTTTGCGGCAATTTTAACATTGTCCCCCACTTTGAAAGGTCCGAGAACTCTTGCCCCTGCGCCCACCATGACGTTATTTCCGAGAGTCGGGTGACGCTTTCCCTTTTCCTTTCCCGTACCGCCAAGTGTAACTCCCTGATAGACAAGGCAGTTATCGCCTATTTCGGCTGTTTCGCCGATAACAACTCCCGAGCCGTGATCTATGAAAAATCCCTTTCCGATCTTTGCGCCGGGGTGTATCTCAATTCCTGTAAGCAGTCTTGCAAATTGTGAGATACATCGTGCGATAGTGTAGAGCTTTTTCGTGTAAAAGAAATGTGCGACTCTGTACATCAGCACTGCATGAAGCCCCGAATATGTCAGGAGAATTTCAAGAGTGCTTCTTGCGGCGGGGTCGCGTCTTTTCACCGACTCGATATCCGATTTTATATGCTCTATGGTATGGGAAATTGTGTGCGTTTTGTGCATTTTCCGAACAGCTCCTTTTAAAAATATCAAAAAGCCGCCTTCATGGGAATTACCCTTGAAGGCGGCATGACCGCGGTTCCACTTCAATTCTTTGCTCATTATCCCTTAACGCGGGGAACGCGGACGTATACGCAGGGAAGAACCCTTTCCCCGTCCGGACTGTCGGACCGCACTTCGCTTGACCGTTCTGCGCCGTTCCACCGCCCCGACGCTCTCTGAAAGAAGCGGAAAAGTTACTCTTGCCCGATATGTCTTTAAAATATTACAAAAGCATTATACCACATTTCCAAAGAAATTGCAACAGAAATTTTATCAATATTCTGTTTTGGTAATTTCAAGATCTGCAACAAAATCCTCAAAGTTCTTGGACTGTTCTTCCCAGTCGTCCTCAAGGGTGTCGAACATTATAACATACGCGTCCTGATCGGAATAGAAATAATATACTCTTGCATTGAAACGGTACATTTCCTGCTTGATCTGTTCGCCTTCGGGATCGTCGGGGTTATCAACAAACTCATTCTGGATTATCTGATAATCGTATTTTATAGCATCAAATCCGCAGACTGTGGTGTCCTCGGGCTTTTCAAAAACCGTGTCGCAGGCTGTGAAAACATTGCTGATCTTTATAACTCCGCACGCCTGATCCGCCCATGCTGCCATATCATGAAGATCTTCCTTATAATTATATGCGCGGATAACTATTTTGGATTTATCGTTTACATAAAGTTTTCCCTGATTCACTTCGTCATAGTCGCCGAGGGTATATCCGCCTTTGAACTCGCCTTCGGGGGACTTGGGATTGATTTTGTTGATGGCGTAATCATCGCCTTCTTCAAGAGCACGTGTGGAATTTACTTCTGCATAGATACTGCTCATTACGTCAACGTCCTCTTCGGGAACGGTAGTTTCAGCCGACTCCTGTTCTGAAGCCGATGAAGTTTCTTCACCCTGTGTATTGTCATTTGTCTTTTCGCAGCCCGTAAGTACTGCCGTACACATTGCAGCTGCACTTAACAGTGCAAAAATTCTTGTTCTTTTCATTTTTCTCCTTACCTTTCTTTTTGGTTGTCTTGTTCTTTTTCAATGATCGGACGAATGGCTCTCTATATTCCGCATATCTTCCGTATCATCGGTATCTATATTATAATAAGAATACCGCTTTTCGGTCAGCACATCTGCAAGCATGATAGGGATCGTTTCAAAATGTCCCTTGTCTACCGCATACTCGATCCCTGTCATGGCGATATGAACATCGCCCCTTGGGATCATGTCGAATTCCATTTTTACGGAAGACCCGTCGGACGTTTCGGATTTTGTAAATACCGCGCCTATCTTTGAACATAGTATATCGCAGGTGTAACTGAAGAAAAGGTTATTTTTACCCACATTCTCAGGCACTTTCGGAGCGGAGCTTATGTTGTTTCTTCTTACGCTTCTTACGGAGATCTCCGCGCGGGTATCATTTAGTTTTGCTGCCGAAAATATCAGTTCCTTCGGGACAGCGTCCGTTCCGCAGCACATTGCCATAAATCCGCCGATAACAGTTTCAAAAGCGGAGCGGTCCATTCTGAAAAATATATCGTTTTCGTCACATTTCAAAGAAAATTTTACTTTCTTTCCCAGAACATTTTCCGCTTCGTTTATTGCTCTGCGGAGTTCGTTCTTGGCAGACATAGTAACTTCATTTTCTTTCATATCAAGCAGCGAGTAGAACTGATCGGATTGTATGACCTCCTTTGTTACCGACATGATGTTTCTGTCAATGGAGTTGAGCCTGTCGGTTATCATTCCTCCGTCAAATATACCGCAGGATACGGCATCGTGTATTTCATCGGCAGAATTTACCACAACTCCTGCCATATTCCTGATCTTTGAGGAAAGAAACGCCATGTAACTTTTTATTGCCGGAGTATTCAGTATATTTGTAATGGTTTCCGAATGCACCAGTTCCACAATGTAAAAACTGTTATTATCGGGATCTTCCGCTGTTTTTATTATATTGTATGAATATACGCTGCCATCGCGGATAACATGGTTCAAGCCTGTTTTAATGTCAAGTTCGCCCAGCAGATTCACCAATCTGCTGCCTATGTGGAAATAAGATCCTGCGGCTTTGTTCTGCCGTATGATGCGTCCTGATCTGCTTGCTATTGCGGTAGGTATGCCCGAATTTTCATAAATATTTTCTAAAAACGTTAAAAGGTCTTCTGACAACGGAAGTCACCTGCCATGATAATATTATCAATATCTGCAATTTTATAAATACAGTGCTTGCTGTAATTTTTTGACATATAATATTGCAGCATCATAACAAGCTTATTATCCCACAAATTTTTTGATTTTGCAATAGCAAAGAGTAAATTATTATGAATTTTTTTTGAATTTATCACAGAATCATCATTTTCGCTGCGGGTCGCTGCAAAAAACTTCCTTATTTAGTATCAGAACGGCAAAAAGATTTATTATCAGCATCAGCCAGTTGAAAACGTCCGCCGCGTTCCAGATAAGAGATAACTCCGAGACCGAGCCGACAAACGCGGCAATTGTATATACTATACGGAATATTATCAGCGGAATTTTGTCGTTTTTTCCTCTCAGTATAAATTTAACGCACTTTTCTCCGTAGAAATACCAGCCAAGAAGCGTGCAGAATGCAAATATCATTGCCGAAAGGGAAACAAAAACCGCAGCATATTTCCCCAATCCCCGACGGAATCCTTCCGCAGCAATGGCAAGTCCCTCAGCTTTACAGTCCGCCGCGCCTGTCATGAGTATTACAAGCGCCGTTAGTGTGCAGCATATAATTGTATCTATAATGACCTCTGCGGCGGCGCACATTCCCATTTTAACGGGGTCGGAACAGTCCGTTTCCGAGTGGACAAGCACAGAACTGCCCATTCCCGCTTCATTTGAAAACACGCCACGACGAAGTCCCACGGAAACTGCCTGTTTCAGCGAAGCACCCAGAATTCCTCCCGCAGCCTGACGTATCCCGAAAGCGGAGGAAAAGATAAGTCCGAGAGTATCTGCAAAATTTTTCCTGAATATGATAATTACCGACAGTGCCGCCGTAAAGTACAGGACGGATATTGCGGGGATCAGCCGTTCGGCAGCGGCTGCAACGCTTTTCGCGCCGCGGAAAATTATCATTCCGCTGAAAGCCGCGGCTGCCGCTCCTGCAAGAACAGGCGGTATGCCGATCTCACCTGCCGCCGCTCCGATGGCATTGGTCTGGGTCATGTTTCCTATCCCGAATGATGCAAAAAGGCACACGATCGCGTAAATTACACCGAAGGCGGGATCCCCGAGTGCTTTGGAAATATAGGACATGGGACTTGGCGCATCGGGACGCTTATACTTTACGCCCAGAACGTTTTCTGCAAAAGCAAGAGCCGTCCCGAAAAGCGCGGATACCCACATCCAGAAAACTGCTCCTGCGCCGCCTGCGGATATTGCCGCTGCGACTCCGACTATATTGCCTGTCCCCATTGAAGCAGCCAATGCGGTGGAAATTGCCTGAAACCGCGATATTTTCCCACTTTCCTTCGTATCTTTCCCGCCGAAGGCAGCTTTGAAAATATCTACTATATGTAAAATATTAAAGCATTTAATACGGATCGTAAAGAAAATTCCCGCCCCGAAAACAAGCAGCACCGTTCCGAAACCCCATAGCAGATCATTTGTATTGCTTATAAAATCGGATAATTTTTCGTAAAATATAGTGTGCAAACTTTCAGCCTCCCATAAAATTTTCAAAAAAGTGTTTTCTTGCATGAAAAAATATGCTATAATGAATACAATATCATTAAATCGGAGAATTTATGACATGAAAAAATACTATGCGGATAAAAAGAGCTTAAAATTTCTGAGAGTAATGACATTTTTGGTAATATCGGCTATAATTATTGCGCTAAAATATCTGCTGGATTATCTGGAACAGAGATTTCCCGACTACTTTTCCCTTCCGAAAGTCACTGTTCCCGAAATAATCATATGGGCAATAGTTATACTTCTTGTAACAGCTTATGTTATCTTTCTTATGATTATTCTGCCGCTTTGGTACCGTTCGGTCAGCTACACCGTATCGGCGGACGAAATTGTCATCAAAACGGGAATATTTGTAAAGAACACCTGTTATATAAAGATGTCATCGGTGCAGTATACAACGGCAATTTCCATGCCGTTTTCCGAATATACGAGTTTCAACTTTCTGCTGATAAGCGCCTACGGCGGCAGGCTGATATGCTTTTTCCTGTCCTCATCGGACATGGCGGAGATAAGCAGGAAGATCCGGCAGGCATTAAGCAGCCGCGGCGGTTTATAAATAAAAAAGCGCCCATAAAATGAGCGCTTCGGGATATTTTATCATTAATGTCAGGTCAGATATTGGCGGGTGTACTCGGTTTGTTCAAAAACCAGCATACCATTGTTTTCCTTTTTTATATAAAGAGCCAATGGCATTGGAGTTTCGTCAGGAAGTCCCATTTTCCCCTTTTCGGGGTCATAATGCAACAGCATAAGATCATCTAACCCCCAGCTTTTAGACAATTTTTTGGCTTTTTCAAAATTAAGTCCGTTTTCAATACAGTATTTTTCAATTTGAGGCGACCAATCGTCAAATCTCTTACACATAAGATCACTCCTTTTCAAATGTTTGGAAAACGCCTTTTGAATTATAAATCACGCTTGTTTCCTGCTTTTATTATACCATTTTCGGCGGCGTTGTCAAGGATTTTTAAACAAAACATTACTATGATAAAATTCCCGGAAAGGAGGAATTTCCATGAAATGTCAGCACAAGATCGCACTTATGAAATACACCACAAAAAACTTCTGGCTGCTGGTGATCCCTCTGCTAAGAGGTCTTGCGGCGGTGGGACCGGATTTTTACGGCTTCTATAACTGGCTTCGGGGCGCATACTGGGATATTATGGTCATTCTCCTTATAATCGGAATGGCGTATTTCCGCTGGAAAAATATCCGCTACGAAATACGCGGGGACGGGATATATGTCAAGGACGGCATATTTGTGCGGAATGAGTTCACGTTCCCCTATAAAGCTGCGTCATGTGTTTCGGCGAAACGTTCGGTATTTCTGCGTCCGTTCAAGGCGGTCACGGTATCGCTGGATTCTGACTCGCATTCTGCGGCAAACAAGCGGGGCAAAGCTGATGTGGAACTTATTGTCCCATATGAAGATTATCGGGAAATATACGGAAAAATGCCAAAAGATTCAAACAGCATGAAAATAAATTACCATGCTTCAAAGCGGGATCTGTTTTTCTTCTCCTTTGTATTTTCATCAACGCTGTCGGGAGTGATCTTCCTCGGGACGCTGTTTATCCAAGGCGGACGCATAGTCGGAAATGAACTTGAGGAAATATTTTTCACTGCCGTTTCGGACGTTACGCAGGTAGTGCAGACCATTATCAAAGGCGTAACGCCTTTTGCGGTAGCGCTTACGCTGATAATTGCCGTAGGCTGGGGATTTTCATTTATATCAAATCTTTTGCGGCATATGGATTTTCACATAAAACGATACGGCGAGAATATATTTGTGGAAAACGGATTTTTTACCAAAAGAAGGTATTATATAAATTACTCAAAAATAAACTGCGCCGACCTCCGGCAAAACCTGCTGATGAAGATATGCCGTGTAATGTCGGTGCACGCAAGCTGCACGGGTTACGGAAAGGAAAAGAACGGGATACCTGTATTTGTGCCTATAACCACCCGTGATCGTGTAATGGACTCAATGCGGCTGATCCTGCCAAAATTTACAGTCAGCAGCATTTCAATAAAAACGAAAAAAAGCTATATAATAGCTTTTGTGTGGGTGCCTGTTTTACTGGCGGCGGGGTTCCCGATAGCGGCAAGCATTATCAGGACGACGTTTCCGCGCTGGGACAGCATGATCGACTTCCTTGTAATAATGGGAGAGATACCGTCGATATATCTGCTGATAGTAAAAATTTTTGCAAAATTTACAACGGGTATAGGGATTGACGAAGAAACGGTCACTTTGAAGTATTGCAGCATATTCCAGTTTCACACCGTGATCGTTCCGAAAAACAAGATAGTATATGTGCGGCTGAGTCAGACGATATTCCAACGCGGCACAGATGTATGCGATGTGCTGGTCTACACCCGCGGTGAGCGTGCGGTTCGGCACCGTATAAGAGGGATCCCCACAGCCCAAGCGGAAAATTTTGCACATTTATGCAGTCTGTAACGGCAAAATTTTATATAAAACATCTAAAATGTGATTTTTTTTGAAAAAGCCCTTGACAATAGGGGTTTACTGTAGTATAATATATTAGTCGGTCGAGGGTCGAGCTTTATGGTCGAACTTCGCAGTAGACTTTCTATGGCGAGGTAGCTCAGTTGGCTAGAGCAACCGGTTCATACCCGGTAGGTCATGAGTTCAAGTCTCATCCTCGCTACCACGGCTCCGGTCTGAGCAATAGTTCGGACAAGTCGGAGCGTTCCGGCCCGTTGGTCAAGCGGCTAAGACGCCACCCTTTCACGGTGGAATCATGGGTTCGATTCCCGTACGGGTCACCAGTAACATTTCCCGCAAATCCTTTTGTAGATTGGGTTTGCGGGTTTTGCTTTTTCCGCTGATATTTAAAATGCCCATTGTTTGCCCATTGTTGTATCTTTTCGTATCGTTTCATAAGTTTTAAAATCATTATGCCGTTTCAATATGCTGTCGTTTAGGTATGTTCATTGCTTCGGCGATTATGTCCGAAGTTCTCGCCTGTGCTTCTTGAAATTCATGGGTGTAAATTCCCAAAGTCGTTGTTGAATTTGAATGTCCTAAATCTGCCGATACAGTTGCTATGTCTACTCCTGCATTGATTAAAATGGAAGCATGGGCGTGCCGGAAACTATGCAAGTCACAAAATCGCATATCATTCTTTTTGCAGAAATCCTTTAACCAACCGTAAGGCGTTTCGGGATTCATCGGCTGTCCGTCATACTTTACGAAAATGCGGTCGTTATCATGCCACAAATTTGCCATTTTCCGCCGTTCTTCGTCCTGTTCGGATTTGTATTCTTTCAACAGATCAAAGATAAACTGCGGATACCTGTTGCTCCTTTGGGAGCGTTTTGTTTTTGTGGTGTCTGTGTAAATTCCGCGCTCCGCTGTGTAGTTGGACGTTCGTCTGACACTGATTATCCTGTTATCCCAATCAATGTCTTTCCACTCAAGTCCGAGCATTTCACTTCGCCGATAGCCTGTGTACAATACCATTGTGAAAAACAATTTGTACTTCAACGGCGCGGTTTCAAGAAGTTCCATAAGCTGCTGCAATTCTTCAAGATTGTAAATGTTTTTCTCTTTCCTCTCCCCTTTCGGTATCGTTACCTTTCGGCAGGGGTTGTCCGAGATCATGTCCATTTTCAGCGCGTATTGAAAAACGTCGCTTATAAAACTCAAATGATGTACTACCGTCTTTCTCGATAACGGCTTGCCCGTCCGCTGATTTTTGCCGTTGATAAGCAGATCGTTGATAAATTTCTGAACGTGCCGTCCCGTTATCTTGTCTATACGCATATGCCCAAGCGCAGGATAAACCCTGTGTGTAAGCTGCCGCATTCGTTCATATGACGTACTACGCAGACCTGTTCTTGCATATTCCTCAAACCACTGCTCCGCAAATGTTTCAAACTTGATGTTTGCGGTTATTTGTCCCATTTTACACTTTTCTTCAAATAAGACCGCCTGCCTGTTTACCTCCTTTTCGATTTGTTTAGGTGTCATTCCCTCCTCCGGTCGCCATGTCATCTGCTGGAATTTCTGCTTTCCGTTCACATCATATCCACAGCTGACGCGAATTTCGTAGGAGTTCTTTTTCTTTCTGATAGATGCCATTTAACATTCCTCCGCTTTGCAGAGTCCTGAAATGTCCGCTTTCCATCTATAATT
>CANQTP010000037.1 GCA_947626755.1 uncultured Clostridia bacterium
CACTTGCTTTTTCTTTTGTTTTTCCTGCTCTCTTCAATTTTTCTGCCTTTGAGTTCGGTGTTTTGCTCTACTCTATGAAATTATACATTATTGCTGATAATACTTCTATACCTTATAGTAATATCAGTATTATTGTATAAAATCATCACTAAAATACTAATATTTTACGCTTTAAAAACACAGGCTTTTAAATGACTGTTTTTAATGAATCTTTAATGATTTAAATACTTGACAATACATTTTTGTTATGGTAGAATTATCATACGGGCGGGAAGTGCCCGGAATATTTTTATAGGAGTGGGTTGTTATGAGAAAAACAGGACTGTTTAAAAAATTTGCTGCCTTTATTATTTTGGCGGCTATGACAGTAACGCCTGCAGGGTGTGGAAATGATAAAAGTGGTTCAAACAATAGCAAAATAAGTATAAAAGATATTGAGTGGAACGTAAAGGAAAGTATAGCTGATGGAAACAGAATTATAACATCATATGGTAAAAACCACAGTAAATTTCCTTTGGTTTTTGAAATTACATTTTGCTTAAAAAAAGACGTTTCAGCTGAGGAAATGGAATCTTTTTATAGTTATTTAAAAAAATCATACGGCATATATGATTCCGATGAGGATTCTGATGAATTATTGGAAGAAATAATTAATGAGGAGAGCGTAAATATAAGTACTGAATTTATACTTGAACCCGGCGATACATTTGACCTATTAGTAGATTGCTATGGATCATTTTTTACAGATATGAGTTATTATAATCTTTTTGAACCGGATATAATGGGAATAAGATATATATCGGACAATACAATATATACGGTTTATTACGATTTTAAAAACAACGAATACACACAAGACGAAGAAACAGCTGTAGCTTATGATTGGACGGAATATGAGATCGGAAACAAAATTCCACGACTTGAAGCAGCATTTTTGCAAAAAGATCATGAAACAGAAATAAATTTTGAATGTAGTGCCCAATTTATTTCGGAAGAAACATATAATAATTATATTGAAGATTGTAAGGCAATGGGTTACACAATTGATGAATATACATACGATAGCGAATGGTATGGAACAAAAAATTTTAGTGCAAGAAACAATGACGGATATTATATCGACTTGGAATTTAATCCATATTATCATAATATGGAAATAAAGGTACTTGCACCATAAATTGATCTGTATACAAATTTTTTCTGATTATATAAAAGGAAAAATAAAGCTAATTATTTTTAAATCATCATTGAAAAGTATTGATTAATTAATATCAATATGCTATAATAAACATAAAGTATTTTAAGGAAGTGAAGAAAAATGTCAAAAGTCAAAAAGATAATTTTTATTGCCGCAGGAGTGCTTATTATGGCTGCTGCAATAATAATTACCGCTGTTATTGCAGTAAATGTTACAAATAAGAAGAATGAAGAAGCGGCTGCGGCTGTCCTCAGCAGAGCATTGGAAGAAAACGCGCGGCAGAGTCCCGACAACTCCGGCATCGTCAAAGAGGAAATAATTCTTGATAAGGACACTCTTGAAGAGATCATAAAACCCGCCGCGGAACTTGTTACAATGAAATATTACTATACCAATGCGGCGGAAATTGAAAATTACAAGACGATATTCGATCTTAAAGTCCCGCTCACTACCGATCATGTTGTCTTTAAATATGACGGAGTTATACTTGCGGGCGTGGATCTCAACGAGATAGTTTTTGACAATATAGACAACGAAAGCAAAAAAATATACATTACCATGCCGATGCCGGAGGTAATTTCCAATGATCCCGATCTGTCAAGCTTCAGCTACTATAATGTTAAGGATTCGATCTTTACTTCTATTTCTCCGAGCGAGATAACGGGCAAGCTGGACGAACTCAAAAGGACGCAGGAAGCAGAGTGCTGGGCTAAAAAGGATTTCTGGGATTCTGTTGTAAAAAATGCAGAGGACGTTGTGGAAAGGTTCATTAAAGTTTCCGAAGAAGCCAAGGACTACGATGTGATATTTGAGTAATGGCGGTAAAAACAGCGGAGGTATCTATGTCTGATAAAAAATATTATGCCATATCGGACGAAAGATTTGATGAGTTACGCAAGGAAAGAGAAGAAGCGAAAAAGGAAATATTAAAATTGCCGATCTTTTATACCGAAGACGGGAAATTGCGTTACATAAGCGTTGAGACCGTAAAATTCCGATGGTGACATAATTTGCTATTATATTTATGACGAAAAGGCAAGGCTGATCGAATCATATGAATTCGGCGATAAAGCAAACTATTACTTCAACGACAAAAGCAAAAAAGTTACCGTAGTATCATATTGGGCTGAAAACGGTCAACGCGAAAAAGGCACTTATGATGTTTTCACCGACGAAGAACAGCAAAAATACGGCGTATGGTTCGGAGACAGAAAGAAACATGAACATGAATTCAATGAGAAACTGAAAAAATTATCGTAAAAAACTTGCCGCAGCTCTTATGAACTGCGGCAAGTCTTTATTTATTATCGTTATTCCTGATGGCAACGCGCCTGATCTTTCCGCTGATGGTCTTGGGAAGTTCGTCCACAAATTCCACGATACGGGGGTATTTGTACGGCGCGGTGTTCTTCTTGACGTGTTCCTGAAGTTCCTTGATAAGTGCTTCGTCGCCCTTGTCCTTGTATTCCTTGGTGAGAACGATAGTTGCTTTTACAACCTGTCCTCTGATGGGATCTTTCGCGCCTGTTACCGCAACTTCCAGAACGGCAGGGTGTTCCATAAGAACGCTTTCTATTTCAAATGGTCCGATACGGTATCCGGAAGCTTTGATAACGTCATCGGTGCGTCCTACATACCATAAGTAGCCGTCCTCATCTCTCCAAGCCGTGTCGCCTGTGTGGTAAATGTTGTTGTTCCACGACTTGTTGGTCTCATCGGGGTTCTTATAATATTCCTTGAACATTCCGATATTGGGAACGGTGGGATCCGCACGGATAACAATTTCTCCTGTTTCGCCTGCGGGAAGTGTGTTTCCGTCCTCGTCAACAATATCAACGTTGTAAAGCGGGGTAGGCTTGCCCATTGAACCGGGCTTCGGCTCCATTCCGGGAAGATTCGCAACTACAAGCGTTGTTTCCGTCTGTCCGAAACCTTCCATAAGCTTCAAGCCTGTGTATTCGAGCCATCTGTTGTAAACTTCGGGATTGAGAGCTTCTCCCGCAATTGTGGAGTATTTCAGTCCCGAAAGGTCGTAGCCCTCTATTCCCTCTTTTATGAACATTCTGAACATTGTCGGAGGCGCGCAAAGGGACGTTACCTTGTAGTCCTGTATTTTTTGCAGAATGTCCGCGGAATGGAATCTTGTGAAATCATATACAAACACCGTTGCGGCGCAGGCGAACTGTCCGTACATCTTTCCCCACATACATTTTCCCCAGCCCGACTCGGAAATGGTGAAATGCAGGGAATTTTCGTCCAGATTGTGCCAGTGCTTTGCGGTCTGGATATGTCCTATGGCATAGTAATGGCTGTGCATTACCATTTTCGGATAGCCTGTGGTTCCGCTTGTGAAGTACAGAAGCATATCGTCGGTAACTTTGTTGGGGATCCTTTCAAGGGTATCGGGATATTTTTCGATCTCCTTATCGAAAGACACCCAGCCATCTTTGTCGCCGCGGACAATGAATTTCTCGGCAATTCCGCCGTATTCGTTAAGAGCTTCTTCTATATGGTTGGAAACCTCGCCGTCTGCTGTGGCAACAACATATTTGACGTCCGCAGCCTGAAAACGATAGGTATAGTCTTTCTTCATAAGCTGATTTGTGGCGGGGATAAGCACCGCTCCGATCTTGCAAAGTGCAATTGTTAGGAACCAGAACTGATAGTGACGTTTCAGAACTGCAAGGACTTTATCTCCCTTTTTAATGCCGTGGGCAAGGAGCATATTTGCAGTCTGATTGGACTTCTTCATAAGGTCGGCATAGGTGAAAAAGCGTTCCTCGCCTGTTTCGCTTACCCATACCATAGCTCTGTGGTCGGGTGCGCCCTTTCCTATTTCGTCAATAACGTCATATCCGAAATTGAAATTTTCGGGAACGTGCATTTCCAGCTTGACAAGTGTGCCGTTTTCATCAAATGTGTCGGTGAGAAAACGTTTATAAAAATTTCTAAGATCCATTGGTAATATCCTCCCAAATTACTTTATAAGAATAGCAAGGAATTCGCATTTTGCGCCGTTTGCGGCGATCATTCCGTGTGGCGCGCTTGAATCGTAGATTATCGAATCTCCCGCATTAAGAACCTTGATCTTGCCGTCAATAACGGTTTTCAGGCTTCCCGAAAGAATGTAGTCATACTCCTGACCCTCGTGAACGGACAGGGAAATGGGCTTTTCCTGTTCCTCCTCGGAATAAGGCGCGATAACAAGGAACGGCTCTATCTTCTTATCCTTGAAAAGATACGCAAGGTGCTGATACTCGAAACCCTCGCGGCGTTTAACGGGAAGCCCCGTGCCCTTTCTTACAACGCAGTAACGTTTCAGCTTGGGATTGTCGCCGGTAAGCAGTTCGATAATGTCAACGCCGAGGATCTCCGCGCACTTGTAGACAAATGTCACCGAGAAATCCTTTTCCCCCTGTTCGATAAGCGCGTAATCTTCGGGAGAAGTGTCCGTGCGCCTGCTCATTTCTTCCGCGGAAATACCCACGATCTCGCGCAGAGCCTTTAATCTTTCCGCAACTTCCTTAATGCTGTAGTTCATACAATTACTCCTTTACTATATATTTTACGATCTGCATGGGCTCTTCGGCGATCTTCCCCGCCCCCGCAGATAAAAGCTCCTCTTTTGTCCTGAAACCCCACAGGCAGCCTATGGAGTCCACTCCCGCGTTTTTCGCGGTGGTAATGTCAACGCTTGAATCGCCTGTAAAAACTGTTTCCCGCTTTTCCGCGCCTATTTCGGACATTATCCCGTAAACGATTTCGGGATCGGGTTTGCGCGGAACATCCGGAAGGCTTCCTCTTATAAAGTCAAATCTTTCCCCGAAAAATCTTCTTACCAGCGACTGTGTAAAGTCGTCCGCCTTGTTTGACGCAACGGCAAGTTTCACGCCGTTTGCCGCCAATTCATCGAGCATTTCGGGAATACCCTCATAGGGACGTGTTTTATCGGCATAATGTTCGCCATAACGTTTGCTGAAAATATCCAGAGCCTGCTTCTGAATTTCCTCCGAGCGAGCATTTTCGGGCAGACAGCGTTCTATAAGCTTGGGAATGCCGTTCCCCACAAAATACTTATATTCTTCCGTTTGATGTGTGGAAAAGCCCATAGCCGTAAGTGCGAAATTCGCCGAATCCGCAAGGTCGTCCAGCGTGTTCAGAAGCGTTCCGTCAAGGTCAAATATAACAAGTTTCATAAACCGTCCCCCATATTCTGTATAGATACTATTATAACATTATTTTCTTAAAACTGCAATAGGTATTCTTAAAAGGAATACCTTATCTTGCAAAAACTATAAATGCGACTCAAGGAGCGGAGAATATTTTTCACGGAATTCCCCGAAAACGCCGTTGTCGATGGCGTCTCGGATACGTTCCATAAGTGTGTTGTAGAAATACAGATTGTGCATGACGGTGAGCCGTCCCGCAAGCTGTTCACCCGACTTGAAAAGATGCCTTATATATGCCCGCGAAAAGTTCCGACAGGTGGGGCAGTCACATTCGGGGTCAAGGGGAAGCGGGTCTGTTTCATACCGCTGATTTGAAATGTGCATTATCCCGCTCCATGTGAAGACTGTTCCGTGGCGTGCATTGCGGCTTGGCATAACGCAGTCGAAAAGGTCAACGCCCCTGTAAACGCTTTCAATTATATTTGAGGGCGTTCCCACACCCATGAGATAGCGTATCTTTTCTTTCGGAGCAACAGGTTCTACCGCTTCGATAATGCGGTACATTTCCTCGGTGGGTTCGCCTACAGCAAGTCCGCCGATAGCATAACCGTCAAGGTCAAGAGCGGCTATCTGCTCCATGTGTTTTATTCTCAGATCTTCATAGGTGCAGCCCTGATTTATCCCGAAAAGGAGCTGCTTCTTGTTTATAGTGTCATGCAGGGAATTGAGCCGCTCCATTTCCTCTTTGCAGCGGACAAGCCAGCGGACAGTCCTGTCGCAGGAATTTTTGCTGTACTCTCTGGAAGCGGGATTTTCCACACATTCGTCAAAAGCCATGGCAATTGTTGAACCGAGGTTTGACTGTATCTGCATACTTTCTTCGGGACCCATGAAAATTTTCCTGCCGTCCACATGGGAATTGAAGTAAACGCCTTCTTCCTTGATCTTTCGCAGCTTCGCAAGGGAAAATACCTGAAATCCGCCGCTGTCGGTGAGGATAGGTTTATCCCAGTTCATGAACTTGTGCAGTCCTCCCATTTCCTTTATGACTTTGTCGGAAGGGCGGACGTGCAGATGATAGGTATTGCACAGTTCCACCTGACATTTCAGATCCCGCAGGTCAATGGAAGATACGCCGCCTTTTATTGCGGCGGAAGTTCCCACATTCATGAAGCATGGGGTCTGGAAAGTGCCGTGTACGGTCTCAAATCTGCCGCGGCGGGCTTTTCCCTCTTGTTTTAAAAGCGTGTACATATAATATCCTTTCAGAAAATTTTCTCATAGGGCGCGGAAGTTTCACGGCTGCGGAACTCGTGCTTTTCATAATAGCCGAGAAGTTTTCCGTTATCATCTCTTAACGCCGTCATGTAAACGTCCTTATTTTCCTTTTCGCTGTAGAATTCATATACTTTGTTGTTATCGGGACTTGCGATAAACCATTCAAGGACTTTCTTTATCTTATCCACAGATTCCTCATTATGGCAGTTGAGTATCGAACGTCCCACAAGGTCGTAGCCGCCCCGCTTTTCGTATCTTTTAGCGGCGGCAGGGTTCATATAAATAATGATATGTTTCAGATCGCATATAACAATAGGCGCGTTGTCAGAATCGATAACGCTTTTAAAAATTACAGAAAGTTCCATAATAAAAACCTCGTTATCAATGAAAAATGTACTTGATAATTATACCATAAATATGTTAAATTTCAAGGGTTTTGATTTATATTAATTTTAAATGACTTTCAGCCGCGTCCGAATGGGGAACTTTGCAATAAAATTATCGGAAATTGACCGTACCCCCTTGCAAATTTTCGTAAATGTTGTATAATAGTAGTAGTTATGTTTTTGAAATACATATTGAAAAGGAATGATATTTATGGCGGAAAAGAAATTCAACGTCGAACTACAGACGATTATTGACGAATTTCACCTCGAAACTATCTATCTGCCCGAGGATTCTTCAAAATTAGTGGTGGACGAAACCGATATTAACCGTCCCGGTCTGCAGCTTATGGGATTTTATGAATATTTCAACAATGAGCGTATCCAGATTGTGGGAAAAATGGAGTTTGCTTACCTTGCCACTATTGACGAGAAAAGCCGCTACGAACGGCTGGATATGCTTTTCTCACAGCATATACCCGCTCTGATAATTTCCAGAGAACTTCCATATTTCCCCGAAATGGTGGAAATTGCCCAGAAGTACGAAGTTCCGCTGCTGCGCACCAAGGACAGCACTTCAAGCTTCATGGCTGCGCTTATAGCGTTCCTGAATCTGCACCTTGCGCCGAGAATAACCCGCCACGGCGTTCTTATAGAAGTTCACGGCGAGGGAATGCTTATCCTCGGCGAAAGCGGCGTGGGAAAGAGCGAAACTGCCGTTGAACTTATCAAGCGCGGACACCGTCTTGTTGCGGACGATGCCGTGGAGATCCGCCGCGTTTCAAACATCAGCCTTGTAGGTTCTTCTCCCGAAAATATCCGCCATTTCCTTGAAATACGCGGTATCGGCATTGTGAACGCCCGCCGCCTGTTCGGCATGGGCGCGGTAAAAGTTACCGAAAAGATAGACATGATCGTGGAACTCGAGCCTTGGGACAGCGAAAAGGTCTATGACCGCATGGGCGTTGACAACGAATATACTTCCATTCTGGGAGTAAAAGTTCCCTGCGCAACTATCCCCGTAAAGCCGGGACGTAACCTTGCGGTAATTCTCGAAGTTGCCGCCATGAACAACCGTCAGAAGAAGATGGGTTACAATGCCGCTCAGGAACTTTTAGACAACCTCGGTCTTGACATGGACAAGAAAGAAACTATCAAAAAATGGGATATTTATTGATCGGAGGAACTGACTTTGCATATAATTGCCGATCTTCACACACATACTGTCGCTTCAACACACGCTTATTCAACAGTTCTTGAAAATGCGGAATACGCCGCAAAAGCGGAACTTTCCGCACTTGCCATAACCGACCATACCCCCGCTTCCACGGACGGTCCTCATGTATGGCATTTCCATAATCTGCACAAAGCGCTTCCACGGGAGCTCCTCGGGGTAAAGCTCATTTTCGGCGCGGAATCAAGCATTATCGACTATGAGGGGCATATTGATTTTCCCCACGAAGAATGCAAAAACCTTGACTGGATAATCGCTTCGATACACCGCAATCAGCTTCCAAAGGCTTCTCCCGATGTGATAACAAAGCTTTATCTCGGAGCTGCAGAAAATCCCGATGTTGACATGATAGGTCACTGCGCCACCACGGGCTACGAATTTGACTATGAAAAGTGCCTGAAAAAGTTCAAGGAATGCGGCAAGATAGTCGAGATAAACGAAAGTTCTATAAAATGGAAAAACACTTCCGACAATTATCGGGAAGTTATCCGTATCTGCAAAAAATATGAAATTCCCGTGGCGGTCAATTCTGACGCCCACTTCTGCGGACTTATCGGGCAAACAGAACTTGCCTTTGAATTGCTGAAAGAGCAGGATTTTCCCGAAAAACTCATAGTAAATTCAGACTTTGACAAGCTGAAAGAGTTTATCAATTCAAAAAGAGGAAATATTCTTTAAGTTCCGTCATAAACTTTAGAAAGATGATCTCAAAGGGGCGTAGGCTATGGACTCCCGAATAAAAAATATTTCCGAAGAAGCGCAGAAGCTGGGCTGCACCGTTGAAACAAATGCCGTTCTGAAAAATTACACCACGTTCAGGATAGGCGGAGAATGTCCCCTGCTTGTGAAACTTAACGGCGAGGAAAGCTTTCTGCGGCTGATACCTCTTGCGGAAAAGCTGAATGTTCCCTATTATATCTTCGGGAAAGGCTCAAACCTTATTGTTGATTCTGACGGCATAAACGGCGTTGTTTTCGTTGTGGGAAAGGACTTCTCCGAAATTACACGAAGCAGGAACGTTCTCACCTGTCAGGCGGGGGCAACTCTTTCAAAGATATGCCTTTACGCTTTGGAAAACAGCCTTGCGGGATTGGAATTTGCCTACGGTATTCCCGGAACGCTTGGCGGAGCGGTGTTCATGAACGCAGGAGCTTACGGCGGAGAAATGAAGGACGTTATAGTTTCCGTAAAAGCCATGGACAGAAGCGGGAACGTAAAGACATATTCCACGCAGGAATTAGATCTTTCCTACCGTCACAGCCGTTTCACCCACAGCGGAGAGATAATTATTTCCGCGGAAATAGGTTTCGAAAACGGCGATAAAACAGAAATAAAGGCGAAAATGGACAAGCTGACCGAACAGCGCCGCTCCAAGCAGCCTTTGGAATTCCCAAGCGCGGGAAGTACGTTCAAACGTCCCGTGGGAAGCTATGCTTCACTTCTCATCGAACAGTGCGGGCTCAAAGGCGTTCATGTGGGCGATGCGGAAGTCAGCACCAAGCACAGCGGATTTATCATAAACAAAGGAAATGCGGATTTTTCACAGCTTATGGAGCTTATAGAACTTGTCAGAAGCACCGTAAAGGAAAAGACAGGGTATGTTCTGGAATGTGAGCCGCTTATAATTTCGGATAAAATTGAAAGGAATGATCGCAGATGAAATTTTTGATAGTTACGGGAATGTCAGGCTCGGGAAAATCAGGAGCGGTAAACATTCTTGAAGATATAGGCTACTACTGCATAGACAACATTCCTCCTCAGCTTATACCGAAATTTGCGGAAATATGCCTGAACAACGGTCAGATGAAGAAAGTCGCCATTGTCACCGACATACGCGGCGGCGAACTTTTCCTTGAACTGGACGAGGGACTTAATTATCTCAAAGAAAACAATATGGAAACTTCCATACTCTTCCTTGATGCAAGCGATGATGTTCTTATAAAACGCTACAAAGAGACCCGCCGCAAACACCCTCTTGACGAACAGTGCCACGGAAGTCTGCAAAGTGCCATTGATATGGAAAGAAGTATTCTCACTTCCGTCCGCGAAAGGGCAGATTACTACATTGACACTTCGGAGCTTTCCATGGGACAGCTGAAAGAAACTGTATACTCGATCTTCCTTGACGATCCAAACGCTTCGATGATAGTCAAGGTAATGTCTTTCGGCTACAAATACGGCGTTTCCCGTGAAGCGGACATTGTTTTTGACGTTCGCTGCCTGCCGAATCCGTTCTACATTCCCGAACTTAAGCACCACACAGGCAAGGAAAGCTGCGTAAGCGACTATGTTATGAAATTTGAGCAGTCGCAGGTGCTTCTTGCAAAGCTTCAGGATCTGCTTGATTTCCTGATTCCGCTTTACATTCACGAGGGCAAGAGCCAGCTTGTAATTGCTTTCGGCTGCACAGGCGGAAAACACCGCAGCGTTACCTACGCGGAAGCCATCTACAAATACCTTTCAGGCAAAAACATCAAGTGCCGCATTTCACACAGAGATATTGAAAAGGATAGGTAAAGACAAATGTCATTTTCATATTCGGTAAAACAGGAGCTTTGCTCGGTAATTACCGACAAGGACAGGAAGTATTGCTGCCTTTACGGAATGCTGCTTTTTTGCAGGATATTTTCTCCTGAAGCCATCGTGTTCCAGACGGAAAACGAGCAGGTCTGCAAGCTTTTCAGGCGGCTTGCGGACGATGTTATCGGCGGCAGCAATATAACGGAAGTTTCCGAAAACAAAAAGAAAAACGGCGGCGCGCTGTATTCTGTCAGCGTGCCGTCAGAACATTACAGGGAAGAGATCATTTACCGTTTCAGGATCTCAAGCCGGACCGTTATCCACAGGATACAGGCGGATATTATCGACAATAACAGTGTTTTTGCATTTCTTGCGGGAGCGTTTCTTTCCTGCGGAAGCATCACCGAGCCTATAAAAGAATATCATCTGGAATTTGCTGTTCCCTATCCCGAACTTGCAGACGATCTTACGGAAATGCTCACTTCGTTAGGTATCAGTGCCAAATCCGCCGAGCGGAAGAACGTCCGCGTTATCTATCTGAAAGACAGCGAAGCAATTGAAGATCTGCTGACTCTTATGGGGGCGACCATGAGCAGCATTGAACTTATGAACGTCAAAATTTACAAGGACGTCCGCAACAAGGCAAACCGCATTGCAAACTGCGATGCGGCAAACATTGAACGCACCCTGCGCGCTTCCGAAAAGCAGATAGAAGACATTGAATACATCATGCAGACGGAAGGGCTTGACAGTCTTACTCCCGAACTTAAAAACATGGCGGAACTCCGCATGGAAAATCCCGATGTTTCCCTTAAAGAACTTGGGGAAATGCTGGACAAGCCCGTGGGACGTTCGGGAGCGAACCACAGACTGAAAAAACTTTCCGAAATTGCGGACAGGATTCGGGAAGAACGGGGCAAAACTTAAAAAGGACGGTGGAAACGTGTCTTTCGTACATCTTCATCTTCACAGCGAATACAGTCTGCTTGACGGTGCGTGCCGTCTGAAACAGCTTGTTTCCCGCGCAAAGGAACTGGGACAGTCCGCTGTTGCCGTCACGGATCACGGAAATATGTACGGGGCTGTGGAATTCTACAATGAAGCTCTGGCACAAGGCATAAAGCCTATAATCGGCTGTGAAGTATATGTTGCCCCGCGGACGCGTTTTGACAAGATCCACGGTCAGGACAACAAACCCTACCACCTTGTTCTCCTCTGCAAAAACAACATCGGCTACAAAAATCTGATAAAAATGGTTTCCTACGGATATACCGAAGGCTTTTACAGCAAACCTCGGGTAGATACGGAGCTTCTTGAAAGATACCATGAGGGGATAATTGCGCTTTCGGGCTGTCTTGCGGGAGAACTTCCGCGGCTGCTTCTTAACGGCGAATACGAAAACGCAAAAGCTGCGGCTCTGAAATATCTTGAAATTTTCGGCAAAGGGAACTATTATATTGAAGTCCAGAACCACGGCATTCACGAGGAAGAACGCATACTTCCCCTGCTTTATAAACTTTCCGCCGAAACAGGCATTCCCCTTGCCGCCACAAACGACGCCCACTACATTCACAAAAAGGACGCGGGACTGCAAAGGCTGCTTATTTCCATTCAGACAAATACTCCGCTAAGTCAGCCGAACCCTCTGTCCTTCCCAACGGACGAATTCTACATGAAGTCGGAACAGGAAATGCTGGAACTTTTCCGCAACGTTCCCCAAGCCGTTGAAAACACAGCAAAGATCGCGGAAATGTGCAATGTTACCTTTGAATTCGGGAAAATAAAGCTGCCGAAATTTACCGCCGAGGGAGTTTCCGACACGGAGGAATATTTCCGCCGCCTGTGTCATGAGGGAATGGCAAAACGTTACGGAGAACCGATCGGAAAGGAAATTTCCGAACGCATGGAACACGAACTTGACGTTATAACTTCCATGGGCTACACCGACTATTACCTTATTGTCTGGGACTATATCCGCTATGCAAAGGAACACGGCATTCCCGTAGGTCCGGGACGTGGTTCGGGCGCGGGAAGTCTTGCCGCTTACTGTATCGGGATAACAAACATCGACCCTATAAAGCATGATCTTATTTTTGAAAGGTTTCTGAACCCCGAAAGAGTTTCCATGCCCGATTTTGACGTGGATTTCTGCTACGAGGGCAGACAGAAGGTCATAGACTATGTTGTAAAAAAATACGGCTCGGATCATGTGGCGCAGATCGTCACTTTCGGAACGCTTGCGGCTCGGGGCGCTGTCCGTGATGTGGGCAGAATGATGGAATTTCCCCAGAATATCATTAATAAAGTCTCCAAGCTGATCCCTTACGGTCCGAACGTCACACTTGACTATGCCCTGAAAGAAATTCCCGAACTTTCGGATCTGTACAAAGCGGATCCCACCGCAAGAAAGCTTATTGACACGGCTGCCGAACTTGAAGGAATGCCGCGGCATACTTCCATGCACGCGGCGGGAGTTGTTATCTCCGATGCGCCCGTCAGCGACTATGTTCCGATACAGCTCAGCGGTGATACTGTCATAACACAGTATGTTTTCCCCATACTGGAAAGCCTCGGACTGGTAAAGATGGACTTTCTCGGACTGCGTAACCTTACGGTCATTCGTGACGCTTCAAATCACATAAGAAAGTTCATACCCGATTTTGACATTGAAAAGATACCCATGGACGACAAGGCAACTTTTGAAATGATCTCCCGCGGGCAGACTACGGGCGTTTTCCAGCTTGAAAGCGGCGGTATGCGCCAGACGCTTATTAAACTTCGTCCCGAAAATATCGAGGACATAATTGCAGTTATTTCCCTTTACCGTCCCGGTCCCATGGACAGTATCCCAAGATACATCGAGTGCCGCCACGATCGGACTAAAGTCACCTACAAGCACCCTATTCTTAAAGATATTCTGGAAGTCACATACGGCTGCATAGTTTATCAGGAACAGGTAATGGAGATCTGCCGCAAAATGGCAGGCTATTCTTACGGACGAGCCGATCTTGTCCGCAGGGCTATGGCTAAGAAAAAGCACGATGTTATGCTGAAAGAGCGGGACAGTTTCGTTGAAGGCGCAAAAGCAAACGGCGTTCCCGAAAATATTGCCAACGAAATTTTTGACGAAATGGTAAGTTTTGCGTCCTATGCTTTCAACAAATCCCACGCGGCGGCGTATTCCTATATCTGCTATCAGACTGCATACCTGAAATGCCGATATTTCAAGGAATACATGGCTGCGCTTATGACAAGCTGTCTTGACAGTGTAAACAAGCTGATAGAATATTCCGAAGAATGTTCCAAAAACGGCGTTAAGATATTAAGTCCCGACATCAATGAAAGCGGAGCGGGGTTCTCCCCCGTTCAAAGCGGCATACGCTTTGCGCTTTCGGCGGTAAAAGGACTGGGCTTCAATTCCATAAAAGAGATAATTTCCGAAAGGGAACGCGGCGGAAAATTTACCTCGCTTGAAAACTTCTGCAAGCGAATGAACGGCAAGGACGTGAACCGCAAAAGCATTGAAAATCTTATCCTCTGCGGAGCGTTTGACAGCTTCGGGCTGAACCGCCGCGAAATGATGGAAAATTACGACAGGATATTCAGTAATATTCAAGCGTATTCCATGCGGAACATGGAAGGACAGATAAACTTTTTCGACATGACCGACAGCGGCGCGGCTCCCGTCACCATCGAGCATTACGAGGACTATCCACTTGCGGAACGGCTTGAAACGGAGAAGGAACTCATCGGAATGTACCTTTCGGGACACCCTCTGGAAGATTACAGGATCTACTCCGAACTTTGCAGAATGAACACCCTTTCGCAGCTTTACAGTGAACCGCCGCAGCTTCGTGACGGTGCAAAAATATCCCTGTTCTGCATTTTCCGCGAAGTAAAGCTGCACACCCAGAAGAACGGCGCAAAAATGGCGTTCACGGAGCTTGAGGACATGACGGGAGAAGCGGAAGGAATGATCTTTGCCGAACCGCTCATATCCTTCGGGAATGCCGTCCGGACAGGTCGCTCCGCGTTTATTTCGGGAAAGGTCTCCTATAAGGACGATTCCCCGAAAATAATCATAGAGCAGGCGTTTCCCGCGGAAAAATACGCGTCCGTATGCAGCAAAAAGACGCTGTATCTGAAACTTTTAAGCACCGACGAAAGCAAACTGCGGGAAATAACTTCACTTTGCGGAAAATTCCCCGGAGAAACGAAGATAATAGTGTACCTCAGTGATATTGACCGCAGGATCGTTCCTAAAAATATTACGGGAGTAAGGCTTTGCAGGGAATTTATCCGCGGCATATATTCGCTGACAGGAGAAGAAAACGCGGCAATGATGTAGAAAGCTGTCAATACGAAAACGCGGCTCCGAACGATCGGAGCCGCATTTCTATGAAAGGAAGATGTAAGACCGGAAAATGTCAGTGTGTCTGAGTGTAGCCGAAGCTGTTTACAATAGCGTCGATCTTTCGTCCCGCAGAACACATAGGACATTTTGCGGGATTGTAGCTTTCATAATCGGGAATATCATCAGCATGGAAAACGCTGTTTATCTTTATTCCGTGAACTTCGGGAACTGCGCTGAATATTGCACATACGCCCGTCAGAGTTCCGCCGTAATAATTTATGCAGTTTGCCGCCTGCTGAACGCTTTTTCCCGAAGATACCGAGGAAACAAGAAGCAGAACGTGCTTATCCCTGACAGCCTGCTGAAGATTGTCGCGGAGGATTATCTGATTATTAACGTTTTCGGGAGTTATGCAGTAGATGTCATTTCCTGCGCTGAGTCCGCGGGCGTGTTCACTCAGTTCTTCCGCAAGGAACGCGCCTACAAGTCTTGTACTTTCAATGCAGATTATAGCGTCAACGGGAACGGAAGAATAGATCTCTCCCGCAAGCTGCTTGGCAGTTTCCTTGGCTGATTTATAGTTATTCTTTATATCGTTCATGTCAATATAGCGGTTTACATGGGAATGGTTCGTGGTGAAATGCCCGTGTATGACTTCAAACTTTATCTTATTGTTGCCCTTTGCGGTTATCTGGTTCTTGGTCAGGTTCATAATGACTATCCTTTCTGCGGCGCGGTGCGCCTTTATAGATTTTCGGAACACTTGCTTCAAGTGTTATAGATATTATATCACATATTTTCAACGATTTCAATATCTTTTTTGTACAAAATTACTTATATTAATTCTATTATCTGCATTATTGGCAGATATATTCATAAACTGCCCGAAACTCCGTTCAAGCTGCACACCATTCACAAAATTTAATGTTTTTCATAAAATGAATTAAAATTTATTTTATTCGGAGCTGATATTGTTTATGAATTGTCTGAACTGCTTTCTCGGCGGAAGCTCTCCAAACGGTTTCCGCACACATTTCGGCAGCATGATCGCCGACACGGATCATCATACCTATATCATAAAGGGAGGTCCCGGAACAGGCAAATCCTCGCTGATGAAACGCCTTGCCGAAGCGTTCCCCGATGATGATAAGGAAATATACCGCTGTTCAAGCGATCCCGCCTCGCTGGACGCGCTTATCTTCACCGAGCGGAAAGTGATATTTGTTGACGGAACATCTCCTCATGTTTTTGAACCCGAATACCCGGGTGCCGTTCAGCAGATCCTTGATCTTGGCGCATACTGGGATATCGGACGGCTGAAAAATGCCAAGAATGATATAATTTCCGCAAATTCCGCATATCAGCAGCAGCACGCCCGCTGCCGCAGATACATAACCGCTCTGTCGGCAGTGATAGGAGACACTTTCCAGATAGGAAACTGTGCGCTGAACGAACAGAAACTGGACGGTTTCATAAACCGCCTTGCCAAGAAGATTCTTCCTGCCAAAAAGCAGGAACATGAAGGGAAAATGGAGTTCCGACAGCTTTCCGCCATTACCCCCGAAGGCTATCTCACCTATATTCCCGATGATTACAGCATTTACCTGTTAAATGACAGCCTGTATGCGGGTTCGGAAAAATTTCTCAGAAAGTTCTCCGAGATCGCCGTAAAAAAGGGATATGATGTAAGCGTCAGCATCTGCACGGTCTACGGAAACGACAGTTTTGAACATCTTCTTATCCCCGAGATAAAAACCGCGTTTTTCACCGCCGATCCGCTGAACCGCTTTACCGCTGCGGCAAAGCAGCCGATAAATTTCAGAAGATTTTACGACAAAAACATGGTCGCATCGAAAAAGATGCGGATAAAATTCAACGCTTCCGCCGCAGACGAACTTCGGGACGAAGCCGTTTCAGCGTTAAAATGCGCAAAGTCCGAGCATGATATTCTTGAAAGCCTTTACATTCCCGCGGTGGATTTTGACGGGATCAACCGTCTTTGCTACGATCTTATTTCAAGGATCAAAAGCCTTTCCGCCATGTAAAAATAGAAGAACCGCTCCCTATGCAGACTCGGGAACGGCTTTCTAAACAAAATCAAAAAACAAGCTGCACAAATTCGATAAAAAACGGTACGAATTTGCATTTTTCCACAGCTTATATATAATTATACCATATTTTTCGCAAAAGTCAAGGGAATTTTATGAAAAAATATCAAAAATTGTGAAATTGTTTTCCATTCTGTTCCCGAACTGCGTATTTCTGCGATTTTACAGCTTTAAGAGTTGCCGACCACACAAGCATTATTATGCCGATGACCGCCAGCGTTCCGCCAAGTCGGTATAAATCGGGATTTATCACGTCGGTAACGCATTTTATTATGCTGCGTTCAAACCGATCCTGCCCTATTGGCAGTACCGAACAGAGAAATGCCATAAGAAGCACTGCCGATCCGCCTGTTATGACCGCTCCTCCGCCCCAGCTCAGAACTTTTTCGGGACGTCCGTTTACAGCCCATAAAACTATCAGCATTACCGCCGCTGCGCAGGCTTCACCTATCATGACAGGAAGTGAACAGAACAGCCTTAATGCCGTCAATGCGCCGTCTCCCGCAGCTTTTTCTATCTCGGACGGCGAAATGGCTTCAAGGACCGTTTCCGCCTGTTCAAGATGCGAAAATGCAAGGTCTATGTCGCTCTGGGACATAGGCTTTCCCATAGTGTCGCTGATAAGTCCGATATTTTCGCTGAAAACCGCTTTCAGCTTGTCGGAAGTAAGCTTTTCGGGCAATTCTCCCTGACGGATAAACTCCGCGTAACCGTTCAGCTGATCCGCGAGGAAATCCTCCGCTGTGGAATTTTCGTAAATTTTGCGGATATCCTCGCGGGTCAGCCCCGTTCCCGCGGACATCGCAAAGATGGTTTCCTGAACAGTCTCATCGGGAGAATTCCCCGCAGGCAGGCTCATCACGTCCAGATCGTGGGCAAACTCGGATATTTTCCCGCTGTCGGTAAGAAGTCTCGCCGCAAAGGACGCCGCCGATAATATTATCAGCGCAGTCATTACCACTGCCGCCGCAAAAGAGCCTATCCCGCGGGCGGCGTTTCCCCTGTTTTTCACGGAAACGGGAACGGGTATTTCCGCTTCTTCGGTTTCTTCGGGAGGAAACTCCGAATGCCCCGCAAGGTTCCGCGTAAAGCCGCTTTCCGCCGCGTCGGGAACAGCTTCGGGAATTATCGGTTCAAACGCCGTCTGCTCCGATGCTATGGGGACAAGCTCCGCTCCGCAGCTTATGCAGCAGGTCATTCTTTCATTGTATTCTTTTCCGCATTTGGGACAGATCATTTTCATCATTCCTTATCTTTTTTGGAATATTATTCCGCTTATAAGAATATAATATACCAATTTGTCCCAAATGTCAATAAAAATACTTCGACAAATTCCGACAGGAACTATTCTTCCGCTGTTTCCGCAGGCTCGGGATAGGTCATTTCAAGCTGTTCATAGAGGAATTCTATCTTGCCGTTCAGTTCGTCTATCTGCTGTTCGTAAGCCTGATCCTTGGCTTCCTGCGCCTTTTTGATGTTTCCATCCGCGGAAAGGCGTATTGCAAATCCCGCGGTGACTGCAATTGCAAACACCGTCAATACGGTTGTAAGCGGATTGAAATACCCCTTGCTTTCGGGCTTTCCCTCGGTCATATAGGCAAATCCCGATGCTTTCAGTGCTTTCCTCAGCGCGATAGAAAGCGGAACTGCTATAACAACGGCGATAATTCCGTTTATGCAGGAAGTTGCGGCTTTTTCGATCATGACCGTTGCCGCCGTTTCAAAGGGATTTCCCAGAATAAGCTGCGTTATAAACGCTTTTCCCAGATAAAGCACAATGTAAACTATCTGACCGACTATGGCGGCGACAAGTGTTCTCGAGAATTCGCTCTTTATGCCCGAACGGCTTATTTTGCCGACAGTCCAACCCATGGCAAATTTTGAAAAAAACGTGTAGGGCGCGGAAGTGATATATATGGGGCTGAAAAGATCGTAAAGCCCGCCGCCTATTCCCGAAGCAAGACCGCCGGTTATACTTCCGAAAAGCAGACCCGCCAGCAGGCACATGGAATTTCCAAGATGGATCCTTGTATCATTCTGGAATTTTATTTCCATATAGTTTCCTATATAGACAAGCGCCGCCATAAGTCCTACAACAATAATTCTGTAGAGACGTTTGCGGCTTTCGGATGCATTTTTCATAACAAAAACTTCCTTTCGGTGTTAATATATTAACAGTATATCCCAACCGGAAAGGTTTTGCAAATTTCCCGCAGGCGGAAATATTTTGTTAAAATTTATTGAAAATAACCACATTTTTATGAAACATTGCCGCCTGATATGCGCAATTTTCATAAAAAGAAATTTCCGCAAAATGCCAACAAAAAAGCGCTCGGTGAAATTGACCGAACGCTTTTGCTTTTATAGCAGATAATTTGTTGAAACTGCAAGAACTTACTTATTGTCAAGCCGCATGGTAAGGGAAATTCTCTTGCGCTTCACGTCCACGTCCAGAACGCGAACTTTCACCACTTCGCCCACCTTGACAGCTTCAAGAGGGTGCTTGATGTAGCGGTTGCATATCTGCGAAATATGCACAAGACCGTCCTCGTGAACACCTATATCCACAAAACAGCCGAAATCAATGACGTTGCGGACAGTTCCCATAAGCTCCATGCCGGGTTTAAGGTCTTTCAGTTCCATAATGTCTCCGCTGCGCAGAAGCGGCGGCGGAAGTTCATCACGGGGATCACGTCCGGGCTTGGCAAGTTCCTTGAGAATGTCCTTAACCGTGGGGAGTCCCGTTCCTGCCATGTCGGCAATTTTGGAAACGCCTATCTTCTCGGCGGCAGCGGTGATCTCGGAAGTTTTCCCCTCGTTCAGATCCGCAAGACGGAATCCGCACTGAGAAATGATCTTTTCCGCGGCTTCGTAGCTTTCGGGGTGAACTGCGGTATTGTCAAGAGGATTCTTTCCGCCCTGAACGCGGAGAAATCCCGCGCACTGCTCAAAAGCTTTCGGACCGAGTTTTGCGACTTTCAGCAGCTGTTTCCTGTCGGTGAAAGAGCCGTTTTCCTCACGGTAAGCGACAATATTCTTCGCCACCGCCGAGCTTATTCCCGAAATGTAGGAAAGCAGCGAGTGGGAAGCCGTATTCAGGTCAACGCCCACACTGTTTACGCAGTCCTCAACAACGCCCGAAAGTGCTTCGTCCATGCGGGCTTTGGGCATATCGTGCTGATACTGTCCAACGCCGATGGCTTTCGGATCTATCTTTACCAGTTCCGCCAGCGGGTCTTGGAGACGTCTTGCAATTGAAACTGCGCTTCGCAGAGAAACGTCATACTCGGGGAATTCCTCCGCCGCAAGCTTCGATGCGGAATAGACCGACGCCCCCGCTTCGGAAACCACCATATATGCGACTTTTTCGGGAATTTCCTTGATAAGTTCCGCAACAAACGCTTCCGATTCGCGGGAAGCCGTGCCGTTTCCGATGGCAATTATCGAAACGCCGTACTTCTGTATAAGATTTTTCACAAGAACTTTGCCCTGCTCGATCTTCCGCTGTTCGCCTGTGGTAATGTACGCCACGCCCGTGTCGAGAACTTTGCCCGTATCGTCCACCACCGCAAGCTTGCAGCCCGTTCTGTACCCCGGGTCAAGACCGAGAGCGATCTTCCCCTTAACAGGCGGCTGCATGAGAAGCTGACGGAGATTTGACGAGAAAACCTTTATTGCCGCTTCGCAGGCGTTATCGGTGAGCCATGAGCGGACTTCACGTTCCACGGACGGGAAAATCAGCCGCTTGAAGCTGTCCTCGGCGGCGGCTTTCACAAGTTCGCCGCAGGGAGAAGAGTTCTTCACATACTTGTCGGTAATAAGCTTTTCGCCGCTGCCGTCCACAATGTCGATGCCTGCTTTCAGCTTTTCCTCGCGTTCGCCGCGGTCGATGGCAAGAATGCGGTGTCCTGCTATCTTATTGACAGGTTCGGCAAAATCGTAATAGTTCCTGTAAACTGTTTCCTCATCGGGATCTGCGGCTTTGGAAACCACCTGTCCCGTTCTGATAAGCAGGGCGCGGAGTGATTTCCGCAGTTCCGCATCGTCCGAAATGTCCTCAGCGATAATATCCATAGCGCCCTGAATTGCGGCAGCCGCGTCGGGAACGTCCTTTTCGGCGTTTATGAACTTTTCCGCTTCGGCATTGGGATCTGCGGAAATTTCCTGCGCCATTATAAACTGCGCCAGCGGTTCGAGTCCCCGTTCTCTTGCCACAGAGCCTCTTGTTTTGCGCTTCGGTCTGAAAGGACGGTAGATGTCCTCAAGTTCAACAAGAACGGCGGCTTTTTCAACGGCTTCGCGGATCTCGTCCGTAAGCTTTCCCTGTTCTTCAATCGAGGAAAGTATCTCCTCTTTGCGTTTCTCCAGATTGCGTAGATAAGTAAGTCTGTCAAAAATTTCCCTTAGCACCTGATCGTCCAGCGAACCTGTCAGTTCCTTACGATAGCGGGCAATAAACGGGATAGTTTTTCCGTCGTCGATAAGCGCGACGGTGTTGTCGATCTGTTCCTGTCTCAGTTTGAATTCCTTAGCGATAGTCTCGTTTATATTCAAAATTATCTTCCTTTTCCTTTTAATGAAAGGACGGCTTTAAAAGTAAAAGCCGTCCGACAGCTTATTTCTTTCCGAAAAGACCGCCAAGCTTGTCCTTGATACCGTCAACGGAAACTTTTGCCTTGATGCCGTCCACTATCTTGTTGATCTGATCGTCGGGAAGGTCAACGCCGACAACTTTTTCAACAGCCTTTACCGGATCTGCTTTGAACTCTGCTTCAAAGTTCTTGTCGCTCTTGACTTTTTCAACGATCTCCTCAATCTTAGCCTTAATGTCCATAAAAACTCCTCTTTTCCATAAAATTTTGCAAAATATTTAAATCGGATCATTTCGCCGAAAGTGCGCGTTTTCCGATATCTGTGCGGAAATGCGCATTCTCGAAATGTATCTTCTTTACTGCCGCATAGGACTTGTCAAGTGCCGCTTGCAGGGTCTCACCTGTTGCGGTAACTCCAAGGACGCGTCCGCCCGATGTAAAGAATTTTCCGTCCGCGAATTTCGTTCCCGCATGGTAAACGAAAACTCCCTCCGTCTGTCCCTTATCGTCCAAACCGCTTATATCCAAGCCCGTGGGATATTTTTTCGGATAGCCGCCGCTTGCCATTACAACGCAGGAACAGCACTCGTTTTTCCATTTGATGTCAATATCCGAAAGCGTTCCTTTATATACCGCCTCGAAAATATCTGCAAGGTCGGTGTCCAGAAGCGGCAGAACTACCTGCGTTTCGGGATCGCCGAAACGGCAGTTATATTCAATAACTTTCACGCCGTTCGGAGTTGCCATCAGTCCGAAATACAGACAGCCTTTGAATGTCCGTCCCTCAGCTTTCATGGCGTTTATCGTGGGCAGGAAAATGTTTTCCATGCACTCCCTTGCAATGACTTCAGTGTAGTATGGATTAGGCGCAATAGTTCCCATTCCGCCTGTGTTCAGTCCCTTATCACCGTCAAGAGCTCGCTTGTGATCCATTGAAGAGATCATTGGAACAACTATATTTCCGTCCGTAAAAGACAGAACGGAGATCTCGGGACCTGTGAGGAATTCTTCCACAACAAGCTTTGAACCGCTTTCGCCGAAAATCTTATCTTCCATAATTGAACGCACGGCGTCAACGGCTTCCTGCTCATTTTGGGCGATAATAACGCCTTTTCCCAAAGCAAGACCGTCCGCTTTTACGACAGCGGGGTATTTTCCCTGCTGTTTTATGTAGGAAACGGCTTTCTCAGCGTCGGTGAAAGTTTCATATGCCGCTGTGGGGATCCCGTATTTTTTCATCAGATCCTTGGAGAAAACCTTGCTGCCCTCAATGATCGCCGCGGCTTTGTCAGGTCCGAAAGTCATAAAGCCCTCCGCATTGAGAGCGTCCACCATTCCCATAACAAGTGGATCGTCCGGAGCGACAACTACCATATCAACAGCAAGCTTTTTTGCAAGAGCAACGATCCCGTCAATGTCGGTGGCTTTCACGTCAAAGCACTCCGCATAGCGGGAAATACCGCCGTTTCCCGGGGCGCAGAAAAGTTTTTCCACGCGCTTGCTTTCCGCAAGTTTCATAATGATAGCGTGTTCACGTCCGCCGCCGCCTACTACAAGTATTTTCATTTTATCACCGATCCTTTTTGTGATATTTTAAAACAGAATTTCATCAAGATCTGCTTTGTAAATTTTTGACCTGAACTCGCAGCTCCCGTCGGTCTTTTTGTAAGAACCGTAACCGTCAAATTTCAAACCGCATTTTTCCATTACCCTGCCCGACGCAGGATTTTCAACGGCGTGCTGAGCCGTAAACTTCCTTGCTCCGAGTTCATAAGCATATTTTATCATAGCTTTGACGGCTTCGGCTTCCGTCGCATAGCCCTTGTTCCAACAGTCAAAACGCAGATTGTAACCAAATACCCGGAAACCGTTTCCCGAACTGTCACTCCGCTTCCGATAAGCAGACCGTCCGACTTCCTTACATAGACCCAGACCTTTGGAACGGTTTCAAGCCAATCCCTGACCTGTTCTGCGGAGGAATAAGTGCTGTAACTCATATACTTTGTAACGCGCTCGTCCCCTGCCCATTCAAAATATGCTTCCGCATCGTCGGCAGTCACCTGACGAAGTATCAGGCGTTCGGTTTCAATTGTAGGGAGAATACTATTATCCATATTATCCATAAGATCAATGGTGGAAAAGGCGGATTCCGGTAAACGCCATTGCCATATTGTACTTGTTGCAGGTCTCGATAACGTTATCGTCACGGATAGAACCGCCCGGCTGCGCTATGTATTCAACGCCCGACTTGCGCGCACGCTCGATATTGTCGCCGAAGGGGAAGAACGCATCGGAACCGAGGCAAACGCCTGTATTCTTTGCAAGCCATGCTTTCTGCTCCTCGCGTGTGAAAGGCTCGGGCTTTTCGGCAAACCATTTCTGCCATTCGCCATCGGCAATAACGTCCATATATTCATCGGAAATATAAACGTCAATTGTGTTGTCCCTGTCGGCGCGGCGAATGTCGTCCTTGAATTTCAGACCCATTACCTTGGGAGACTGTCTGAGCCACCAGATGTCCGCTTTATTTCCCGCAAGACGTGTGCAGTGTATTCTTGACTGCTGACCCGCTCCGATGCCCACAGCCTGACCGTCCTTGACATAGCAGACGCTGTTTGACTGGGTATATTTCAGAGTGATGAGGGAAATAAGCAGATCCCGCTTCTTTTCATCGGGAATATTCTTGTTGTTTGTAACAACATTTTCCAGAAGTGCGTTGTTGATGTCAAGAGAGTTTCTTCCCTGCTCGAATGTAATTCCGAATACCTGCTTTGTTTCAACGGGTTCGGGAACGTAATTCGGATCAATTTTTATAATGTTATATGTGCCTTTTCTCTTGGACTTGAGAATTTCCAGAGCTTCTGGCTCGTAGCCCGGGGCGATTATTCCGTCGGAAACTTCCCTTTGTATCATCTTAGCGGTGGGAACGTCGCAAACGTCCGAAAGTGAAATGAAATCGCCGTAAGA
>CANQTP010000038.1 GCA_947626755.1 uncultured Clostridia bacterium
TAGTGACAATTTGAAAACTTTATCCCGGCAAAACTGCGTTATTACTTGTTTTTCGGTGTTTTGCTCAGGGCTATTATTTATAGAAAAAATTGCATCAAAAATAGGCTTTATTAACATTTCAAATTTTGATATTATCTCATCATTAACATAAAATACAAGTCTTTTAAGGTCTGAAATAGTGACGTGACCAAGACCCGTTGTTTGTTTGTTACTTGCAATATGTGTAAATTCAGGCTTAAAATATTTTAATAAAAAATAAGTAAACGCCGGAGCGTTAAATTTTGAAAGAACACGAAATGTATGTTGATTAAGAATTGCTTTACCTCTACTCCATAAAAATATGTCTATTGATGTGTCCGGATTGCCTGACCATGAGAATAAAATGTCTTTATCTTCAATATAATATTTACTATCTTTTTTTACACAGCAATATTTTGTAGAGTTAGTAATTCCCGATTTTAATTCTGCAATTTTAATGACAGGTAAGCCAAAATTTCCATATTCATTTTCTTTAAATGCGGCACCGTTTATATAATCTGCAAGTTCATATAATGATAATTTTTCCACGTCATCGGGCATAACCCCACCGAACGGCTCAAAATCCACAAACCAAGACTTAAATATCGCTTGCGCCTGCTGCTCTAAATTTTCATTTATATTTAGAAACAAAAAAATTGATGATTGACCGCAAACCGCGAAAAATCAAGGTTTAAAGCGGTTATATATAGCTGTATTTACAATGGTAAATTATTATTTAATCGTATAAAATTTCAAAAGGAGCTGATAAATAATGCCCTACACCGAAGCAGACTACGAAAACGCAATAATCCGGCTTTTTGAAGAAATGGGTTATAAACATGTGTACGGTCCGGATATTGACCGCGATTATAAATGTCCGCTGTATATGGACGAGCTGACGACGGCTGTTTCACGGCTCAATCCCACGCTTCCCGACGATGCGATTGCAGACGCCGTATATAAACTGACGAATTTTGAAAACGGCGAGCTTGTGCAGAAAAACGCCGTTTTTACCGATTATCTGCAAAACGGGATCGAAGTGCGTTACAATAAAAACGGCGAGGAATATTCCGCAATATGCTATATTGCCGATTATAAAAATATCGAGAATAATTCTTTTATTATCGCTAATCAGTGGACGTTTGTCGAAAATGAGGAAAAACGCCCCGATGTTATACTGTTCATAAACGGTCTGCCGGTTGTGCTTATGGAGCTGAAATCTCCGTCCCGTGAGGAAACGGACGCTTCCGAAGCGTACAAGCAGATAAGAAATTATATGCAGATAATTCCGTCTATGTTTATTTATAACGCAATTTGCGTTATGAGCGATCTTTCGGTCAGCAAAGCGGGAACTATAACTTCAAAAATGGGAAGTACAATTTCCAAAGCGGGAACTATAACTTCCGGCGAGGATCGCTACATGGAATGGAAAACCAAGGACGGAAGTTACGAAAATACGCAATTTGCGCAGTTTGACACGTTTTTTGAGGGCATTTTTCAAAAAGAACGGCTGCTTGATATTCTGAAAAATTTTATTCTTTTTTCAAATGACGGAATTGATCGCTTTAAAATTTTTGCGGGGTATCATCAGTATTTTGCTGTTAAAAAAGCTGTTGAATCCACTAAAAAAGCCACAAAAACAGACGGAAAAGGCGGAGTTTTCCGGCATACTCAGGGCAGCGGAAAATCGCTGTCTATGGTGTTTTACGCACATCTTCTGCAAAGCGAACTCGAAAGTCCAACAATTGTTGTAATTACCGACAGGAACGATCTTGACGATCAGCTTTATCTGCAATTTGCAAAATGCAGGGAATTTTTGCGGCAGGATCCCGTTCACGCAGAAAGCCGCGAACATCTCAGATCACTTCTTGAGGGCAGAAAAGCAAACGGGATAATTTTTACCACTATGCAGAAATTTGCAGAGTCGGGGGAAGCTTTATCCGAAAGACGGAATATAATCGTAATGGCTTTGCAGGCGAGACAGATGTTGACTATATTACCCCGAGTATCAATTCAAGCGTAATTCTGACGGTTATACGGTAATGAACGGAGCAGAATTGTATAAAATAACACAGGATGGTGATGAAATTTTAATGGCGATTTATTGTGAGGATGCTCCGTGTTCTGATGGTAAAAAAGGAAAATTTGTACGACTGGAGGATATGGGTAATGAGTAGATTGTTAAGAGACGGAAAATATGTTGTTTTTAATAATAACGTGTACTATCCAAGTGGGAAAAAAAGTCCAAATGAAGGAATGGTGTATATCATTTCTGAGAATAAAGATGATATACAAAATGGGTTTATTCCTATAAATGTTGAGTATAACAAAAAATACGGTTTTTTTCAATGTAAAAAAGAAATACCTAAAAGTGAAATAACAGAAGCGTATAAAATAAGGACATATGTGGTTTACAGAGGCATGGAATTCGGAATTATTAGTTTAGACGATGAATTTATTAGGATTCAAAACGAATGCAGCAATGATCCTAATGACGAGACTAATAAGCAACTCCGCTCTTGGGGATTTTCGGAATATATAAGGGATAAATTTTCTATTATATTCGATAAATATATTCCGGCTAATGACCCTGAAATTAAAATAATTGAAGAAAGGACGGAAATTGATATAAGCAAGCTGTAAAATCAATGCCGCTCTCTGATATTTTAAGAGCGGCATTATTATTCATTATAGTATAAAACATAAAAATGCGTTTACAATTTTGTAAATTCCTACAAACTTTCAAAATTTGTGGGAAAATTACCTAAAAATGTCCTTACATATGAAAGGACATTTTTTATTTTGTCAATCAGTTTCGCCATTAACAGATATATCGCCGCAAAGTCCTTTCAAATAAAAACGAGAGGGCGTGACAGTGGACGGATATTTTCAAGGAGATACGGGACAGGGTGTATATGCCCGACACGGCAAGGTTTTACGGCTTGCAGATAAACCGTTCTGGAATGGCTTGCTGTCCCTTTCACGTGGAAAGAACGCCGAGCCTTAAAGTTTATGACGACCATTTTTACTGCTTCGGCTGCGGAGCGACGGGGACTGTACGGGTTTTGTTGCAAAGCTGTTTGGTATCTCGCCAGATCTAAAGGAAATGATGCTGAAAGAGATAATAGATATTTTCAGCGATTCAATAACATGAAGTTTAACTAATTCATAGACTTCAATCAATTCTAATTTGCAAAGCAGTAACAAAAAAACCAAATATCAAACTTCTATACATAATTGCAAATTACTTTTTGAGATAAACCGTTTTAAAACTACTGTGAGGTGTTCAGGGGCGATTTTGCCCCTGAATTTTGAAAAGTCATATGACTTTTCTGCGCTTGCTATAATAAAGAACCCCTCTTTTGTAAACGTCATTAAAGCAATGTGTTTACATAATCCAAAACGCTCAAATTACAAAATGTTGGGTTTGTTATTTTGACTGAAAATGCAATTTTCGGATTTTTGTGAATTATGCAATTTTTCAAAAAAGCTATATGATGCTGTTTGAGTATTTTGAAAAATTTATTGTTTGCAAAATATGCGATTGAAGTGCATTTCAACCGCTGAGAAAATTATTCAACTTTTGAGAAAAAGTGCGATATTCAACCGCGAAAAATTATTGTATTTTTAGCAAACATAGATTTTGTTGGAACAAAATCGGATACAAGCAGGATTTGACAAAATAATGGTTTTATGATATAATCATACTGTTGGGTGTTACTTGATAAATCAGAAGTTATGGAGGCGAAATGTTATGATAAGAGAAATTGAAGAAAATGATTTTGACGGAATTTTGTCGCTTTATATGCAATTGCACGATAATCCATTTCCTGATAAAGATGATAGAGTTATTTCAATATGGAATAATATTCTTAATGCCAAAAATCATCATATAATTGTTGCAGATGAAAGCGGCATTTTGGTATCTTCTTGTGTATGTGTTATTATTCCTAATTTGACACACGAACAACGTCCATATGCTCTTATTGAAAATGTTATTACTGACAAAAAATATAGAAAAATGGGTTATGCAACAGCTTGTTTGAATTTTGCAAAAGAAATTGCTAAACGAGAAAATTGCTACAAGATGATGTTGCTGACCGGTTCAAAAAGTAAAGATACTCTCCATTTTTATGAACAAGCGGGGTATAACAAGAATGATAAAACGGCTTTTATACAATGGCTGTAACTTTCCTGTTTATTAAACTTATGTTTGTTTAATAAATTAAAAGTCACTGATTAATTTCAATAAGTTTTTTATGTATCAAAATGTCATTTAAATATAATATGTCAAATTCTGAAATTTGCAAAAAAATAACCGCACATCTACGAAATTGTGCGGTTATTTGCAGGGAGATATAATTGTTTTTACGAATGAATTTTAATAAATGTGTTTTTATGGGGTTGTGGTGCATAAGGGAAAGGTTTTCGGTGTCGGCGGTGATGGATTCGTTCGTATGAATATTGCCTGTCCGAGAGCTGTGCTTCATGAGGCATTGTACAGAATGGGTGAAGCAATTAAAAAAATTCATTAGAAGGAGGAGTCATACTTATGGAAAACAACAGATTTGAACTGAACAAGAATTTGGCGCAGATGCTCAAGGGCGGCGTTATTATGGACGTTACCACCCCCGAACAGGCGAAAATTGCCGAGGCTGCCGGCGCCAGCGCCGTGATGGCGCTGGAACGCATTCCGGCCGACATCCGTGCGGCGGGCAGCGTGTCCCGGATGAGCGATCCGAAGATGATCAAAGGCATCCAGAATGCCGTCAGCATTCCCGTGATGGCCAAGTGCCGCATCGGACATTTTGCCGAGGCGCAGATTTTGCAGGCCATTGAGATCGACTACATCGACGAGAGTGAGGTACTCTCTCCCGCCGACGACAAGTACCACATTGACAAAACGAAATTCGACGTTCCCTTTGTCTGCGGGGCGAGGGATTTGGGCGAGGCGCTGCGTCGTATCAACGAAGGCGCTTCCATGATCCGCACCAAGGGGCGAGCCCGGCACGGGCGATGTGGTACAGGCGGTGCGGCATATGCGCCTGATGCAGGCGGAAATTCGGCGGATCGCTTCCATGGCCGAGGACGAGCTGTTCGACGCCGCGAAAGAGCTTCAAGTTCCCTATGAGTTGGTTCGGTATGTTCACGAAAACAAAAAAACTGCCGGTGGTGAATTTCGCCGCGGGCGGCGTTGCGACCCCTGCTGACGCCGCGCTGATGATGCAGCTGGGCGCGGAGGGCGTGTTTGTCGGTTCGGGTATTTTCAAGTCCGGCAACCCCGAAAAGCGGGCGGCGGCTATCGTGAAGGCGGTCACAAACTATAACGACGCGAAAATGCCGGCCGAGCTTTCCGAGGATCTGGGCGAAGCCATGGTCGGCATAAACGAGCAGGAGATCGAGCTTTTGATGGCGGAACGGGGAAAATAACATGAATATCGGCATTTTGGCCGTGCAGGGCGCTTTTATCGAACATGAACAGATACTGTCCCGCCTTGGAGCATCCTGCTTTGAAATACGGCAAAAAAGCGACCTGTCCCGGCCGATGGACGGACTTATTATTCCCGGCGGAGAAAGCACCGTACAGGGCAAGCTGCTGCGCGACCTCGGACTGTTCCAGCCCCTCAAAGAGAAAATCGAGGCAGGGCTGCCCGTATTCGGTACCTGTGCGGGATTGCTGCTGCTTGCAAGGAAAATAGAAAATGACGAGCGTCGGCACTTTGCGACAATGGATATCGTTGCGGTGCGCAATGCCTATGGACGGCAGCTCGGCAGCTTTTCCGCAGAAGCGGAATACGACGGACTCGGCAGTATACCCATGACCTTTATCCGCGCACCTTATATTGAGAGCGTGGGCGAAGGCGTGCAGGTGCTGTCGGTCGTGGAAGGCCATATCGTGGCGGCAAGACAAAAGAACCAGCTCGTTACGGCCTTCCACCCGGAGCTTTGCGACGATACGACTGTGCATCGGTATTTTCTTGATATGATCCGCACAAATCAAGCGATAGATTGAGGGGAATAGGATGGAACTATCTGAGAAATATCAAAAATTACAAAGCAATCTTCGCTCGCTCGGAAGTGTCTGCGTCGCCTTTTCCGGCGGCGTGGATTCTACCTTTTTACTCTATGTCGCCCATCAGGTGCTTGGGAGCAGTGCGATTGCCGTTACGGCACAGTCCTGTTCTCTTTCCCGAAGCGAGAGCTTGACGAGGCAAAAGCCTTTTGTGAGTCCCGCGGAATCACCCATTTTATCTGTAGGTCCGAGGAACTGGATATTGAGGGATTCCGCCAGAATCCCAAAAACCGCTGTTATCTTTGCAAGCATGAACTGTTTGAAAAGATATGGAAGATTGCAAAGCAAAATGGAGTAAATGCAGTGGCGGAGGGCTCCAACATGGATGATAACGGAGATTACCGTCCGGGGCTGATCGCCGTCAAGGAACTGGGGATCAAAAGTCCGCTGCGAGAGGCGGAACTGACAAAAGCCGAGATCCGCGAACTGTCAAGAGAGCTTGGCTTACCGACGTGGAACAAGCAGTCCTTTGCCTGCCTGTCCTCCCGCTTTGTTTACGGCGAGACCATCAGCGAGGAAAAATTATCCATGGTGGACCGGGCGGAACAGCTTCTGCTTGATTTGAGATTTCATCAGGTGCGGGTACGGATTCACGGAATGATTGCGCGGATCGAGATCCACCCGAATGAATTTGAGAAGCTGATAGGTGTACGGGAAGATGTCTGCCGGCAGTTTCGGTCGTTCGGTTTCACCTACATTACCCTCGACCTTATGGGCTATCGTACCGGCAGTATGAACGAAACGCTGAAAGAAGCGAAAGAAGGCGAGGTGTAAGCGATGGGGATCGGGTGGAGCTTTCCAATCTCAGCCGTCAGATCCTCCACAGGCAGCTTCACGCAACCAGAAAAACCGTCGGACAATACAAAGCGGATGTGGCGGCTGAAAGGATTCACGAAATCAATCCCGATGTTAAGGTTACGATTCATAAAACCTTTTACACGCCCGAAACGGCGAAGCAATTCGATTTTTCCGAATATGACTACATTGTAGATGCCATCGATACCGTAACGGGAAAAATTGCGCTCGCAGTCAATGCGGACAGCACGGGAACACCGATCATAAGTTCCATGGGTGCTGGGAACAAACTCGATCCGACAGCCTTTGAGGTAGCGGATATTTACAGCACTTCCGTTTGCCCTCTTGCCAAAGTCATGCGATACGAACTGCGGCGTCGCGGAATTAAGAAACTAAAAGTCGTTTATTCCAAGGAGCCGCCTCTGACACCGATTGACGATATGGCAATCAGCTGCCGTGCGCACTGCATTTGTCCGCCCGGAACCGCAAGAAAATGCACACAGCGCCGGCAGGTTCCCGGCAGCAACGCTTTTGTTCCCTCAGTGGTCGGCTTGATCATTGCGGGAGAGGTAATAAAAGATTTGGCAAAGAAAAATTAGGCGATTTGTCAAGCAGAAAGGAAGATTTTCATGGATATCATTGAAACAAAAAAGGCACCTGCAGCAATCGGCCCGTACTCTCAAGGGATTTCATTCGGTGATTTCATTTACACCTCCGGGCAAATTCCGCTTGTGCCAGAAACCGACGTCTTGATGGACGGCGGCATTGCCCAGCAAACCGAGCAGGCGATCCATAATTTGGCCGCTGTTCTGGATGCGGCCGGAAGCAGCCTTGAAAAAGTCATCAAAACAACCTGTTTTCTGAAAAACATGGGCGACTTTTCCGCTTTTAACGCTGTATATGAAAAGTATTTTACTGGGAGACCGGCAAGAAGCTGCGTAGAGGTGTCTGCCCTGCCGAAAGGTGCGCTGGTGGAGATTGAGGTCATTGCCACCCGTTAGAAAGATAGTGTTTCGTCCAATCACAGCGGAAAGATGAAAGCCTAGTGTATATATATGTATGTTCTTGCAATATCCGTTCCTGTTCATTTTGCTTCTACATTGCCAGACCTTATCATTATAGCCGGTCGAATGCCATGTATATCCGGAAAACATACGCCCACATTTGCCGCATTTGATTTTGTTGCTCAATAAGTCAACGTAACTCATTCGGTTGTTCTCATCTGTCCGACTTTTTAAGATTTCTTGCACATAATCAAAAAGCCAAGGGTCTATGATAGGCTCGTGGTTATTTTTGATGTAATATTTCGGGAGTTCTCCCTCGTTTTTCTTCTTCTTTTTTGTGGGAAAGTCCACTGTAAAACTTTTTTGTAGCAATGCATCTCCCTTATATTTTTCGTTTGTAAGAATGCTCTTAACCACCGAATTACTCCATTTTGTAAGACCGCGTGGTGTAGCAATACCGTCAGCGGTCAACAATCGTGCAATTGAGCCGGAGGACAACCCTTGCAACACCTGTCTGTATATTCTACGGATAACAAGTGCTTCCTTATCATTGACAACAAGTTCTCCGTTCTCTCCCTTATCATATCCAAGAAAACCGGAATTTAATAATCTAATAGTCTGCCATAGTCATTCCATTCGCCAAACATTTTACCTTGTCTGGTCTCCTCGATTAAGTGTGCCAACATTTTGTCGTACATCTCTGGGTTTCGTTTCTTATAGAAGGCGATATTTCCCGCTCGCACCCTTTGGTATAAAGGAGGAAATGATTTGAACTTTGACCACGCCCGTGCAGCCTTCAGCGCCGCCTCAATATCAGGGTCAATATGAAAACTGCGAATCCCCATAGCAGGGAGGACTGCTCTTCCCGCATCAGTCATCAGACCCAAAGCATCCAGTCTGCGAACACGCTCCTTGTTGAGTTCTGTCCACTTGCTCCCCTTTTTACGGGGTGTAAAGCGCTGCAACCTCTTTCCGTCAATGATTCGGTGGGTGCTGTCTATCCAACCATAGCAAAGCGCTTCTTCTACAGCATCAATATACCAAAAGTGGGTGTCATCAACAGGCTTCCCACGCTTTACATTAACCCAGCATTCCGGCGCTTGTTCTGAATAAACGCTGAGCCATTCACGAAATGATTTGCGGCAATCGACTTGTCAAATTTTGACTATGACAGATTTTTACAGTAAAAATTATATATCTTCAACCTGTTTTTCAATCCACTCGACAGATCCTGCAAGTCTTGACAAGCGTCAAAGCATATCTTATATGTCAGGATTTTTATCAGCTTTGCCGTTTATAAAATATTCAATTTGTCGCACATGGGGCATTTGCATTTAGCTCCAACTGTAAAGTAAGCATCAACTAACTCATCTTGATTGCGAGCCGAAAGCACTTGAACTAACCCAATTTTTGTCATAGAAATTTTATTAACAAATTGTAAAAGAGCAGTTTTGTAACAGTCCTGCAGACTGTCTGAAAACCAAAATTGCGGCAGCAATTTTGTAAGAGCTTTCCTGTCGCAAGACGGGGAAGTGAACGGACGACGAACGCAGTGAGCCGGTAGTTCAGCAGTGTCGGCTATGCCGACCACGTCACGACCATAGCCCCCAGCGAACGCAGAGAGTTGTTAGGGGGTGTGAGACGTGATGTGACACTGCCTCTTATGCTCTTGAACCCCTCCGGCGCTTAAACGCGTAAGCGAGATCGGCGGAGGGGCAAGTTTGAGTCAGCGATTGCGTTTGCTGGCATCTGCAAATAGGCAAGCCTCTTTTTTTTCGACAGGAACAACACCCTCTTTGTGTCAACGCCTTGTCAAATGTGCATATAGTGCGGTTTCGATTTTCAAGTTTTAGGTATGCCGTGAACGAGAAATGCACGGATAGTCAAAGCTTCCTTTTTAAGGCAATTTTGGATTTGATTTCCAATAAGGGAGGAGTGTTTAGACTAAGAATGGAACAAACGTTTCGGCTGTAAAGGCATCAGGAAGCCTCTTTTGGAGAGAGTTTAGCCGCTCAATTGGAGCACAAGAAATAATAATAAATCTTGTTAAAAATATTATTCTTTTGTAAATTATTTGTAGAACCGTGTGTATCCAAATTATCAACTTGTATACATATAATTTCCAATTTGGCAATTGCTAATGTATGAAATCGAATATTTGTTTCGATCATATCACATACAAATATTGGAAAATTTTAAACCGATCAAGAACAAAGCAGGATCCAAGAAGATATGGTTTTGTGTGCTATGGCACATTTACAATTATTGGGAATAGAGTGTATGAAGTGATCCAAGAGGAAAATAATGGCAATGCCTTCCGTTCGCGAAGGACATTGCCCTTTCATACTGTGTGAAAATCAGCCTTAACTTATTGCGACCCCGGTTCCTTCATTGAAACTGTATTTGACAAGATAATTCTTAAATCAAAAATGTGATAACATCAAAAATCCCCTCTAAAAGTCTTGATTTCAGATGTCGCTTGTGGTATAATGAAATCAGTGAAAGGAGTTGGACTCAGGTGGCGGAAGTTTCCGGTTAAGAAGCGGACACTGTCAGAAAAATCTCCAATGGCAGGACAGATCCGAAAAGCGATAAAGCGTGTAAAATGTTCCTTTCGTTGAAACAGATCACGGCACGTATTCTCAAATCCGTTGCGAAAGAGTACAAGGATATTCCGATCAACGAGATAATATCGCTGATGTCCGAACCGCGAGTTAATGAAGATACACTTTATCCGAACGTTGAACCGCCCGTGATACATACCGATAACAGCGAGGACAGTTCCATTGACGAGGGAACACGGTTCTATGATATTCGTTTTACTGCAAGAGTTCCGAATGATGACAAAGATGTTCAGCTTATCATAAACATTGAAGCGCAGAACGAGTTTGACACCGAATATTCCTTGATAAAACGCGGAATATATTACTGTTCAAGATTGATTTCGGGACAGTACGGAACGGTTTTTGAGCATATGGACTACGACAAGATACAGAAAGTATACTCAATATGGATATGCACCACGCCCACGGAAGAATTTGCCGACAGCATAAGAACATACTCCTTGAAAAAGGAACTGCTTTACGGCAGTGATGTGGACGGTGAGAACGCAGTAAAAGAAGCGGAAAAACTTGACCTTATGACACTTGTTCTTGTGTGTCTGAAAAGATATGACAAAAACGATCGTTCGGCAAATGAACTTATAGATATGTTGACAATGATGCTTTCACCGAAAGTATCTTCCGATGATAAGATAAATACTTTGGAAAACGACTATGGTATTCCTATGACAAGGGAAATTTCAGAAAGGGTGAATAGTATGTGTAATATAAGTGCAGGATTTTTCAGGGACGGTAAAATTGAGGGTATAGCCGAGGGCAAAGCCGAGGGTAAAGCCGAGGGTAAAGCCGAAAGAGATGTTGAGATAATAAAAATAATGCTTGGTGATAGACACTCAGTTCCCGAAATTTCAAAGTTACTACATCTTCCTGTCGAAACAGTGGAAAAGGTTCAGAAAAGCATTACTCCCTGACAAAAATACGTATAAGCCAAGGGCAGATAGACAAATGAAGTCTATCTGCCCTTTTTGATTTATTTTACACAAATAGACATAAAATCCCATATAAAAATATACAAAATACATATTGCACATTTAAGTGAAAAGTAATATAATTATTATGTATAGATATATGAACAAATAATTGACTGCAAATATATGTAATATTAAGTAACACTTTGCTGTTCCAAGGAGAAAAATACCATGAAAAAGACTTTTATACGCAGAGTTACAAGCGCGTTGATCGCGATAATGATGGTAACAATGCCGATACCGTCCGGAAGTTTCAATATTGAAACGGATTTAAACACAGCAGAAGCGGCTGAAACCGCTCCCGATATAACAGAAATTTCCGGAGAGGCAAATTCTGAATCGGGGGGGGGGTAAAATCTTCCAGTCCGGAGACGATAACGGAGAGGGGTGGTTTACCTGACGGAACAGGCGAAACTGTGGAAACTTCCGTAACTTCCGTAACCGAGCCGCCCGCAGAGACCGAAGAAACCACAGCTCCCGAAACGGAAACGACTTCCGAGACCGAGGAAACAGAAAACAGCGATATAGAATTACTTTCGCTTTTTGATGATAGCACGATCACACAAGAAAGCGGATTGCCGACAAAATCGGGAAGTTACACTCTTGGAGAAAGTATAACAGAAGCAGATAGTTGGACTATACCAACAGGTGAAAATATTGACCTTGATCTTAACGGAAATAATTTAACATTTGCTTCAGGTAAAAACATTAATATACAGACAGGTGCTTCATTAACTATCCACAGTACAAGCAATGCACAAATGAATTTCTCCCATGATGGTGAATACGTCTGCATAATTAACAATGGTAATCTTACTTTAAGCGGAAATGTTGTACTTTACGGTATGCTAACTAACACAATGTGGGGGTTATGGCTTGTAAAAAATGTAAACGGCAGTTTTACGCTGGGAAATAGTGCTAAACTGATCAGAGGTCAAGCCGGCGGCGGCGGAACAATTGATAGTGATGGGGGAACTACAACTATAGACGGCGGAAAAATAGAAAATGAAAAAGGCAGTGGTTTAAGTATAAAAAACTGTCAATTTACAATGAACAACGGAAATATTAACGTTCCCGGAGATATAATGTCATGTGATAATAGCACAGTAAATATAACAAACAGCACTATGATAGGATCAGGAAAAGGGGTAGAACTGATAAACAACAGTACTTTCAAAATGGTCGGAGGAAAATTACAAGCAGCTAATTTTACTATTGTTAATAAAGGGGGTTATGTAGAACTTACAGGAGATTTTAATGTCAGTGTTATGCAGCCTCATTCAGATAGAGTTTGCATTACTAATAGCAACAACGGAACTGTAGTAATTAAAGGTGGAACAATTACCGGAAATAACGGCATAAATTCAAGTTCCGGTAAAGTTACAGTAGAAAACACCCAAATTTCTGCAAATAAAGGCAACGGCATAGTAGTTAATGGCGGAAATATTACAGTAAATAATAGTACAATTACATCAAACGAGGGTTATGGAATATCATGCGGTGAAGGAGTAGACGATGTTGAACTCGGAGACAGTACCATATGCGGAATGCGCGGCGGTTCCGATGGCAGTATCAAAAGTGATAACAGTTCAAATTCGGTTTTTGTAACAGGACAAACAAGCGTTGACAATGACGGAAATGTTACACTTAACGGTGGCTGCAAAGTTACAAAAGGCGGTTCTCCGGAAGTTACTCTCCCCCAAGGCGGAAAAGTCAGCAAAGACGGCACGGTCAATGCTCCGAAAGCTCAGATAGGCGACACTGCGATCACGACTAAAGACGGAAACATAGAATTTGATGACGACGGTAATATCCAAGTCGATAGTGATGATACCGTTCAGATCGGCGGTACAGAAGTTACGCTTCCCGAAGGCGGAACAATAGGCGAAGGCGGCAGTGTCTCTGCTCATTCGGCTAAGATCGGCGATACTACAGTTACAAGCAAAGACGGAAATGTAAATTTTAACAATGAAGGCGGTATTGAAGTTCAAAGCGGAGATACCGTTCAAGTGAAAGATACAACAGTTACCCTCCCCGACGGTGGAACAGTCGATAACAGCGGAAAAGTCACAGCCGATGAGCTGCAAGTTGGCGATGTTACCGTAAAAGGAAAGGGTTCAACAGTCTCTCCGGACGGAAATATCAAAGTTTCTGACGGCGGTACCGTTCAGAAAGGCAGCGGACCGGAAGTAACACTTCCCGAAGGCGGAACAGTTGACGGCAGCGGAAATGTTGATACAAAGAAAGCGCAGATCGGCGACACTGTAATTACAAGTGAAAGCGGCGTAAAATTTAACAATGAAGGCGATATTGAAGTCCAAAGCGGAGATACCGTTCTGGTGGGAGGTACCGAAGTCACAGTTCCGCAGGGCGGAACTTTGGGCGGAGACGGTTCTGTCATTACAAAAAAGGTTCAGATCGGCAAAACTGTGGTTACGAGCGAAAGCGAAATACAGTTCAATACCAAAGGTGAAATAGAAGTCCAAAGCGTAGATAATGTTCAGGTTGGAGATACCCAAGTTATACTTCCCAAAGGCGGAACAGTCGATAAAAGCGGAAAAGTTACCGCCGAGGAACTGCAGGTCGGAGGTTTTACCATAACAGGCGAGGGTTCAACAATTGATACCGACGGCAATATCAGCACCCCAAACGGCGGAACGGTCATCTTTTACGGTGATCCCGGAACGGACGGCATCACAATCATAACAAGCACTGATGATCCCATACAAATTAAAGGGCAGCTTGGCAGTGATGTCAAGTGCAAAGTTCAGCTTGGCGAATTAGGCGGAACAGGCTTATTTGCCGTAATGGACGATGAAAACTATGCAAGCGCAGATAATTTTATTTCAGCCGACGGCTGCACCGTTGTAAAAAACGGAAAAGAACTGTATTTTACAAATCATGTACATGAGGACGGAACGGCGTTTGCGCCTTGGACGGATACAGAAAGTCTGCCCGATACAGCGGGCAGCTGGTATCTGACGGAAAATGTTAATTTGTCCGATACATGGAGTGTTCCCGCAGGTGAGGTAAATCTCTGCCTTAACGGGCATGATGTAAACGGACAAATTATTTTGAATACGACAAGTACCATTAACATTTATGACTGTCAGGAAACTGCCGGCAAAATAACTTCATCGGCAACATGGGGAACTATCTTTATAAACAGCAGCGATTCTACCGTAAGCATTTACGGAGGGAATATAAAAAATACCGGTACGGGAGGCGGTTTTGGCGAGGGAACAGCCGTATATAATTGCGGCTCACTGAATATATACGGCGGTAATATCAGCGGCAATAATTATGCCGTGATAAATACATCAGGTGACGGAATTACAGTTGTCGGCGGAACAATGACCGGCGGTAACTACGGCATATGGTTTGAAAATAAAAATATTGATTTTAGTCTTTCAGGAAGTCCCATAATATCCGGAGCCTATGCGGATATTTATTTGAAATTCGGAAAAATCAACATTATCGGCGAACTTACCGGGAAATATACTATCGGAACGGAAAATGACGGCGTGTTCACAAGCGGTGCAAAGGGCAAAGCCACTGCGGCAAATTTCATTCCCTCGGCAGAATTGCAGGAAAAGGGTTACGAAGTTACCGTAACAGAAGACGGCGAACTTGCCCTTACGTTGAAAGAGTATACCATTACTTATCTGCCCGGCACAGACGGCACAGGAGAGGTTGAACAAACCACCAAGACACATGATGAGTCGGCAGCACTTTCCTCGGATAAATTTACCCGTCTTGGTTATACTCAGGTAGGCTGGACGGAAACCGAAAACGGTGCAAAGAAGTATGACCTTGGTGCAGAATACAAAGATGATAAAGACATCACTCTCTATCCGGTATGGGAGAAAAACATTATTACGCTCAGTCCGGCAAAAGCATATCTCAAAGTTGATGATACAACATCAATAACTGCAGCCGTTTCTCCGGACACGGCGGTTTACGATCCTATTGAATGGAAAGTTACCGACGGAGACAGCGACGTAATTAAATTCACCGTAAGCACTGACGGCATGAGCGTTGATATTACCACATTGAAAGCGGGCGAAGTCACTCTTACGGCGTTCACCGATGGCGGCGAAACAACGGCGGAATGTCAAATAAACGTAACAAGGACGGATTCCACGGTAACGCCGTCGGCAGACGATACGGTCACATACGGCAATGAACTTACTCTTACCGCAGAGGTCAATAAAATTTCCAAAATTTCTTTAATGTCAGTCGGTCTTGATGAAGTTGAATTTTTCAACGACGAAATTTCTCTCGGTTCAGCAGAAGTAACTGACGGCAAGGCGGAACTGACAGTCAATGTTACAAAGGATAAATTCGGCATAGGCGAAAACAAAATAAAAGCCGTTTACGGCGGAAGTATTTCATTGAACGGCAGCGAAAGCAGTGAAATTACCGTAAACGTTGAAAAGCGCACGCTTACGCCGTCCATAAACGGAACGACATTTGAAAAAGTTTATGACGGAAACGACAGCGCGGACGGTCTGGGAATTTCGATAGCGCTTGACAATGTTGTCAGCGGCGACGATGTTACCGCGAATGGAAAGTTCACGTTTGACAGTGCAAACGTTAAAGAGGCAAAAACAATTACGGCTGATAATATAACTCTTGACGGTGCTGATGCGGAATATTATGTTCTTTCTGAAACTTCCCTTACACATGACGGAACAATTACGCCTGTAAATATCGAAATTCCCGCAAGTGAATATACTTATGACGGCGAAACAGTTCGGAAAATTGAAATTGACGGTGTAAACGGTGAAAAAGTAACGGCAACGCTGACCGCTTACAGCAAAAATGCGGGAACATATACTTATGATGTTACATCATCGTCGGGGAAATATACCGCAGGACTTTCAAGCACAAACTATGCAATTAGTACGGCGGGAACTTTGACGATCAAACAACTTACTGCAGAAATAAAGTGGCAGAATGAAACATCATTTGTTTATAACGGCACGGAAAAGACTGTTGCGGCAGAAGTAACAAATGCAGTTGACGGCGATACGTTCAATATTGAATATGACGGCAACACCGCAGCGAACGTGGGCGAATATACCGCAGAAATTTTGTCGCTTGGCAATAACAATTACAGCCTTGGCGATAATACTTCGCTTAAATGGAAAATTTCAGCCGCCGTCAGTGAAAGTACCAATGCAGAAATTAATTACAAAAACGAAACGATTTCCACAAACAGCAAGATGGAATATTCCCTTGACGGCGAAAATTATTTCCCATGCACGGAAAATATGTCGGTTACGGAGTTTGAATGGGACGGAAGCGAAAGCATAACAGTTATGTTCCGTTATGCCGCCGACCAAAATCACAGTGCAGGAGCGGTGCAGACAGTAGTAATTCCCAAAAGACCTGCCGCGCCGGATATTTCCGGAATGACGGTGACAAAAACGCAAAATTCCATAACTGTTACGGGAATTACGAATTGTGAATATTCAATTGACGGAACAACATGGCAGGACAGCGGAACATTTACAGGATTGACCGCGGGAAAAGAATACACGGTACATATCCGTACAAAAGCAACAGAAAATGCGTTTGCGTCCTTTATTGCAGAAAAAAGTATAGTTACATCAGATAATTCTTCCGGCACTACCGAACTCAAAACGGGAGAAACTGTTAAAACGGAAAACGGAAGTATCACGAACGACGGTAAAAATGTAGAGATTGAGGATAAAAACGGACAAAAAACTACTGTAACACTTCCGGACGGAGCTTCCGACAGTGTGGAAGTTGACGAAAGCGGAAACGTCCAAGTACCCGACGACAGTATCGTTCAGACTGGTAACACAACCGTTGAACTTCCTGACGGCGGAACAGTAAAGCCCGACGGAACAATTATCGCAGATAAAGTTGTTGCAGGAAATACAACGGTTTCAGGTGATGAAGTAACGGTAAAACCTGACGGAAATATTGCACTTCCGATAGGTGGAAAAGTATCTTACGAAGGTTCGGAAACCGTTATTGGAGAGGACGGCAGTATAAAGAATGATGAAGTTAGCATTGAACCTGTGGATAATGTAGACTATCTTGACGAGAACGGCGAAAATTACTCCCTCAATAACGGGTACATAGTGCTTGATATTGAAGATAATACTAAACAGGTAAGCGACCTTTCAAGCAGTTCTGATACTTCCGTAAGGGCAGCTTATGACATCAGACTGCTTTATAACGGTGAATTTGAGGTAGAGCCGACCGGTACAGTAAAAGTTACAATGGATGCTCCGGAAGGTGCTGACGGCACAGAAAAAGTTCTGCACCAAAGCGGAAACGGTTTTGAAGATATGAATGCTGAATACGACAGTAATTTAAACACTTTCAGTTTTGAAACGGATCATTTTAGTATTTATGTGATCGCTGTACCTTCGGAAAGTTCCGTTTCTCCCGGCAATACGGATCCCACGGACGAACCCGTTGATAATAATAATGGTAACAATAATAGCAACAACAATAACAATAACAGCAGCAATAACAATAATAACAGTTCGTCCGGCGGGACTCCAACTGCACCGAAAGAACAGACAAAATTAATAAATATCTCCGTTGACAACAAAATTAATGGCAAAACAAGCGTTGTAATTTCACGAATGAGCGACAATGTAATTACCGCCGAACTTGGCAAAGAATTTAACGGTTTATTTGCAAATGTTTTCACCGAGGGCGGAGATCTGATATACGCTTCGGAAATAAAAGACGGAATCATAAAATTCACATACACAAAAGATGAGAAGCTTGTTATCGTGATAGACAGCATTTCCTATGCGGAAGATCTTACAGCAGGCGCCGGAGAATTTTCTTCCGAAAGCGAGATCGTTGAAAATTCCGGAGTGAAAACGGCGGTATGCATCAGCATTATTTTTGCGGCGGCAATTATGACAGGAATTGTTTTAAAGAAGAAAAAAGCAATAAAAATTTGGAAACCCATGCCGCGTTTTACGCGAAGTAAATGAGCATGACAAAGAGTATTATTTTAAAGACAGGAAAATTGATTATGATTCAATAGTTTAACAAGCAGCAGACAACGATTGTGCAGAAAATGATTGTCGTAATATGCCAAAAACCGTCACATCTAAAAAATAAGGTGTGACGGCTTTCTTGCTGTCAAAAGATAAACCGCGATCATATAAAGATGCGTTCTTTAATATTTCAATAGTTTTGCAGTTGTTCTACAAATTGAAATTAATTGTTCTGCTTCCGCAGAGGATATGTGCAACAAATACAGTCAATAATGCGATTTTCATTATCATAGTATTACCATTCCTTTCCTGAAGAAGGTTTCAGAGAATGGAGTTTCACTTTTCCAAAAGCATTCAGATTCTTCTGCAAATCCTCTGTTTTGAATGGTTTCCCGTGTGACGGAAATATCATACGCGGATTTTGCCGGATGATTGTTTTCCATGAACTCTGATACGCTTGTAAATCTTCGATCCAGATCGTAATTCGTTTCCTGCTTGGGAATCCGTTCATTGCGGCATCTCCGCAGAACAGGATATCTCCGGCCTGCAATGCAATATGGTCTGCTGTATGACCGGGTGTTTTCAGTACCTGATATGGAAAGCGAACGGCTTTGAACTGTTCGGAATCAATCGGAATGAGCCGGTCAAGATATTCCTGTCTGACAGCGGGATACCGGTGATCTCCGTGACCGAACAGCGCAAGGATCTGACAGAACAGCCATGCACGAAGAGAAGAACAGCCTCCTTCAAAGGAATTTTGTCCGCGTTTCAAGCCTTCAACTGCCTTCGGATGAAGGATCACCTTGGCATCCGTTACCGCAAGAACCTCATTCAGAAATCCGGCATGATCGTCATGTGCGTGCGTCAGGAATATATATCGGATCTCTTTCGGCTGAATATGTCTTTTTTCAGCATCTTCATAAAATGTGAAAATCCTCCTGCATATCCTGTATCGATCATAATATAGCCTGCTTTGGACGAGATCAGATAGTTGTTGACGATCCGGCTGCCAAAATTGCAGATCATAAGAATTCTCCTTTCTCAGGTTTTGTATCAGATATTATGGAAACCAAAGCCGCAGCTTTTTTTACCAAACATGGTTGATCCAATTTAGCAGTTCATGTTTCAGTTGTTCACGCTCTGCTGCACATTCTTTCGGGAAATAGCGTTCCCGATCGAATATGATCTTGTACATCGGTGAAAAGTCAGTCATCATGGCATGACTGAGATACGGAAAAACGATATGTCTATATGCAAAAGGAGATGACGCTTGATTCAGCCGCTTTTCAATGGGTGGCAAATTGTTCCATAGAGGTCACCTTTTGATATTCTTGGAGCTTATATATTCCTGAAATTCACGTTCCAGAGTTTTGTAAATTTCAAGAAACAATTCGTTTTCTTTTGCCGGATCTTCGGCGGATATTGATCTCATGTCTTGGCATAATGATATACCGCTGTTCAAAAAGTCAACGACAATCGAATATTCCTTGTTCTCAACGCAAAGTATCGCTTCATCATTATCACATATACTAAGTTGTATTTCATCATTGAATTTATCTTCAACGATGTCGTAAAAACCATTTAAAAGATCCTTGGCATATTCAAGTTTCTTTTTTCTTTCTTCTGCTTCAGCTGCTTGCGATGAAAAGAATACGTCTTTTGTATAAAGTGTTTCCTTGGACAGAATGGCTTCTGCCTGATGGCGTACTATTTCTTCCAAACATTTCACACGTTCCGGCGGAAAAACATCATCTCCGCGAAAAGAAAATGAAAAATCTTTCATATCTTTTACACGATCTCTTATGACATCATTTAATGCTGTTTGTCCCATATGCACAAAATCATCGCCTAATTTAATATCGCATTTGTAAATAACATTGCCAATGTCTTTAAATTTTTCAATTGATGTATACGGAAATAATGATATGTTCATATCAAATATAGGCGCCATACCTACGATCTCAAGAGTATCATTGTCAAATAATACGCCGTAATTTCCAGAATGTCTGTCCTGATTAAAACACAATGAATCAATTACAAGCATTTCTCTGAATTGCTGTTCCGAACCAATGCTTTCAAAATAGTCAAGAATATTTTGTACGTTATTATGCATGACTTTATTTACAGCATAAAATGGTGCAAAACCATATTTTTCGTTTGTAAACAAATTGCATTTTGATGCATTTATACCGTACAGACCTGATAAACTATATTGTACAGCATTATCCGGACTTATTATGTTTGCTATTTCAGAAGATAATATTTCGCAGTACAGCTCAAATCCGCTGCCAATTTCGCCGCCTCTTTTGCAGATATAAATATCCGAGCCGTATTGACCGAGAGTATTTTCTTTACGGAAACATTTTCTGAAAGAACCTTCACACACAAGTTCGGGGGAAATATATGAAAAAGCGGTATCCGGTATTCCGCTGCCGTTGAAAGAAAGTTCTGATATATTATCATTAAATTGATTCTGATACAAAGAAATTTGTTCCCATGTTATACTTTCTTCTTCTGATCTCACCCAGAACGTATCATTCATTGAAGCAGCATGAGTAAGTTTCAGGAAAATCGAGTTATTATCGCAGCCCATTTGAGACATTATTTCCGCTAAATGAGCATTGTGCTTCGAACTCTTTCGGTTTTCGAGCCATGCATTGATGTCTTGAAAACCGATAGGCAATTGATCGAATGTTTTCGAAAGATCAAGAGTTAAGTTACCTGAAAACGCATCAGGCGGTTCTGCCTTGAAAGCCGCAACCGGCTTGTTTTTATTCATCAAGTAATAATTCATCTGTCAACACTCCTTTTGAGTTAATACGGATAAAACAAAAAGCGAACGTCTGAAAAACGTCCGCTTAGTTCACATGATACGTTTCGTCAGATACTTAAAAGTCAATTGTTTTCCACAGTTGTTGATGTTATTATATCATCTACTAAGACGTTTGTCAAGTGGTTTTAAAAAATTTATGTCACAATTTAATTGTAAATTAATAAAGTTCGTCAGGATATGCCGAAAATATTTTGAAAGCTTTCTTGTGAAAATATCAAGTCATTTACAATATCATGATGAACCGACTCGACAAAACGTTGGAACTAAAAATGATAGAGTTCAGGGGCGATTTAACATTTTATAGGTAAATTTGCGCTGAGATCCTGCATAGCTGTTTTTACATTTTTACAGTGTGCGATCTCTTTAACAAAGTCTGTTATGTTTAAATAAAGAACATCTGACATTGTTTTAAAAGATTTACCATTGTATAAAACAGATACATTTTCTCTTTTTCCATATTTGTGATCGGCGACTCCCTTGAATTTTTCATTTATAAGATGCCTATATTGTTCCTCATATGGTTTATCCGTGCGGCTTATTTCAAAAATTGAATACGAATTTTCTTTTTTATCATAAACAAGCATATCGTATTCCCCTTTTTCTTTATTTGGCTCTGAGTAAGAAAAAGACACCTTGCAAACAAAGTAATCGTTTGAAGACAGTGCTTTGAAAGTTTCAAATACAACTATTTGTTTTGTCATTTCTCCTTTTATCTTTGAGTCAAGTTTATCCATAACAAATTGCTTTCCGGCTTCAGAAAGACCGTTATAATATTCGTTTGATCTTACAAAATCTAAAGATTTTTGCAGATGATAGTATTTAACAGCCGGCTGTATCAGATAATAATTTTTATGAACAGGTGAGCTTCTCCAACCAAATGTTTCGTCATAAACAAACTCTTGCTCATTTGTTGCTGAAATAAAATTAAGACGGATCAGCTCAGTTTCCAGTATTGATACCATTGCATCGTTGAATTTGTGTATAATTCCTGTATCTGCGTTTATTGCTTCTGCAAATTCTTTAAATGTATCAGTTTTGTCTGCTCGTATTTTTTCAAATATTTCTGCATCTTCAGATCCTTTAAATTCACATTTATCTGTTTGATACGACAAAACGATCTTTTTTAATTCTTCATTTAGTAATGATGTGTTAAGTACGCCGCTGTATTTTTCAACCATCTTTTCAATAACAATTCTCATTTCAGAAAAGGTGACTTCTGATAATTCTGTATCATTACTATACTTGGCAAGCTGCTGTATGCTCCTGAAAATATTGCCCGATACAGCATAATCAAGGTATTGGCATGCACTTTGATGATCGTGGATAATATGATCTTTTTTCATTAGTCCGCCGTATCTGATATATTCGTCCATATCTTTTGTGCCAAGCACACGGCAATGTTCTTCAAAAGAAATATATGTCGTACTTATGTTTTCTGTTCTTCCGAATAAGTCGTGGTTTTCTGCGAATACAAAACTCAATGAATCCGTTCCCGCAAGAACTATTCTTATCCCTTCTTTAGCATATATATCAGCAAGAACAGCAGAATTATCAATGAGATCCGGTACATTTGTGATCTCATCAATAAATACACGATCAATATTATTTTGGACTGCTTCGTCGAGGCAGGGATATACATCTTCCATTGTGTCTTTTTTCTCTGCTTCCAAAAACATAAAAGAATACTTGCTTTTATTGTTTGCCATTATCTGTTTCATTATAGTTGTGTTACCAGTTTTGCACATTCCGTATAACACACATACCGTTCCGTCATAACAACGATCACTATCAATAAAATCAAGCACTTTTGCGTAAGCATTTCTCTTTTCTTTGGGATATGACTTTAAATCGGACGATACTGACTTTTTCATTGTCGATCTCCTTTAACTTGACTATAAAATTGTTATTATTGATTATAACATAATTTGGTTATTTCGTCAAGCAATATCAAAATATTTGATGTTGCACTGCAAAATAATTTGCATAATTTTACAGTAAAATTTCATTTTCTATATTGACAAAACGCTGATAATGGTGTATACTAAGTATATACAAACAGGAG
>CANQTP010000039.1 GCA_947626755.1 uncultured Clostridia bacterium
TTTTTACAATATATTACGGCTTGCTCATATGTTTGGTTTGTTTCTTTGATGTTCCGTTTGGATTGTCCGTCTGACATTCAGCAGCAGGACGGTCGCGGAATACGTCAGGGAAACACTTTCAGCGAAGTCGGGATCTATCATTATCTTACCGAGGAGACCTTTGACGCTTATCTTATGGGCATAATTACCAACAAAGCAAAATTTATAAATCAGATAATGACTTCCAAGGATCCCGTGCGTGTTGCGGAGGACGTGGACGAAACCGTGCTTACCTATTCACAAATGCAGGCAATAGCATCGGGTAATCCTTTGATAATGGAAAAGATACAGCTTGACAATGATATTTCAAATCTGAAAACTCTTGAAGCGGAGCATAAAAGATCGACCTTTGCAATGCAGGAATTAGCTGAACGAAAACTGCCGGCAATGATCGAAAATTATGCCGACTTGCTTCAAAAAGCAAGCGGGGATCTTAAAAAGTTCCAAGAACAGCACCCCGAAAATGCTGAATTTCAGATAGAGATCAACGGCAAGGTATATGATGAGCGTCCTGAAGCCGGAAAGGAAATAGAAAAAGCAATTATCAAATGCTCTGCCACAGGTGAAGGCATTAAACTCGGAAAATATTTCGGATTTGACATTTCAATAGAAAAGAATAGCAATTTATTCCAATGCGCAACGCCTTGTGTTGCCGTACTGCACGGAAATCTGAATTATACCGCCGAAGTGTCATTACAGAATGATGTGGGAAATATCCGCCGTATAGAAAATCTTGCAGGTTCGCAGATAAACCAAAAAATACAGCAGTTTTCAGCCGACCTTGAAAAAGCCAAAAGCGATCTTTCAGAAGCAAAAGCAAATGCAGCAAAACCTTTTGAACGTGCAGACGAATTACGGAAAATGCAGGAACGTCTTGAAGTTGTCAATGCCGAACTTAGTGAAAAGAAATCAGGAAATTCGGATGACGAACCTGTTCCTGTATCTGATATTCCGCCTGAAACGGTAAGCGTAACGGTCGCTGTGCCTGCTATGGCTATGGCTGATAAGCCGAATTTAAAACCAAAATCCGAAAATATTTCGGAAAAATCCCCCGAAAATAATTTTAAAAAATTTAAAGGAAGGTGATTTTTATGTACATAAAGAGCAGAGATGAAAGCATTGAACAGCTTTCCTTAACGCTGAATACCGAGCAGCTTCGCAAGGCGATAACTCAGCGTTACACTCCATTATCGCTTTCGGTAATTGCCGATTTTAAAAAGGAATATGCAGTTAAGCTTATTGACAACAGATTTTCTGCGGAAACAATAAATAAGCTGACAAGGGCTTATTATGATAATAAAATAAACATAGACGATCTGTTTATTGCGGTGAAATATTCGGGCGGAAAAAATGAGCCATATATTGATGATTTTCTCGACAGCATTGACAAAGGCTTTTATCACGGAACTGCTGCAAAAACTTTTTTGGCTGTTTTGTTTGAAGATTGCAGCTACAAAGAAGCAATGGAGTATGTAAAATCGGGAGCTTTTTATCCTACTGAATATGGAAGTCTTGCGCTTGAACGCAAGGTTGCGGTGCAGCTTGATGAAATGGGTGTATTGCTTCGAGCCTGTAAGGGCTTCAATTACAATTATAATGTTGAAGATCTGAATGAAGCATTGGACAGCGGTGATGCAATTTTGATGCAGGATAAACACCTTGCGGTCAAGGTATGTGAATATATGAAGCTGCCTGACTGGAACGATTTCAGAGAACAGATCAAGCTCGAAATGGGTAATGATATTGTGAAATTATCTTGCGATAAACTGTGTGAACTCAGAGATAAGTATTTAAAAGAAAACAAAAACATTGCATTATCTCAAAAAATGAATGATGAGTATGAAAAATTCATTTCCGACTTGAAAGACAGGTCTGCTGATGTCATTATCGGTTCGGCTTATGAGATCGTAATAAAAGACAACATTAATGTGTATTGTCAGGAGTTTAATGTTGACCTTTCGGAGAAACAGTTTGACGCGCTGATGTCAAGCCAAAATACCCTCGATGAGGTATACAGAGAATGGTGTGATAACAGCGAATGGCAGGGCTTGGAGGACATTGCTCTTGCCCTTGAAGAAGCTGCTGACCGTATACAGGTATCTATTGACAGAGAGAACGATGAGCAAAAAAATCAGCCTGTTCCCGAACAGAAACAGACCGTCAAACCTAAACGCAAGGCAAGATAATTATTTGTTTAGACAGCAGTAAACTCCGAAAGACGGATTACTCTTTTTGAGAGATCTTAACTTAATTAAATTATCAATACAATTTCATTACAAAGGATAGTGATATTATGCCATTCAGAAAAGAATATACGCCGGAAGAAACGGCGGCATACAACGAAAGGAAAAAGAAAGAGATAGAGGAATTTATAGACCGCATTGACAATGGGGTAAAAGCGGCTTTCGGATCGGACAAGTACAAGGAATATCTTAAATTTGTTTCAAAATTTACCGATTATTCCGCAAACAACACTATGCTTATAGGTATGCAGCGCCCCGATGCCACGCTTGTGGCTTCGTTCGGAAAATGGAAACAACTCGGACGGTCTGTTGACAAGGGAGAAAAAGGCATTGAAATACTTGCTCCGGTCAAATACAAAACAAATCAGGTGCTTGAAATCGAACGCCCTGTTGTTGATGAGTTCGGCAATCCGGTATATAACGAGGATGGAACAGCAAAAACAGAGACTGTTGAAGATCCTATGACGGGACTTGCTTTCAAAAAAGCATATGTTTTTGATGTTTCACAGACCTCCGGCAAGGAAATACCCGAACCTGTTTCAGAACTTTCGGGGGATATTGACGCTGCCAAAAAAGAAGCAATTTTTGCCGCTCTTAAAAAAGTTACCGGTGTTGACATTCATTTCAAAGATATACAAAGCGGAGCAAAGGGTTATTACAGTGCCGTCAATAATGAGATCGTTATAAGGTCAGGAATGAGTGACACGCAAACACTTAAAACCGCTTTTCACGAAGCGGCGCATGATCTTCTTCACGATCCGAACAAGAAAATCGTTACCGTTAAATCTCCACGAAACGAAAAAGAGGTTCAGGCTGAATCGGTGGCGTTTATTGTTGCGGAAAAATTAGGGATCGATACTTCCGAATATTCGTTCCCGTATATAGCTTCTTGGTCAGACGGAAAACAGCTTGAACAATTAAAAAATGCCCTTAAAGAAATTCAGGAAGCGTCAAGGCAAATATCCTCCGCGATAGAAAGCGAACTTCTGAAATTAAGAAAACGGGGACTGTCAATGGAAGAAAAGCTTTATGACGATGACCTTGACAATGTTCAGAAAGCAGAGTTTTTAATTGAGGACTGTTCCGACAGAAACATAAATTTTTCCGTTGATGATACAAAGAAAATACTTGATTTTGCGGAAAAACATGAGGATATTTTGGAAACCGTCAAGTTCGTTTCCGATATGGAAGAAATTCAGCGTCAGCGTGATAGTTACGGTTATGATTTTACATATATGACTCCTGTTGATACGAAAGAAGCTGCGCTTGAAGCATTTGACGATGGAGAAGCTGTTTATCTGCTTTATCCTGACAATACCGAGGGACAGGCTCTTGAACGTTCCGAGATCGAAAATTTTGACGGATACTTCGGTATTGAAAAAGAAAATACAAGCCGGACTGTCGATGATAAGCTGATACCTGTTTCAAAGGACGTTGCTCTTGAAATGTGGGACGTTGATCTCGATGTTTATATTGACGGAAAGCGTGTTTCGGATCGCAGCGAAATAATAAACGCACCGGATAACAAAAAGTTTTACCTTTCTGAATATCAGTATGCGGCACAGCTTGAATTTGAAGATCCGAAAATAACAAATACCGTTCCGGTTTCCGAAAAAAATATTATCGGCAACACGCCTTACCGTGAACTTGGAGACAAGTCTGAATTACAGTATTACAAAAATCTGAAAAATCGTCATGCCGAAAACATTGCCGCACAGCTTAATGCGGACGGAATACGGTTCAGCGGTTTGAAAAAAGAGTGGACTACTACAATTACTATAAACAAGGCAGATATTCCCGCTTATGAAGCTGCTGTTGAAAAGGTCAAAGCCGGGTATGACAAAGCGAAAAATACCGAAAAGGATAATTACAAAAAGACGGTTCGCGAAAATATTTCATCTGTTAATGCAGCCGAAGAGATCTACAAGGCTATTTTGGAAAATAACTATGAATTGTACCGTTACGATATGAAAAAAGCCGTTGATACTGTAACAGAAAAATGCGGTATCGAAAGTATATCAAAAACTCTTGCGGACTACATAAACAATCACGGGTATGACGGTCGTATTTCTCAGCAAAACAAAGAATGGGCGAAAGGATTTGAACCGCCGACAAAACCTTATAGACCTGTTTTCAAGACACACCCTGCTGTGCTCAACGGTTTTATTGACAGTGTTCGTGATAAGATAAGATCACTCGAAATTCAGCCGCTTCCATCTATATATGATGATAAATTTTTGTATTCAACCGAGCGTGTAGAACTTCGGGACGATTACCGCGGCATACCCGAAACACACCATTTCAATTCCTCCGCAAACGAATATTTTGTTGAGGGTATAGGCTGGCTTGATAATTCTGCGTATGACTATGAGCAGAAAATGTCGGGGCATTCCGCAAAGGATTTTTATGCCAAAGTCACACAGATCAATGCGGACTATATTGATGTTTCGGGGAAAGTAGGACAGATCGACGTGTCAAGATCGGATTATGATCTTCTTAACGAAAAGACCTATTCTCCCCAAAATGCCGAAAAATTTGAAGCGGCAAAAGCAGCCTTACAGGAGCGTAAAAATGCTGTGGGAATTACCGAAAAGCCTGTGGAATATTACGCTGTTCGTCAGACAAATGACCACAAGTTTGCTGTCTGCACGATAAGCGCAGACGGACTTGTAACACAGGTAAAGCCGAATATTCCGACTGCTGACGAAGCCAAAAAAGCTATGTTTGAATTATTTGAAAAAAAGAAAAATTCTGTTAGATGTGAGTTCGTTCACCCGCAGATTCTGGACGAAAAGTCTGCCGGATCATATAAAAATATGGCGCACGGACTTCCGGATACTACATATCGTATCCAAGTAAATACAAGAAAAAATGATGTTTCCGACAATACACACTTTTTGCAGGAGTATATAAAAAATCCCGATGATACATACAAAGTCGGTAAAGTCGTTTGCAAAGGAGATTTTGAAAAGTGCAACGCTGCTCTTGCGGATATTCTGAAAAACGGTATGGCTCATTTGCCGGAGAAATGTGATGAAAGTTTTGAGATATATCAGTTAAAAAACGGAGAAGAAAACCGCGGTATTCGTTTTGTTTCCTTAACAGAACTTGCGGAACAGGGGAAAAGACCGGATTTTTCAAAATATGAAAAAACTTACGAGTCGGACATATCCAAGATGAGTATTCGCGGAGAAACGGTCGGAAGCAAGCTTGAAGCAATATTTGTAAAATTTAATCTTGACCGTCCGGATGATTTCAAAGGTCGGAGTTTATCGGTAAGTGATGTTGTAGTGATGAATAACAAAGCATATTACGTTGATCCGAAAGGTTTTCAGCCTTTAAAAGAATTTAAGCCTGAAGAAAAGAAGATAAGTCAAGAAAAAAACTTTGTAAAAAACAAGAATGATTCTCCCAAAAAACCTAAAATTTAGTTGATGGGCGGTGTTCGACATGAATATGTTTACAGCAGAAGAAACTGCTTTTTTAAATTCGCTCGGCTGCAAAAACACATTACAAGAAATTGAGGTAATTGGTAAAATCATTCAGTATCTTCCGGTTGGATCAAATATGTTCAGGTTTGTTGCCGTGATCCTTTACAAATTGAAAAAACAATAAGTTATCTATACGGCGGTATCTTCCGGTATCGCCGTTAAGTGCTTTTAATACAAAAAAACTTTCGCAAATATTTTCATTTTGCGAAAGCTGTAATATATGATTTTTAGCATATTTTATCACACTTTTTGCTGCTTGTCAATATAAAAATTGAAAAATAAGCACAAAAACTGTATTATTTTTATTAAAAATATGGTTATTTGAAAAATTTGTGCTGATCTTATGCAAAAGAAATACTCAAATTACGATTTTTTACCGTCAATATTTTTGTCAATGAAAGGAGAAATGTTAATGGCAAGACGTGGGGAAAACATTTACAAGCGTAAGGACGGACGCTGGGAGGGACGTTACAAGGACGGTTTCAAGCCTGACGGAAAAACAAAATATTCCTCGGTTTACGGAAAGACCTATGCAGAAGTGCGCTCAGCTATGGCTTGCAAACGTCTGAAACAGCAGGCAGAAGCACCGGTATGCAGACTTAATTTTGGTGAGATCGTCAGATTGTGGCTTGACAATATTCGCAGCTCTGTTAAGGAATCTACTTATGCAAATTATCTTATGAAAACAGAAAAGCATATTTTGACAGGACTTGGAGATATACAATACGACAAACTGACACTTCATATCATTAACAAGTTTGTTGATGATAAACTTTCAAACGGTTTGTCGGCAAAGTATGTTTCGGATATTGTTGTGCTTATAAAGTCAGTAGGCAAATTTGCACACCGCAGCTTCGGATATGCCGACAAGACCGAGTATATCAGTTTGCCTAAAACAACAAAACTGTCCGAAAAACGGCTTCTTACCGATCCCGAACAGAATATTCTAACAAAAAATCTTATGAAAAATTTAACCCCGACTAATATTGGAATACTTTTATCTGCTTCTACCGGTATGCGTATAGGCGAACTTTGTGCTTTGAAATGGTCAGACATAGATTTTGAAAAAAGTATTGTTACCGTCAGGAAAACTATGCAGCGAATAAAAAATTCCGGCGGAAGCGGTACTAAAATTATCGTAACGTCTCCCAAAAGTCGCACATCTTGCAGAGAGATACCTATACCGGATTTTATGAAAAACATTCTTGAAAAAATGCACACAAACAATTACAGCTTTATACTTTCCGGCACTTCAAAAATTGTTGAACCCCGTACAATGCAGTATCGCTTTGGCAGTATTCTTAAAAGATCAGGGCTTCCGCAGGTAACGTTCCATTCTCTTCGCCATGCGTTTGCAACAAAATGTGTTGCTCTTGGCGCAGATATAAAGACACTTTCTGAAATTCTCGGACACAGTTCGGTAAAGATCACACTTGACCGCTATGTTCATTCATCTATGGAACGTAAACAAAGCTGTATGAAGCTGTTTTCAGATCACGTTGCCGCATAAAAGCATTTTTGCCGTCATTTTTGCCGTATAGCAAAGACTAAAAATCATTATTTCAAAAAGATTTACAGTCTGTTTTACACAAAATGAAAATATTTGCGAAAGATATTCTCTTTTACATTAGTATACCACGTTTGTGCAGAATTATGTAGATTGCGTGTTGAATTTTGTAATATTTTACAAATTATATTATGTTAAATTTTGTTTACTTCCGTAAAAATTTGTGTTACAATGAGAATGAAGTCGTTTTTTGTCAGTTTTATGGAGGTAGGACAAATGATCAAGGTTGCTATTTGTGATGATGATAAGAGAGATTTGGATAAAATATACAGTGTTCTTAGTAATATTGCTGAAAAGCACTATATTGATATGAAAATTTTCTCATATACAGATGGTGAAAAACTTCTGGAAGATAGAAAAGAATTTGATATAATCTTCCTTGATATTGAAATGGCAAATATTGATGGTATCAAAATAGCAGAAAATATAAGAAAATTTAATATGAATGTGCCGATAGTATATGTTACTTTGTATCCTGACTATTGGAGACGTGCGTACAAAGTTCATGCATTTGAGTTCGTTTCAAAGCCATATAAGTCGGAAGATATTGAAAATGTAATTATTGACTTTCTTGCTTCACTAAAAGAGAAGGATGAAAAGAAAATTTGCTTTGAAACAAGTGATGGTACAATTATTTTAAATATGAATTCGATCAGTTATTTTCATTTGGTCTCAAAACGTCATGTTGATATATGTACTACCTATGGAAATTACATATCTAATGAAAATTTAAATAACATAATGGAGAAACTCAATAAGGAACAATTTTACAAAACATCGCGAGATTATATTGTCAACTTAAGATTTGTTTCATTCTTCAGAGATAAGCAGGGCATTACTTTAAAGGACTCGACATGGATTCCTCTTTCTGTAAACAAACAGGTCGATTTTTATGAGAAGCTTTCCAAGCAATTAAGGCAATTATAAATAATTTGAGGTGATCACATCATGTATAATGATATAATTCAGGCTGCTGTTCAATCAGTAACAACAATAGCTTCTAATTTAATTATTTTCTCATATATGATTAAAAAGTACAGTTGTAAATATAAAAGGCGAAGCATTTATATTTGTATATTTTTGCTCTGGAGTTTAGCCATGATGGCTGTAAATAGTTCTCATTATCCTTTTTTTAATTTACTGTTTGCTTTTATTTCGTCTGAGTTGATATGCATAAAATTTTTTAATACTAATTTTAGAAGTTCAATTTTATATAATACATTTTTAATATTGATAGGAACTTCTTGTGAAACATCTGCATTTTTTATTTGGTCTGCTTTATGGGGCAAAAGTGTAGAAGAAATTTATATGAATAATCAACTAACATTTACAAGCGACCTTTTGTATGTTTTGATATTTTATATTGCATATAGGCTATTTTCGCTTGTTACGATAAAAAGCGATGTTGTAGAGGTAAGAATCAAAGAATCAGTTTTTCTTTTAGCTATAACAGTTTTTGAAAATTATATTATATATATTTATGCGTTAAAAGTATCTACAAATGCAGACGGCATAATGGTAATAATTATGCTGATCGGCTTTCTGTTATTCAATGTCTATATTACATATCTGATAAAATCTGTATCTGACATATATCAGTACAAATATGAATTATCTCTTTTGGCAAAACAAAGCGAGTTACAGCTTGAAAATTATAAGGATCTGGATTATAAGTATAATCAATCAAGGAAAATAATACATGATATTAAAAAGCACTTGATCGTATACAGAGATTTAGAAGAAAATAAAGCAGAGGATTATCGTAATATCCTTGAAAACGAAATTGATAAACTTTTTAAAGGCTTTCAATGTACAAACACTATTTTAAGCATTATCACAAGTCAAAAATACAATCAATCTGAAAAAAATCATATTGAAGTATGTATTCGCATGGAAGATTTGCCTTTGGATTTTATAAGTGACCTTGATATTACGGCAATATTTGCTAACTTATGGGATAACGCAATTGAAGCAAGTGTAGAAATGGCAGAGGGTAGTCGCCATATTGATTTTATGATGCGTAAGGTTAATGGTTTTGTAATAATAAATATGGAAAATACTTGCCTTGGTGTCATTAATATTGATTCTGAAAATAATCGGATAATCTCTTCAAAGAAAGATCATATGGGCATAGGATTGGCAATAGTAGAAGCAACAGTAAGGAAATATGATGGCTTTTTTAAAATATGTCGTGATGAAAAGGATAAGTTTATTGTTGAATTAACTATACCTATTCCCACTTGAATTTTGTGCATAATAACTAAAAATGTGGTCAAAATCTTGGGATTTTTTAGTGCAGATAAAATTTCAGGACACAAATTAGGGGTTTCGGGACAAAGATATTGACTTTCGATTTTCAGTGTTGTAGAATGTTGCTATAAAATCGAAAGGAGGCAAAAGAAGATGAAATTTGCTGAAAAAGTTCAGAAATGTGTATCTCATTCACTGGTAAAAGAATCAGTGAACCATGCAATTAAAAATGCAAATTCTGCTTGCTTGTTTTGGTTGTATCAGCCAAAGGAATCTGAAAACATCAAAAAGCTCAGAAAGTTCTGAATTTGCATCAGAATGTCGGTTCAGGGTTGTATAAAAATAGACAATCCCAAACAGTTATCAGGTTTTATCCCTGTTGTGCAGATTTTGCAGGGATGAAACTTGATACGGTCAATAATCAAGGTATCAATTGTCTCGCAGCAGCTGAGCGGGATGTTGGTATAAATTCGCAATCAAATATTTGATTATCGCCCAGTAACATATTGGAAGTACAACATTGTGTTACGCAACAAGAAAATGGAGGAATTTTTAATGAAAAAGTCTTTTAAGAGAATTGTAGCTGCTACGGTTGCAGTTGCTGCAATGGCGATTAGCTCTATGAGCATATGTGCATTTGCTGAAAGTCCTGACAACTACTACTCGTTCAACTTTAGTGGTCATGGAGGTATAGATTTTTCAACCGCTGTCACAAAAAGTAACGACAATACATATGCGCGGGTAGTTGCCGAGAATGGTTATTTAACAAGTTCTTCTTACATTACAGTTTGTGTTTCATCAGAAAATAGCGGTACTGGCAAAAGTGTAAGCCAGAGTAAGCAGCTTACATACCTTTCTCCTGATGAACACTCCTTAAATTATACCGTATCTCGCGGTCAGGGAAGTACAAATTATCTTGCTGGTTACGGCAGTTATTATGGTGCTAATGTCAGTGGACATTGGGATGCTTAAATTTTTCAGGCTTATCGCGCATTTAAGAGGCGGGCGCGGTATACTCCTGTGCCCGCTTTAATCTGTTTTAAGCAGTTAGGAGAAATGTATGAAAAAGTTCCTTTTAATTATGACGATTATGTGCACACTGCTGCTTTCGGGCTGTTTCCCTACGGGCGAAAAGGCTGTCGATAAAGCACAATACTCGGATATCATCGGTATCGTCGAGGAAATCAACAATTTCAGTATTGACAATTTGGAACTGCCCGACAGCTATCCCGAATCATTGCCGAAAATTCGTGTAACACTGAAAGAATGGGGCGTCAATGTTTCAGATATAGTTTCAGACGGTGCAGTGATTAAGGAAACAAAAGAATATCCAAGCGACAGAGTAAATGACGGTTCATACATCGTTGATATGTTTGACAACAATTATTTTGTTAACCATGAGGCAGGGAAAATATATTACAGTCGTTTTTATAACAACAATGACTATAATGATGAAGAGCTGACAGCAAGTACGCAGCACAGAATATGGTCATATATAAAGGCAACTTATGCGGACGATTTGCTTGACGTTTCCGAGCTTGACGGTTTTGGAAAAGAGGAGGCATTGCAGCGTTTGCGGACAATATTTGCAGAGCTTGATATCACTTGCTTCGGCGAACCGTTGATATATACGGTAACGGCGGAATACGCAAATTCTCTTGAAAATGACCGTAAGCTGTCTGCTTCTGACGAGTTTTACTGCATAGTATATCCGATTTGTTTTGAAAACATTCCGTTTATTTACGATGCACAGATTGGCATTGAAGGCAGCGATTATCCGTTTGCTGTTTCAAACCGCGTGGAGGCAATTGTGTCAAAAGACAGAATAGTCGAATTGGATATGGACTGGATATGTGGCAACGAGTATGAAAAAACTGAAAATGTCCAGATCTCGGTCAGTCCTGAGGATGCCTTGAGTGTGATTGTATCGGCTTACAAGGACAGAAAGCTGGATTGTGAAACAGTATTTAATTCCTGCAAGCTTGTTTACATTCCCATCGAAACAGACGGAAAATACAGCTTTACCTATTCCCCAGCGTGGGAGTTCAGCGGATATATTAAACATGATGATGGAAGCGTCGTCAACCTTGACAAAACCGCTGAAATTGTATACGCCGACACGGGCAGAAGATACATCGGAAATGAGGGATAATTATGTTTCGTGCTTATATGTACAAGCTGCTTCGTTCACCGCTGTTGTATATTGCGTTTGTCGGAACGTTTCTTATTTGTCTTTCAAAGCTGACTTTTTTTCTCAATGCAGGAAATGTGGCAAGTGAAGTTGATATGCTGCTTAATCTCAACGGTATGCGTAAGATAATGCCTGTTTTCGCTGCACTCCCGTTTGCCGCAAATTTCGCCGAGGAATGGAACAATGATATAACAATCAGCATTATCACGCGCAGCAGCGTAACGAAATACGCAGTCGCTAATGTTCTCCTTTGCTTTGTAAGCGGGTTGGTGACGGTGTTTATACCTATTGTCCTGTTTGCTTTTGGGTACTCTTTTTTACTGCCTGTAAGCGGCGATGATTATTACCCGCTGCCCTATGGCGCTTTTGTGGAGCAAGGTCTGCCTTTTTTATACATTATCTGCAACGCTTTTGTATATGCTGCGTGCGCTGCTATGTGGGCGGTTATGGGACTTATGCTGTCAGCGTTTTTTGTGAATAAATATGCTGCGATTTGTTCTCCGCTCATTGCGGGATATGTAATTGAACGCTTTGCCATGAGGCTGCCCGACCCGTTGAATATATGGTATATTTCTGTGTCCAATCTGCGGTGGAACAGCGCGTTAGGGCAGTTTTTGTATTCTGTGGGATTTTTTGCTGGAATATCTGCAATATGCGGAATTATTTTCACAATAACCGTAAAAAGGAGGGTGAGCAATGAAATCGTTTAACGCTGTATGGGCGGTATGCGCGCAGAATTTCCGTAAGTGGCAGACAGATCAACGCGTGTGGTGCGTGTGGCTTATGCTGCTGTTTCTCACTCTGCTTTACACGGACGATATGAAAATCGCCGCCGATTATCTCGGCACAAAGCCGCCGCTGTGGATATTTCCTTTTTTATACTCGCAGTTTCATACAAAGCTGCTGTTTACATTTCCTGTTGTACTTTTATACTGCAACGCGCCGTTTGTTGATAATAATCAGATCTTCGTGTGCATGAGAAGCGGGCGTACAAATTGGCTATGCGGACAAGTGCTGTATGTTGTGATCTCATCGGGCATTTACTATATTTTTCTCTTTTTAATGACGATATTAACATCGATATTTTCCTGCGAATTATCCGCAGAGTGGGGGAAAACGCTGCCTACTCTCGCAACGTCATCTGCGGCTGCAAATTCAGGCGCGGTATTTATTGAGGTCAGCGAATTTGTAATAGAATATTTCACTCCCGTGCAGGCAGTATGGTTTACCTTTGTGCTGTCTTGGTGCAGCGCGGTGTTTCTGGGAATGCTGATATTCGTCTGCAATCTGCTGACAGGAACAAAAATTGCGGGTATTCTGTCTGCGGCGCTTGCGGTTGTGATATGCGGTTCTGTGGAGCATTTCAATATGAAAAAACTGCTGCACTTTTCGCCCGTTTCATGGAACACGTTGGATAATATAGATGTGGGCGGTACAACTTCAAATCCGTCATTTACATATTGTATCGGTGTTTATACAGCGCTTTTTATCGTATTTACGGCTGTAATTCTTATTTTTGGACGAAAATCGGGCTTTGATGCGAGAGGTGAGTTAAAATGAATGCGATTGAGGTAAAAAATCTCACAAAGAAATTTGAAGACGTAACTGTTCTCGACAATATTTCCATTGATTTTGAAGCGGGAAAGGTTCACGGCTTAATCGGTAGAAACGGCTCGGGAAAAACAATGCTGATGAAATGTATCTGTGGGCTTGTTCCATACGAAATTGGTGTTGTTCGCGTGAACGGAAAGCAAATCGGCAAGGACGTTGATATTCCTGCAAACGTTGGTGTTATTATTGAAACGCCGGGGTTTTTGCCAAATTATTCGGGTTACAACAATCTAAAATTTCTTGCAAAAATTACAAATAAAATTGGCAAAGATGAAATTTACAAAGCAATTTCAAGCGTTGGACTTGACCCTGACGATAAAAAGCACGTCGGAAAATACTCACTTGGTATGCGGCAGCGTCTGGGACTCGCTCAGGCGATTATGGAAAATCCTGACCTGCTTATTCTTGACGAGCCGATGAACGGACTTGACAAGGACGGAGTAAAGGATATGCGAAAATACCTGCTTAATTTGAAAGAGCATGGCAAGACAATCCTATTAGCCTCGCACTCTGCCGAGGATATTGACGTGTTATGCGATACCGTTTGTGAGATTGATAAAGGTGTTTTAACTAAGATGAAAGGATGGTAATATGAAAAAAATAATTATTTTTATTATGATTTGTTTTGTTGTTGTAAGTAACGTTGCAATGGTGGGGGGCAGCAAATAATACTTTTTCACTAACTCTTACAATGGGTTCATCTGCATATATTCAAGTGCCGCGAAGTAGTAATTATACATATGTTGCAATAAATATTGACAGTATTAATGGCAATTCACCTTTTTATATTTCTGTCGTTGATTCATCACATAAAAATATTTCAAATACTTTTACTATCACTAGCACAGGTTCTTATGCTTTAAATTTTAGTACACCTATTGCTTCTAGTGCGGATATATATGTTAGATTTTCTAGCAGGTATTATCCTATTAATATTAGTGGATACGTAGCATAGGAGTAAAAATACTAATTGGAAAGTGTTTTTGTGTGTTTAGACTGATGTTTTTTATTATTATCAATAAGCTTAGAAATATAACCCCCCCTTAGAAATAGAATAATAAGTATCAGCAATATCCTTGTATACTTCGTACTTTTCCTCGCAGTCCTCGAAAGTTTTTTTGAGGTCTGCTATTTTTTTGTCCGTTTCCTGCCGAACCGCTTTCATACGTTCAAAATCGGAACGGTCGGAAATATTGTTGCTTTGCAATGTCTGCCTGCAAATTTTCAAACTAAGCTGCTCGGTGTCGGAAAGTTCTGACTTGTCCGCAAGGCTGAAATAAGTTCCTGCCTGTTCCGTAAGTCCCTCCAGCTTTTCCTGCTTAACAATAATGGCATTTAGCTCCCGACGTGCATTTTCGTATTCGGATTTAAGCCTCTGGATTTTGCCCTCCAATTCCCCGATAGAATGAATATTATCGCGGTTAATTATGGATAGCTGTGCGGAAATTTTGTAAACATCAATGTCATTTTCGGGAGTGTATGGCTCGGAACGGTAACGCTTACTCTGAATTTTCCTGCCCGTTCTCGCAAGCTCGGTAATATCATTCAGTGTTCGGATATAATCATCACGAAGCGGAGAAGGCTCTCCAGACAAGGTAACGCTTGCCCCCACATCACGCCAACGAATACGGGCGAGAAGGCTTTCCGTGGTGTAGTCCTCGCCAAACGTTTTGGTGCGGACAAAACGTTCTTGTTCGGGGGCTTTTATCGAAATATACTTGCCTTTTTTAATAGTATACCCTAACATTTCAAGCTCAAATAAAAGTTCGTCAATATTTTTTACCTTGCCAATCAGACGGTCAATATCAATACGGATTTTTTCTTTCCACGATGTACCCCGCCGTTTATGCTCCCATTCATTATATGCAATGTTTTTACTTTGTCCATTGCGATCGGGAATAGGCTGGATACCGAAAGCTAGACACACCCTGTCGGAATATTCCCGGATCTTTTTGCGGGTAGTCAAATTGTCATTGAATTTATGCCCGGTCAAGGAGTATGTATTTATTATCAGGTGATTGTGGACGTGCTTGCGGTCTGTATGGGTTGCGATAACTATCTGACAATCATCACCGAAAGTTTTTCGTGCAAAAGCCTTGGCTATCCTGTGGGCAAGTTCCGGAGAAACATTGTCTTTCGGATCAAAAGATTGAATATAGTGGATAGCTTTAACGCTGCCCTTACCATTTACAGGCAAGGGAGCGTTAAATTTTTCTCCCGAAAAATGCTCAAAAACCGTTTTCATCGCAAGATATGCGTCTTTGGCATTTGTAAGGCAGTTCAAAGATGTTGTGAAAAGTGATCCCTCGGTTTTGTCGGGATCAAGTATATATGCTAAACTTTTGTTGACAGTAGTTCGGATAGAAATTGATTTAACGTATGGCAAAGCAAATAGTTCTCCTTTCGCAGCTTTTCAATATCATCTGCATAAATGTTGTTGATCTCGTTAGCTTTCTTAGCGATCTGATTGATGTTGTTCCCAATGATACGCAAGGCGTTCATTATCGGAGCAACATTTTTAATTGTGTAGCAGGTGATTTGCCCGTTTACAGATATTTGTCTTATGTAAGTTCCGGTTTTCATCGACAAAGCAGCGGCGCGTTTTTCAATCTCCTGCCATTCATCCAAAGTATATGTTACCTTTTTCTCTTTGACCTTTTTGTATTTTCTCAAAATCGTTCCTCCTATTTTTATAACATTTTCAGGCGAAGCTTTAAAATTCAGGGATACACTTTTTAAAGTGTAGGGTTCCCTGAAAGATTTTTGATGGGGTACAACGTCAAAATGGCGAAATGTGGTAAAGAATGCACCACTTTCTCTGCTTGCTAAGCATACTCAAAACGAAAAAATCGCATTTCAATTTTCGAGGTTAGGCTGCCTATGTCGGCGTACCCCTATATAAAACTTTATGCTGCGGCGAACAGCAAAAATTTTTCCCTTTCATAAGTACATACAAAACAGCCGCATATTGTAACCTGTTTCAAGAAAATACATAAAATTTTTCAATTTAATATAATTTATGACATCAGTTTTTGTGTAAAATATAGAAATTTTTCTAAAGTCATAGATATTGGTTACAAAATCAAGCAATTTTGTATGTACTTATGAAAGGAGCAGACACGCAGTGATCATTTTCGCCGCTGATGCTGTACTTCGTTCCAAAATGTTCCTTTCAGATCTACAAATGAGGACGTGATAGCAGACGGATGTTTTCAAAGAAATAAAAGAAAGAGTATCAATGTCGGACGTTGCGCGATTTTACGGACTGCAGATCAACCGTTCGGGAATGGCGTGCTGTCCGTTCCATAACGACAGAGATCCCAGTCTTAAAGTTTATGACGATCATTTCTACTGTTTCGGCTGCGGAGCAACAGGGGATCATGCCGGATTTGTTGCAAAACTTTTTGGGTTATCTCAAATTGAAGCTGCGAAAAAAATATGCGCTGATTTCGGCATATACCTTTTTGACAGGCAGTTCGCCGTGGCTGTTGATCCAAAGGTCAAGGCTGAATGTGATTATCGTATGTGGCTTCATAAGGCAAGTAAGACTATTTCGGAATACCTTACAAAGCTTGTAAATTGGGGAAAGGTTTATGCGCCCAAAAATTTTAACGTACAGCCGCACCCGCTGTTTGTGGAAAGCCTTACAAAAAGAGATCACATTGAGTATCTTGCAAATATTTTGACCTATGGTTCTGACAATGAAAAACGACAGCTCTATTCAAGCTGCCGTGAGGATATTATGAAGATACGGGAACGTCTTGATAAGTTTTCTGCTGCCGAACGTACCGTAAAAAGAAAAGCTATATGATGTGGAGATGTGTCAAAGTGAATGTTGATGATAGGGTACACTTATTAAAAATTGAAGAAACTTGTAGATATTATTAATGTCAATGGAGGTTAATGAATGAATTCAACTAACTATAATGAAACCTGTGAAAAATCACAAAAGAAGCTGATGACTATTAAAGAAGCAGCCGATCTTATTGACGGACTTACTGAGTATCGTGTACGACAGATGTGCAAAAGCGGACAGCTTAGGTGTTTCAAAGCGGGAAGAAAGTATCTTATAAATGCAGACGCACTTTATCAGGCTGTATTTAATTGCGATTAAAAGCCGGGCAGAATTATTTTAGAAATTTTTTTAAAAAAGGGCTTGACATTTACCGCTTTAAAGCGTAAAATTATATTGAGGGTAAAAAACTCAGCTTAGTATGTTGGAGCATAAAAAGCTGAGAGAATATCCACCGATGCTGACTGAAAGACAGCAATACAGCAGACCTTACAAATATATTGTATCACAAGTTGTCTTTCAGGTCAAGACTAAAAGCGAAAGGCAGTGAAAAAATGGCAAGCATTATTGAACGGAACGGGAGTTATCTTATACGCACAAACTGCGGCTATGATGGAAATGGCAAGAAAATACAGCATAGCATGACATGGACTCCGTCGCCTAACATGACAAAACGTCAAATTGAAAGAGAAGTAGAGAAACAGGCAAGTCTGTTTGATGAAAGGTGCAGGAACGGCATAGTTCTTGACAGCAGAATGACGTTTGAGAAGTATGTAAATGAGGTTTGGATAGGACGTGCCGAAAAAAATCTGAAACCGACTACATTCAGAAGATACAAGGGGTTTCTGAAAAGAATACTTCCTGCTCTTGGGAATATGCGAATGGAAAAGATCCAACCGTATCATTTGTACTCTTATTACGATGATCTCCGAGAAACCAAGAGAGAGGATACTAAATATACGCCAAATGAGTTGGCTGTTGAACTTAGTCACTCATTAAAGCGTACTGAATTTGCCAAGGATGTAAAAATTGCTTTGGGTACAATTGATAGAATAAGAGCAGGTAACACAGTCAGCGGAAAAACTGCAAAGAAATTTGCCGATCAGTTTGGGAAAAAGGTTGAAGCCTTGTTCAATGCAGAGGAACAGAACTTGGCAGACAGAACTATTCTTCACCATCATCGTTTGATCTCTGCGATACTTCAAAGTGCAGTTTACGATATGGTAATAATGAGCAACCCTTGTTCACGCACGAAAGCTCCAAGAGTAGCAAGAACGGAAGCAAATTATCTTGAAGAAGATGAGGTAAATGAGCTTTTGGACGCTATTTATGCGAAAGCCGATCATCCTTTTGATGTAATAATTCAACTTATTTTGTATACCGGAATGAGAAGAGGAGAGGCACTTGGACTTGAATGGGAAGATATTGATTTTGCGCATAATGTAATTACTGTAAGACATACTCTGCAATATCTGCCGGAAAAGGGCGTTTTTGAAGAAGAAACAAAGAATACTTCTTCAATGCGTTCTATAAAGGTAGGACAGGATCTGATCGACATTCTTAATGATTTCAAAGAATGGCAGGATCATGAACGAGAAGAGGCAGGAGAGTTCTGGATGGAGAGCAGGAAGATATTTACTGCTAAGGACGGAAGACCTATAAACCCCGGAACGGTCACATCATGGTTTCATAACTTTATTCAGTCCAATAATTTGCCGCAGATTTCTATTCATGGATTGAGACACACGAACGCTTCAATAATGATTTCAAGCGGTGTTCCAATAACTACGACTGCTAAGAGATTAGGACACAGTACATCAGCTACAACGAGCAAGATCTATGCTCATGCAATAGCTTCGGCAGACGCGGCAGCGGCTTCGGCTATTCAGGCTATCATTCCGTTAAAGAGAAAAAGAGCATAAAAAATAACCGTTCTCCTTATTTTTGGGGAACGGTTTTATACTAATCCATAATCAAAAAGTGTACAAAAAATCAAGCAAAAACTTGCATATATGTGTTTTTGCGCAGATTTTTTGTTTACACTTTAATTAGGGATTAGTATTATAGCAGGTATTGCACAAAAATTGAATGTGGTATAATTTGTCAAATAGTGTTTTAGTACACTATTATTAAAATCACGGATAAAAAATAATTCAGATTTCCTCTTGACAATTATGATAAGAATGATTATAATGATAAGAAGAGCACATAATAGTGATAAGGTGATGAGAATGAATTTATCGGAAAGCCTTACTGTCGAATTAAAGGAAATGTACACAGATGACATCAGGAAAACGGTGATAGCCTTTGCAAATACTGCCGGCGGCTGCATTTATATCGGTATTGCCGATGACGGCAGAGTGGTCGGCGTGGATAATTCCGATGAAGTTATGCTCCGCGTGTCAAACGCTGTACGGGATTCTATCCGACCTGATGTCACTGTATTCACTTCTTATCATATTGATAAGATAAATGATAAGAATATTGTTGTAATTGAAGTCCTGAAAGGTACGGCGTGTCCTTATTACCTTGAAAGCAAGGGGATACGTCCCGGTGGGGTATATGTAAGACAAGGCGCTTCATCAGTTCCTGCTTCTCTGGCAGCTATACTGAAAATGATAAAGGAAACTGATGGTGATAGCTATGAAGCCGAACGCTGCACAAACCAAACGCTTACATTTGAATATGCCGAGTCGGAATTTAAAAGAGCGGGCGTTGAATTTGGCATTACTCAGAAAAAAACGCTTAAAATTTTAAATGATGATAATATGTATACACGTTTAGCGGAACTTTTGTCCGATCAGTGTTTACACACCATAAAGTCAGCAGCCTTTGACGGAACGGAAAAATTAAATTTTAAAGATCGCGCCGAATTTGGCGGATCGGTCTTAAAACAGGTAAATGACGCCTATGATTATATTGACAGATTTAACCGAACACGTTCGGAATTTGAAGGGATATATCGCATAGACAAACGTGATTATCCTGTTGAAGCAGTACGCGAGGCACTGTTAAATGCGGTGGTTCATCGTGATTATTCATTCAGCGGCAGTATTCTGGTAAGTGTTTTTGATGACAGGATAGAAATTATCTCAATAGGCGGCTTAGTAAAGGGAATTTCCTATGATGATATGATGTTAGGTGTTTCCATTCAGAGGAATGAACGTCTGGCAAATGTTTTCTACCGCTTGAATCTTATTGAATCATTCGGAACAGGTATCAAAAAAATAATGGACTGCTATAAAGGCAATTATGTTCAGCCGGAAATAAATGTAAGTGAAAATGCGTTTAAGATCACTTTGCCGAATATTAATTATAGTTCCGGCATTTCTGTAACGTCCGAACCGAGGGAGCAAATGATAATGGACTTGCTTAAAAAACAAGGAACAGTTACCCGCAAGGACGTAGAACAGTTGTTAGATGTTTCTCAGGCAACTGCGGCAAGAATTTTGAAAAAAATGACATTATCCGGAGTCCTTTCCTCTATGGGGAATGGTAAAAATATGAAATATGTAAATAACGGACATTGAGTATGGCTGTGCAGGATTGTGAGGTCAATAAGAAACCAACTTGTTAATTTGTGGAAATATTTTGTGCACCTTTTTGTGCACCTTTTACGCAAAAAGTCACTTAAAACTGCTGCAAGTTACTTCAAGTATTTCGCAAAAAGCACGAAATTACGGCATTTGACGGTAATACACCTCAATACAAATTGGATATAATTACCACTCCAAAACCGCGTGCCGTGAGTTCGAATCTTACTGCCCCTGCCAAAGAAATCCCATAAACACGGCGTTTGTGGGATTTCTTCTTTTTACGGATAACACAAAAATGCCGTTTCAGGGTACGAAAAGGGTACGACTTTGCCTGCATGAATGCCCGCAAACTGCCATAATGTCGCTTTTTCAAGTCTTAGGGATAGGATACTTTATTTTGAAGTGTCCTATCCCTTTTTTGTTTGCTTGCAAATCCATTTGTAAAATTTTTGCAAAAAACAGAGGAATATTGAAGAAAGAGGAAAATTTATGATAAAAATGCAGTTTGACTATTATTACGGCGTGGAGTGCGAACAATTTTCGTTTATCCGTATACCGAGAATGCTTTTCACGGACAAGGAGCATTTCGGCGGACTGTCCAACGATGCGAAGTTACTATACGGACTTCTCCTTGAACGAATGAGTCTGAGCCGCAAGAACAATTGGTTTGACGAGCAGAACCGTGTTTTTATCATTTTCAAGATCGAGGAGATCGCCGACCGACTGAACTGCGGCAGAGAGAAAGCCTGCAACACGCTCAAAGAACTTGACGATGAAAGCGGTATCGGTCTGATTTCAAAAAGACGGCGGGGAATGGGGCAGCCTACTATTATATATGTAAAAAATTTTGTGGTGAAAGATGAGTCGTCTGACGAAACGGAACAGCCGCAAACGCCGAAAAATCAAGAAGTCGGAAAATCCGAATTCAAGGATTCGGAAAAACAGACTTCAAGCATTCCGAAAAACCGAATTCATGAAGTCGGAAATTCCGAATCTAATTATATAGAGATAAATAATACAGAGAAGAGTTATATTGAGTATCGATCATTCGATCCGCCCGCCGAAACCGAAAACTCTCCGCAGAAAGATTTGGGAATGATTGATAGATTGAAAATAGAAAGATCTGTTGAAAATCAGATTGGTTATGACTGCCTGATGTCGCAGCCTGATGAATCGGTCAGGAACATGATCACAGAGATCAAAGATCTGATCGTTGATGTTATGAGCGGTGAGAGAAATGTCTTTGTGGGTGGACAGCGTATTTCCGATGAAGCGGCGAAGTCTGCCTTTAGCAAACTGACCGATGAACACGTTATGTATGTTTTGCATAATCTCACAAACTACCCCGAACGAATAAGCAGGATAGACCGATTTCTGCTGACGTCCCTTTACAATGCTGCCTACACCTACACAAACTCGGTTTTTGCCGGTATTGAGTATAACACGGGGATCAGACTTATTGAGTAAGGAGAGTGAATTTATGAGCGACAAGAAAATTCTGCTGAGCGACTTTTGCAAATCTTGCGGTATAAAGCGTTATGAGTTTTTCCAAATCTTTGACCGCCATCCGGAATTGCGGTTGAAAACAGCGGTCAGTGAAAAGGGAGAACAGGTCATTGACGAAAAAACAGCATTGTCAATTCGTGTGATCTTGCGGAAAGAGAAAAGCAGGGAAACGTCTGCATCATCAGCGGCAAAAGAGATAAATCTTCTCACTGCACAGATTGATGAACTTCGGCGGGAAGTGTTCAGGCTAAAAGCTGAAAATGTCAGATTGAGAAAAGCGTTAAATCCGAATATCCGAAAGACAAGGAAAATCATAAGTTGATTTTTTCAAAAACAGCGATTTTGTAAAAAAAAATTTCAAAACGGCAAAAATTGATTTTGACAAAATTTCAAAAATCCAAAAAGTGAAAGGGGCAAGTTATGGAAATTTTAAAAATCGAGGACATCGAAAAACTTGACCGCAGTTTTCTTACAGCAACGGAAGCGGCGAGGGCAATGGGAATTTCATTAAGCACGTTCCGCAGGCATACGGCGGATATGGATTTCCCTATTGTGAGGTTCGGAAGAAAAATTCACGTTCCGAAAGAGCCGTTTCTGGATTTTTTGCGGAGAGGGAAATGTGAAAAAGGTAAAAGAGGTGAGGACAATGGAGTTTGAAAAGTACGGCGTTATAACGATATGCCACGGGCAGAAACGGGAGTGGGAGGATCGCAGCGAAGCGAGAAAATTTTTTCTCAATGCCTTGATGAATTCCGAGGGTTCGGAGCGTGAGAGATATTACGGCGTGTACCTTAAGATCGTGCAGGGATATTCTGTCTG
>CANQTP010000040.1 GCA_947626755.1 uncultured Clostridia bacterium
TTGAAATACACTCTGTCTCCGGGCTGAACGTACTTTTCCGCTTCTTCCTTGTCCGCCGCTCCGATGTCCGCATATATGTTTGTAAACTTCGGCGCAGTTTTCTTTTCCTCGTCTGTCATGTTGTGGACGGCTTTCGAGCCGATAACGCCGCAAATTCCGCTGTCGCCCACAGTTACGGGTCTGCCGATAGCAACGCGGGGATCAATTCCCCCAACTGCGGAAAGCGTCAGTGTTCCGTCCGCTTTGACGGAAGTGACGATCATTCCCACCTCGTCCATATGCGCGGAAACCATTACTTTGTTTTTTGCCCTGTCCGCGCCTATCTTTTCGGCAATAATATTTCCCAGCGGGTCAATTTTATATTCGCAGAAGTTCTTTATCTTTGAAATTATATACCCGCGGACTTTGTCCTCATCGCCCGAAGTTCCGTTTATAAGGCAAAGTTCTTTCAGAAGCTTCTTATCCATCACTTTACCTCCTCAAGATACGCGGCAATAAGCCGTGCGGTATTTTCCACGTCCGAAACAGAAATAACTTCCGCGGGAGTGTGCATATACTTTAATGGTATGGACAAAGTCACCGCTTTTACGCCGCCCCTGTTTACCGAAAATCTGTCCGCATTCGTTCCCGTTGTTCCGCTCATTACTTCTGTCTGGTAGGGCAATTCCTTTCCGATGGCAATTTCCTTGAATCGTTCCGAAAGCCCCCTGTCAAGCACGGGAGAAAATCCTATCATACAGCCTTTGCCCATTTTTCCGCATTTCAGTTCCGAATCGTCCGAAGTCAGTGCAAAACTTACATCTACCGCAAGGGCAATATCGGGGTCAATGTCAAAAGCCGCAATTTTCGCGCCCCGCTCCCCCACTTCTTCCTGAGTGGAAAACAGCACTGTAACCTCACACTGTAAAGCTTTATCCTTTACAATATCCATTGCTCTGAGAACAGCTGCAACGCCGCATCTGTCGTCAAGGGAAGTTCCGCTTATACGGTCGCCTAAAAGTTTCTCACAGTGCGGAGCAAAAACTATCTTATCGCCAAGGGAAATTACCTTTTCCGCCTGTTCTTTGGACATTCCCACATCAATGCAGATATCCGCCATTTCGGGAACTTTGCTTTCGTCCGTTTCCAGATGGGGCGGAACGGAACATATCACGCCGTTTATCGGAACATTTCCCATAACGACTACCTGCTGTGCCGCAAGAATACGCCTGTCAATGCCGCCACAGTTGGAAATTTTCAGAAAACCGTCCTTTGTGATATGCGTTACCACAAGCCCTATCTGGTCGATGTGGGCGTCAATAAGGACATGGGGCTTCTTCCCCTTAACGCCGAAATGCCCTATAACATTGCCGTTTTTGATACAGCAGTCGTCTGTATACTCTTTCAGCATGGAAAGGGCAAGTTCCGCCGCTTCGGATTCGTCCCCCGAAACGCCTTTTGCAAGGCAAAGGGACATTATAGTCTTGTTCAGATCCATTTTATTTCATTCCTTTATTCAAGAGCGTTTACGATGCTTTTATAATGCCGTCCCCGCTCCTCAAAATTCTTATACATATCAAAACTTGCGCTTGCGGGAGAAAGCGAAACAACATCTCCCGTTTCTGCGGACATTCTCGCTGCCTCAACGGCTTCTTCCATGGTCTTTACACGGATAATGCGGCAGTTATCTTCATCATAATCAGGATAATTCTTTACCGCTTCTTCTATCTTGTCGGCTGTCTGACCAAGCAGGACAAGAGTTTTCACATATTTATTGATAGGTTCGGCAAGCTGGTTATAGTCAAGCTTCTTGTCGGAACCGCCCGCAATTACGATTATCCGACGTCCGAAAGAATTCAGCCCTGCAATTACGCTGACAGGACTTGTTGCGATACTGTCGTTGTAATATTTCACTCCGTCCAGTTCGCGGACAAATTCTATACGATGTTCCACTCCGCCGAATTCCCGCGCCGTTTCAGCAATTGCCGAAACGGGAACTTCCCCGTAAAGCATTGCTATCACCGCAAGGTAATTTTCCACATTGTGCATACCGGGAATGCGTATCTCGTCCTTGTTTACTATCCGTTCGGTAACTCTGTCCTCATAGTAGCAAAGCCAGCCGTCGCCGTCAAGGAACGCTCCCCTGTCAGGCTTTTTCTGTCTGCTGAACCAGTTCAGCTTTCCGCGTACCAATCCTTTCAGCATGGCGGTGTCCTCGTTGTCAGCATTGAGAACTGTTCTTGAAAACGCGTTCTGATGGGCAATAATATTGGTTTTCGCATCGATATACTCCTGCATGGAACTGTGTACATTAAGATGATCGGGATAGATATTGGTTATAAGCGCGCTGTCGGGCGATCTGCGCATACTGATAAGCTGGAAGCTTGAAAGTTCCACAACAGCGGCGTCGTTTTCGTCAATTTCCTCAACTATCGGCAGAAGCGCCCTGCCGATATTTCCGCCCTTATGTACCTTTCTGCCGCTGCGTTCAAGGACTTCGGAAATTATGGTCGTAGTGGTGGTCTTGCCGTCCGTTCCCGTTATTGCATAAATTTTGCATGGGCAGAGATCAAAGAACACTTCCATTTCGGAAGTAACGACTTTCCCCGCTTCTCTTGCCGCTTTCAGTTCGGGAATATTGTAATACACCCCGGGAGCGCGGAAAATTATATCGCAGCCGCAGGCAGTTTCAAGATAATTTTCCCCGAAAGCAAGCTTTGCGCCCGATGCTTTGAACTCCTCCGCAATTTCTCCCGCTTCTTCGCGGGTACGCCTGTCGCAGACGGTAACGTCCAGACCTTTTTTCAGGAACATTCTTATAGCATCGTTGTTTGATACTCCTATACCGATAAAGGCGATGCTTTTACCCCTTATATCGTCAAAAAATCTCTCTGCTTTTGTTTTTGACATAAATAACATTCATCTCCAAGCCAATATTTGCATACATATCTTATTATATCCAATTCTTCCTGAAATAGCAACAGATTACACAGAAAGTTAAGTTATTTTCATAAATATTACTAAGAAATGGGGGTAAAACCTTGAAAATTTTTATGAACCGTATCGCAAAAGACACCGCAAAACTTACTATTGTGTCGTTTCTTTTGCAGGGACTTGGTCTTTTAATGAACATTCTTATCTCCAACAAGCTGGGAACGGCTTCCGTAGGGATAATGACTCTTATCTTCTCGCTTTTCAGCTTTATAATGGTGCTTGCCAACGGAAATATATTCATTTCCACCAGCAGGTTCGTTTCCGAGGAGATAGGCGCGGGAAACGGCAACGTCCGCAGGATAATGCGGCTTTCTCTGGGATTTTCCCTTATTTTGTCAATGACATTTGCAATTATTTCCATAGGACTTGCCCGCATCATATCTGAAAAGGCAGGCGGTGCGCCCGAACTTGCAGTCTCGGTGAGGATCATCGCGCTTTCGCTGACGCCTGCCGCCCTCGGTTCATGCATAAGAGGATATTTCAACGGGGTACGAAATGTAAAAGTCCCCTGCATAGGGGATATTATAGAATTTGCCGCAAAATGGACTTCTCTCATGGCGGGAACGCTGTTCCTGCTTGACAAAGGTCTGAGCGTTTACATAATGATAGCCTCGTCCATTCTCATAGGCGAGATCGTAAGCGGAATGTACTATGCGGTAAAATATTCTGCGGAATACAAGCGTTTCACCGCCCTGCCCGAAAACTGCCCGAGAATAACGAAGATCCCCGCATATCTTAAACTTTCCCTGCCTATTGTGGCAAGCGGATATGTGCAGATGATAATGTCCACCGCCAATGAAGCGTTAGTTCCCATAATGCTCCTGAAACATGATCCTTCGGCAGAACAGGCAATGAGCGAGTACGGAATGTTTGAAGCAATGATAATCCCCACGGTGTTCTTCCCTGCTGTAATTCTCACAAGCCTGTCGAACATAATCATTCCCGAAATAGCGCGGGCAAATTCCGCCGCAAACACCCTCCGCGTGAAAAGTCTTATAGGAAAAGTTTTTGACCGTTCGTTCATGTACTCCTTTTTCATATCGGGAATGTTACTGACAGCAGGAAAGAACATCGGCGAGATTCTCTGCCCCGCCGACAGTCTTGTAGGCGAAACACTTGTAAAAATGTTCCCCGTTGTGCCGTTCATCTATCTTGAAATTGTTCTTGAAGGAATAATAAAGGGACTTGGCAGGCAGAATTTTTCCACCGTAAACAGTCTTTGCGAGTATATCATAAGAATAGTATGTGTTGTGATATTTGTAGATCTATACGGATTTACGGGAGTGCTTATCTCCTACTACGCAAGCAACATTTACAGCAACATAGTGCGGATAGCTTTTGTGTGCAGGATTTCGGACGTTCCTTTTGACATCTGCGGGTATATCGTAAAACCGTTCATACTCTGCTTTTTCTGCTGTCAGCTTGCATCGGCGGCGGCAAGGTTTATAAGTTTCTCCTCGGTATTTTTTGAAACGGTCATTTACCTTTGCGCCGCGGCGATAATTTTTATTATAATGTACGAGCTTGACAAGAAAATTTTAAGAATACATAAAATTTCCGTTAAAGCGTGACAGATCAATAATAATTATTTACATTTAAAAAAATATATGCTATAATAAAAAAGGTGATATAATATGTACAAAGACTTGAAAATAATTACTCTTAACGAAAAAATATCAGAAAATTTCTATTCTCTCGCCGCAGAATATCTCCCCGGCAGCGACAGGCAAAAAATGAAAATACAGCAGGAAATTTATCCGCAGACTTTTCTTGCAGCTGTTTCCGGAAATGAGATCACGGGTATTTGTTTCGGTTGGAAAAGACCGTTAAATGACGGTTCTTTCGTTCTTGACGGGATCGCGGTAAAAGAACCGTTTCAAAAAAACGGCATAGGAAAACGTCTTATTGAACATTTTGAAAAAGCGGCTGAAAATTACGGCGCATCGTTTATATCGATCGGTTCGGCAGGCGGATATGTTGAAAAATTCTATATGGAATGCGGGTACAATCCCAAAGAATATAAAGTTTGGGAAAACGGTTCTGCCGTCACCGAAAAAGTTTTTGAAAATACGGAAGAATACCGCTTATACAAAAGAAAAAATAATGACGGTTTTATTGTTATGGAAAAAATATTGCAGAATAAAGAAAGGTAATTTTTATGTCAGTATGTACGCTGTTGTTTCCGTCCGATTATTTTTCGGATAAAACGATCGACCCCGATCTGAAAAAAGAATATGATGCAGTTATGGAAAACGGACAATTCAATGTTGTTTTATTTTCATATGATAAATGGTTCAACGAAAATAAGCTTTTATTGAATAAGAATATTTACGAGCCATGCAATGCAATTTACCGCGGCTGGATGATGAAACCTGAAAAATATTCGGAATTTTATTATAATTTGAAAAGCAAAAATATTTTTTTGGTGACATCTCCCGAAGAATACGAAAGGTTTCACATTTTTCCGAATATTTATGAAAAAATTTATCCTGATACCGCAGAAATGATAATTTATCCTCAGAATGCAAAAATCGACCTTACGGAAATAAAAAACAAATTCAATAAATTTATGATAAAAGATTTTGTAAAATCCGTTAAGGGAACGGATTTTCCGAAATTTTTCGACCGTTCTGTCACGGAAGAAGAATTTCAAAAACAAATGGAAATTTTTTATCGTTACAGAGGAGATCTTTTTACAGGCGGGATATGCGTAAAGGAATTTCTCGATCTGAAAAAATACGGTGACAAAACCAACGAATACCGTGTGTTCTACGGGAACGGCGAAATTATTTCCGTAAGCCGTAATTCGGGACAGTCTCCTGCCGCTCCTCTGCCGCCGCGTAAATTAACGGAAAAGTACAAAGTTCTCCACGGCAAATATTATACCGTTGATTATGCCGAAATTTCAGACGGCAGCTGGAAAATACTCGAAGCAGGTGACGGTCAGGTCTCAGGACTTTCGGACGGTCAGGATCATAATGCATATTTCCGCGCTTTATATCATTGTTTCAACAAATAATTTTTAATGCAAAAGGCTGCACGGAATCTGATCTCCGCGCAGCCTTAAAATTTTTCAAAAATTAATTTAAAATATGTTTTTAGATAATCTGAAATGCGCTCCGAGCATTTCGGAACGCATTTTGAATTTCATAAATTTCAGTTTTTCCTGCTTGCGATCATAAAGCTGTCGAACAGATCGTTGTATCGGATATTTCCTTTTTCGGGAATTCTGACATATCCCGCCTGCATTGATACAGGAATATCGTTCTCACCCCACCTGACAGTATTTTCGTTGAAAGCAAGAATTTTTTCTGCTATCTCTTCTGCGTTTGAAATATCGTCAAGGTTTGTTATCAGCACAAACTCGTCCCCGCCTATCCGCATAAGGAACATATCATCTTCGGCTGCTTGGTCGATCCTGCGGAGACATTCGGCGATCGCCATATCTCCTGCGGAATGTCCGAAAGTATCGTTGATGTACATAAGATGCACCATATCGAAGCATACCGCGAACTTTCCTCTGCGTTCCATAATAAGGTCGTAAAGGTCTGTCTGATCGAAAAATTTTTTGCTTGTCACTATTAAATTTCTCCTTTCATCAAATACCTGTCTCGGCTGTTCCAGCTTCGGGAAAATTCCGGAAAAGTTTCTCGTTCTGCGGTATTTCGACGGTGTAATTCCCCATAATCTCACAAACGCTCTTGTAAAAGTCTCGTGGGAATTATATCCGTATTTCAAAGCAATATCAAGAATCGACGCGTCCGATCCTATAAGCTCTTTTGCCGCAGCGGTCAGCCTTCGCCTTGAAATGTAATCGCTTATCCCGATGTGAAAAACACATCGGAACATTTTTTGCATATTGGAAAGCGAATATCCGCACTTTTTAGCGCAGTCCTCGGGAGAAATATCCTCCGTAATATTTTCCTCAATGTATTCAAGGATCTGAGACAGAATTTCAAATTTATTCATTTTATCACCGTTCCGATAACGTTATCTTGATAATATAATATCACAATTACCGAATACTTTCTTGATGTTTTGAGGAAATATATGAGACGATAAAAAATTGATTTCCGTTAATTTTCAAATGTTTCTTGCCGTAAAAAATCCTGCCGATCAGAGATCGGCAGGAGCTTAACTTTATTATAGATCAGCAAGTTTTGAATAAATATTCTTAACGGCAGGATAAATTTCATCATAAAGGCGGAAATATTTTTCATATGCCGAAACATTTTCCTTGACAGGCTTCTGGACTTTGCCCACGCCCACTATTTTTTCGCAGGCTTCCTGCACCGAATTGTAAACTCCCGCACCCACAAGCGCAAGTATCGCAACACCCAACGCAGGACCTTCCTTTGAAGACGCTGTTTTAACAGGACAAGCATACAGATCCGCAAGCATCTGCCGCCAGAGATGTGAAGTTCCTCCTCCGCCGCAAGCCATCATGTCCGAAACATTTATGCCCATTCCGCGGCAAATTTCCACGCAGTCCCTGAGAGAATATGCAACGCCTTCCATTACCGCGCGGAGCATATCCTTTTTAGTGTGGATAGCGGAAAGCCCGATGAACATTCCCCTTGCATCAGGGTCAAGGTGAGGAGTTCTCTCACCCATAAGATACGGCAGATATACAAGGCGGTTCGCACCGATGGGAACGGTCTCCGCTTCTTTATCCATAAGATAGTATTCGTCAACGCCCATAAGTTTTGCAGTGTCCTTTTCAGCCTGACAGAAGTTATCCCTGAACCATTTGAGGGAAAGTCCCGCGCCTTGGGTAACGCCCATGATATGCCATTCTCCGGGAACAGCGGCACAGCAGGTATGAACTCTGCCTTTCGGGTCTATGGAAACTTTCGGGGTATGCGCAAATACCACACCCGAAGTTCCTATGGTGGTAAACGCTTTTCCCTCGGTAACAACGCCTGTTCCCACAGCAGCGGCGGCATTGTCTCCCGCACCGCCTACAACTATAGTTCCTGCCGCAAGACCTGTGATCTCAGCAGCGGACTCGGTTATCTTTCCCGTTACCTCGCAGGATTCATAGACTTTTGCAAGCATTGACATATCAATGTCAAGAGCTTTGCAGACTTCCTCGCTCCAACAGCGGTTGGGAACGTCCAAAAGCTGCATTCCCGAAGCGTCAGAAACTTCCGTTGCAAATTCTCCCGTCAGTTTATAGCGGACATAGTCCTTTGGAAGAAGTATATGACGGCATTTCTTGTAATTTTCGGGTTCGTTGTTTCTGACCCAGAGAATTTTTGCCGCCGTCCAGCCCGTAAGAGCGGGATTTGCGGTGATTTCAATAAGTTTTTCCCTGCCAAGCTTGCGGTTCATTTCGTCAACTTCCTTGGCAGTTCTCTGATCGCACCAGATTATGGAACGGCGTATAACATCGCCCTTTTCGTCAAGCATAACAAGACCGTGCATCTGTCCCGAAAGACCTATGCCCACAATATCGGCATTAGCGATGCCGCTTTTTTCCAGAACGGTTTTTATCGTGGAAACTGCGGCATTGTACCAGTCCTCAGGATCCTGCTCTGCATAGCCGTTTTTAGGCTGATACATAGGGTACTCTACCGTTGCGGAAGCAATGACCTTTCCCCCCTCGTCAAAGAGAACTGTCTTTGTACCGCTTGTTCCGATGTCGATGCCAATTACATAGCGCATAAATTTTTCCTCCATGATTTTAATATTTAATCGAGCATTTCGGGTCTGTCAATTGAATACACCGCGCAGAAGCGCTCCGCTTCATAATGGAAGATCGAAAGATAATATCCGTCACGTTCCCAATAACACGCATCGGTGCTGCCAAGATCAAAAACAGGCGGTTCGTCAAATTTTTCCTCAAAATATTTTGCAATAGCTCTAAGTTCGCCGTATTCTTCCGAAAACAGATAACCGTAAGCCGTAAGTTCGCCGTTTGTAAATTCATACATATCATCATAATACCCTGTGGCAGCTTTTGTAAAAACGCAGTATTCCGTGTCCATAGGCACGCCGAGAACATAGGTATTATAGCCGTATACTTCATCGGTGTCGAAGCCCTCACCGTAATATGTTTCGTCCGTAACGGCAATAAAATCTTCAAGCTTCATGCCGAATCCGAGAACAGCTTCGTTTGAAAGCCTTCCGTCATTATCATAATAATAAAAGTTCTTGCCGATCTTAAGGCAGTAATCGGCAGCCATTTTTCCGTCCGACTTGAAATAATATGAGCCGTCGGAAAAATTTATCCGCTTGTTTTTTGCCATTACGCCGTTTTTGTCAAAATAATATTTTGTGCCGTCTCTCATTTTCAGCCAGCCTGTCTTGCGGACGCCGTTTGGCTGGATATAATAGGTCTTCTGGGCTATTTTCAGGAATCCCGGCTCGGCAATATTCCCGCTGTTATAAACATATACATAGCCGCTTTTTGTTTTTTTCCATCCTGCCGCATCGGCAGTTACGGCAAAAGATGCCGCAGAGATCATCACTGCCAATAATACGGAAATAATTTTTTTCATAACGAACTCCTTATATAGTATCAGTTTTTACTGTTATATTCGTCTTTTAAAATTGCGTAAGCCGCAAAATCTCCCCATATCGGCTCGCCGTTACTGTCATTTTGAAAATGCGCGCTTTTCAGAAAAACGCCCTCTTTGCGAAGTCCCGCACGCTCAAGAAGTTTTATGGAACGCGTGTTGAGAACGTCCGCTTCCGCATAGATCCTATGAACATTCATTTCCGAAAAGGCGTAATTGATAACGCCTTTGACCGCTTCGAGAGCATAGCCGTTTCCCCAATATTTTCGGTTGAAAGAATATCCTATTTCCCAAGTGCCGAAAAACTTTTTATCCTCAAAATAAATTTTCCCGACAAGTTTTCCCGTTTCCTTGAGTATCACGGCAAAGAAATGCTCATCGCCCGAAAGCTTTTCCGCTTCTTTTAACGCATTTTCATATGTAAATGTGTCATAAGGCTCAAAATAACTTGTTTCTTCATCTGTGAGAATTTCCGCAAAATCCTCCCCGTCGGAAGCCCGAAACCTCCGCAGACCGAGCCGCGCTGTTTCAAAAATAAAATCTGCCATATAAAATTTCCTTATCTATATTTTGGGAAACCGCTTTATGCGGTTTCCCAAACAATTTCAGATCAAAGGCTGAACATAATGTTATTGAGTATAGACTCAAGCATTTCCTGTCTGCCGCTGGTGAGAGAATCGGTAACCTCTCCCTTTTCAAGAGCATATTTTTCAAGGTCTGCAAGAGTAGCCTTGCCGCTGATGATGTCCGCGCCTATGCCTGTGTTCCAAGAAGCGTAACGATCTGCAACGAACTTGTCGATCCTGCCGTCGGAAATGATCTTGTCGGCGATCTTCAGACCGAGAGCAAATGTGTCCATACCCGCAATATAGCTGTGGAAAATATCCTCGGGCGTGTAAGAACCGCGGCGAGCCTTTGAGTCGAAGTTCAGACCGCCGTTTGTGAATCCGCCCGCTTTAAGAACTTCATACATACAAAGCGCCGCATCGTAAACATTTGTGGGGAACTGGTCGGTATCCCAGCCGAGAAGCGTATCGCCCTGATTTGCATCAATTGAACCGAAAACGCCGTTATCCCTTGCAACTCTGAGTTCGTGCTGGAAAGTATGCTGCGCAAGAGTAGCATGGTTAGCTTCTATGTTCATCTTGAAATCCTTGTCAAGACCGTACTTGCGGAGGAATCCCAGAACTGTTGCAGTATCGAAATCATATTGATGCTTTGTGGGTTCCTTGGGCTTGGGTTCGATATAGAAATCACCCTTATAGCCTATGGAACGGGCATACTCAACGGTCATTTTCATAAGGCGAGCCATGTTATCCAGTTCCAGAGCCATATTTGTATTCAGAAGAGTTTCATAGCCTTCACGTCCGCCCCAGAAAACGTAACCGTTTCCGCCAAGCTTCACTGTAGCTTCAACGGCTTTCTTTATCTGAGCGGCTGCATAAGCGAAAACGTCTGCGGAAGGAGAAGTTCCCGCACCGTGCATATATCTTGGGTGATCGAAACATTTAGCTGTTCCCCAAAGGCACTTTTTGGAAGGATCTTTCTTCATTTTCTCGGCAATGTAGTCTGTAACTTCGTCCATCTTTGCGTTAGTTTCCGCAAGGCTGCCGTATTCGGGAGAAAGATCTCTGTCATGGAAGCAGAAATAATCAATGGAAAGTTTATCCATTATTTCAAAAGCAGCGTCTACTTTAGCCTTTGCTCTTGCAGCGGGATCGGATTCGCCCCAAGTCTTATCGGCAGTTCCCACGCCGAACATATCCGTTCCGTCGCCGCCCATGGTATGCCACCAAGAAAGGGCAAATTTAAGCTGATCCCGCATCTTCTTGCCGCCGATCATCGCATCGGGGTCATAATACTTGAACGCAAGGGGATTCGTGCTGTTTTTTCCCTCAAAAGGGATCTTGCCTATGCCTTTGAAAAATTCGCTCATTGGTTTATCCTCCTTAAATATGTACTTTGCCGTACATTGATTTACAAAATATTCCTTTTAAAAGTGGGAACATATCCCGACTATATACTATATATTTTACATAGAAAACGATTAACTGTCAAGGGGTTTTTGTAAAATTTATATAAAAGACGCTGTCAACAGATCCTGCACCGAAAAACAGATGTTAAAAATACTTGAAAAATCGGGAGCAATGTGGTATAATGAGTTTATTCTGTTCATAGCAGAACATTTTATCGAACAGAGGTAATCAATAATGCCTTCAATTAAAACAAGACCTAAAGCCCCGAAGCCTGCGGCGACCATAGTTCTCAGCTTTGTAATAGTCATTGCGATAGGCTCTTTGCTGCTTATGCTCCCTTTCTCGTCAACCGAGGGGCAGTTCACAAACCCCGTTGACGCCATATTTACCGCCACATCGGCGACCTGCGTTACAGGGCTTGTGGTCGTAGATACCGGAACTCACTGGAGCATTTTCGGTCAGATAATCATTCTATTGATGATCCAGATAGGCGGTCTGGGATTTGTTACGTTAGTTTCGTTCTTCAACTTCCTTATCAGGAAAAAGCTGGAACTTCGTTCCATTCAGGTGGCTTCGGAATCCGTGAATACTTCGGGATTTTCCGACGTAAAACTTCTGGTAAAATATGTTATCAAAATTTCTGCAATATGCGAATTCATAGGCGCATTGCTGCTCATGACGTCATTAGTTCCGAAATATGGTGTAAAAGGCGTCTACATATCGGTATTCATTGCCATATCATCATTCTGCAATGCGGGATTTGACATAATGGGCGCTGTTGAAACGCCGTTCTGCAGCCTTTCGCCGTTTGCAGATGACCCGATCGTCATGATAGTCGTGTCACTTCTCATAATAGCAGGCGGACTCGGATTTTTCGTGTGGATGGATATTATAGAATACCGCAAGAAAAAGCGTCTTTCCCTGCAATCATGCATTGTGCTTATATTTACCCTTATCCTTATAGTTACCGGAACGCTGCTGACTATCATCACAGAGTGGAACAATCCCGCAACTATCGGAAAAGCGGGTTTCATATCAAAGATCACCGAAAGCTTCTTCTACTCGGTAAGTCTCAGAACGGCAGGATTCAATACATTTGACCTCGGCTCAATGAGATCCATCACCAAGCTTTTCTCAATACTTCTCATGTTTATAGGCGTTGCGCCGGGTTCAACGGGCGGCGGTATAAAGATCACAACTTTTGCGATCATCATTATGACCGTTCTCAGCGTTATACAGAACAAAAGCGATACCATAATCATGGGACGCAAAATAGACAAGGAATCTGTCTATAAATCCCTTACCATCATTGTCCTTGCTGCTATAGTCGCTGCATTTACCGCCTGTGTGCTGTTCTATGCAAATACTTCCGCAGATATTCAGGGCATTGATGCCGCTTATGAAGCAGTCTCCGCGTTTTCCACATCGGGACTGAGTGTTGGCGTTTCCTCGCTGTGCAATACTATTTCAAGGATACTCCTCTGCCTGACAATGTTTATAGGACGTGTGGGACCTGTATCATTTGCGATCTCAATATCCGTGAACCGCGCGGGAATGAAAAATGAAGTTTACCCCGAAGGCAAGATGATGGTGGGCTGATATGTCGGAATTTACTTTTGAAGCACTGCGGAACGAGGTTGAAATATGCGTTTCCGATGAACACAAATTCGGCACGGACGCTTTCCTGCTGGCGGATCATGCCGCTCCGAGACACAAAGACAAAGTTTGCGATCTTGGCACAGGCTGCGGGATAATCGCCGTTCTTATGCAAATGACTTTTTCCCCGAAAATTATCTATGCCGTGGATATACAGCAGCAGGCTATAGAACAGCTGAAGATCACCATTGAAAAGAACGGATTTGACAATATTTTCCCTATATGTAAAGACCTGAAAGACATTGTCGGCGATATTCCCATCGGAACTCTGGACGTTGTCACCTGCAATCCGCCTTACAAGGCAACAAATGCAGGTATAGAAAGCCTTACCGAAGCCCAGCGCATTGCAAGGCACGAGATCCTGTGCAATATTGACGACATTTGCAGGACGGCTTCAAAGCTTCTTAAATTCGGCGGAAAACTCTGCCTTTGCAACCGTCCCGAACGCCTTGCAGACGTTGTTTCCGCAATGAAAAACAACGGCATTGAACCGAAAACTCTGCGCTTTGTCTGCAAAGAGCCGAACGCCGCTCCGTGGCTTTTTCTCATAAGCGGCAGCAAAGGCGGGAAACCGTTCATGAAAGTCCTGCCCCAGCTTTACATCAACGGTGAAAACGGATTTTCCGAAGAACTTCTGCGGATATACGGCGGCGGAAAGACAAACATTCCCGAAGGAGGAAAACTTATATGAGCGGAAAGCTTTTTGTAGTGGGAACTCCTATAGGAAATCTGGGAGATATTACCTATCGTGCAGTTGAAACGCTTAAAAGCGTAGATTTTATCTGTGCGGAGGATACGCGGGTCACCGTCAAGCTTCTTAATCATTTTGAAATAAAAAAACATCTTGTCAGCTATCATGAACATTCGGTAAAGCAGGTCTCAGAAGAGATCGTTGAACGTATGCTTTCGGGAGAAAGCTGCGCCGTTGTTTCGGACGCGGGAATGCCCTGCATTTCCGACCCGGGAGAGGATCTTGTCCGCCGCTGCATAGAAAATAATATTCCCATCGAAGTTGTTCCCGGACCTACGGCAATGGCGTCCGCTATGGCAATAAGCGGGATCTCTCCATCACGTTTCGCATTTGAAGGATTTCTTTCCGTCACCAAAAAGCAGCGCTATACTCATCTTGCGGAAGCTGCCAAGGACACCCACACTCTGATATTTTACGAAGCTCCCCACAAGCTGACGGCAACTCTTTCGGATATGCTGGAATATTTCGGCGACAGGAAAATTGCCATCTGCCGCGAACTTACCAAGATCCACGAAGAAGTTATCAGAACGACGCTTTCGGGCGCGCTTGAATATTACGCGGACAAGAACCCAAAAGGCGAATTTGTGCTTGTCGTAGAGGGAGCAAGTTCCGAAAAGCCCGCAGAAGAACTTTCCATAGAAGATGCCGCCGAAATGGCAAGACGGCTTATCTCCGGGGGAATGAAGCCCGCCGACGCCTGCAAGGAAGCCGCAAAGTCAACGGGATCCAAAAAAAGCGACATCTACTCTTTCCTGACGCGAAACGGCGAAAACTGAAAAAATATTTTCAGATCACGCAAATATCAAATACCCCGCACAGCAAATAAAGCTCTGCGGGGTATTTTTAACTGTTTTCAGTCAATAATATTTTAGCGGGCTTAGCCGTTAAGACCCTGCTTATAAGCAGAGATCATTTTCTTTACCATCTGTCCGCCGATGGAACCTGCTTCTCTTGAAGTGAGATCACCGTTGTAACCGTTCTTAAGGTTAACGCCTACTTCGTTTGCAGCTTCCATCTTGAAGCGCTCCATAGTTTCTTTGCCCTTCTGAGAATTTACATCTTTCATTGTGATTATCTCCTTACATAACAAATTTATATTTTATTCGCTTTTATGCGAACTGTAAACCGCGTTTTGAGGTTTGCCTTAATATTATTTACGGGCATAAATTTATTATGTCAGGTAATTTAATGAATGATTTCCACAAAATATTATTCAAATTGATTTTATTTATAAAACCGCTTGTAATTTTCGGTAATGCATGATATACTATAGAAAACGCCATAGACAGAGCATTGAATGATCTGTCGGAAGATTCGCTTATAAAACCATTTTTGATGGCAAACAGGTCGGAGGTGAAACGTATGTGTATTACCGAATATGATGAAGAAAGAACATTTGCCGAGCAAAGAGAAGAAGGCTTTGAGGAAGGCGTTGAAAAAGGCATAGCCAAAGGCTTAGCTAAAGGCTTAGCCAAAGGCAGAGCAGAAGGCAGAGCAGAGAGAGATAATGAGATCCTTGCCAGAATGAAAGCATTTGGTTTATCCGACAATGATATAAAAACAATATTAAGTACCGATCCTTAACAGACAATGTACTTAAATGACAGCAAGCAATAATATTTCCGGATCTGAGCAGAAAGTAAAGTCATGCGCATGGGATCAGAAGCACAACTTCCCTGCTATTAAAAATAAAAACGGTACGATCCAAATTGATCGTACCGTTTTTTCTGGAGGCGCCACCCGGATTTGAACCGGGGAATCAGGGTGTTGCAGACCCACGCCTTACCACTTGGCTATAGCGCCCCATATGGAGCGGATTACGGGGCTCGAACCCGCTACCTCCACCTTGGCAAGGTGGCGCTCTACCAGATGAGCTAAATCCGCATATTATTTTAAAATGGCGACCCGGATGAGGCTCGAACTCACGACCTCCGCCGTGACAGGGCGGCGTTCTGACCAACTGAACTACCGGGCCAATATGGTGGGAACTATAGGGCTCGAACCTATGACCCTCTGCTTGTAAGGCAGATGCTCTCCCAGCTGAGCTAAGCTCCCGAATTAATGCAAACGACCGCCGCATTATCGACGACTTATTTATTATACAACAAAAATATTCTTTTGTCAATAGTTTTTTTCAAATTTTTTTGCCAAAGTTTTCATTACGGCAGATTTTCTGTGCAGACGGGCAATTTTTCGCTCGCCTGCACAGCTTTACTTTCATTTTATGCGGCAGGATCAGCATTTATGATGTCTTGTGAACTGTCGTACATGGTATCCGCAAAAATAGCATATCCCTTAGCAGGATCGTTTACAAATACATGAGTTACCGCTCCTACAAGCTTCCCGTTCTGAATTATGGGACTTCCGCTCATTCCCTGAACTATTCCGCCTGTTTTTTCCAGAAGTTCCTTATCCGTTACCTTGATTATCATATTTTTCCCGCTGTCACTATCCTGAAGATCTATTTTATCAATTACAATTTCATATTTTTCGGGAAGTTTTCCGTCTATTGTGGTGTAAATATAAGCTTTTCCCGTCTCGATCTCCTGTCTCATGCCCAATTTTACAGGTTCAAGAACACTTTCAAATCCGTTCAATGTTCCGTAAAGTCCGTTTTCGCAGTTTGCGTCAAGAGTTCCCATTGCTCCGCCTGCCGAGAAACTTCCCACAAGTTCGCCCGGAACGCCCGATCTGCCCTTTTTTATGCTGTTTACCGTAACTTCTGCCACTTCGCCTTTGTATAAGGGCATTATGCAGCCTGTGTCAACATCGCAGACAGGGTGTCCCAGTCCCGCAAAACATTTTGTCCGCGGATCATAGAATGTAAGGGTGCCTATCCCTGCCGAACTGTCTCGGACCCACATTCCTATGCGATAACTTCCGTCCGCCATGCAAAGCTTCGGAACAACGCTTATGGTAAAATTTTTGCTGTTTCTTACCAGATCAACTTTCACAGCTTCTCCTTCGCTGTCCTCTATAACATCGGCTATATCATCGTTTGAAAGTATCTTTTTTCCGTTTATGGTCTTGATAATATCCCCTGTCTTTATCCCTGCATCAAGAGCGGGAGAACATATTCCGCATTCCGACTCAAAACTGCTTAATTCTACGGCGATAACTCCGTCTGTAAGCAGTTTTATCCCAAACGGAGTTCCGCATGGGATAAGATATGGTTCATCTATCTCCTGTATATTTACCGTTTTTATTGGAATGATACCCAATAATCTTAGTTCCGCACGTTTTACGTCTGTACTTCCCGCAGGTATGGAAAAACCTGTAGGATAAACCCTTCCGCAGGGAACTGCCGAGATAATGCCTGATATTTGCAGTTCGCTTCCTGCGGCTATATAATAGTTATTCGGCAGAGAACGGTTATAATATACTATGACGCTCAAAACCGCCAGAATAAGCATATTTGCCATTACTGCCGCAAATTTTATAAAATTTCTCATATTTTTACATTCCGCTTTATTTCAATCGGGAAACAAAACTCTCCTTTCCTCGAAATCCTGCGGCTGACCGCCTTATTACTATTCTCAATTTGACCCGATTTATCAATGCTTTTTATTTGGTTATTTTACACCTAAACTTTAAAATAACTTGTCGAATATAGAAATTCAAATTCCGCTTGCATATGTAAATTTTTTGTGATATACTATTTATATCAGCTGATAGGAAGAAAGGAAAATTTTTATGAAAAAAGCAAGGATCATCTCAATGGTACTCTGTATCATCGCGGCGGCAGTATTCGCGGGATTTACAAATATTTTCGGCGGAGTTTCCATAATAGTGGTAAATTTTGATAAATACGGCGATCTGGGAGTCGCGCTCCTGATAAGTTCATTTTTCCTTATTTTGGGTACAATTTTAGCTTGTTTTGAAAAATTCCTGCTGCCCATTATCTTTAATATTATTGGCACAGCTGCCTACATATATACAGTTTCTGGATTTTATGCAATACCCAACGAACTTATCCCGAAAGCTTCCACAGAAGCCCTTGCGGAAAAACATCTCCTGACGGTGATAGTTACAATACTGCTTGCCGCACTGACATTCTTTAACTTTTTTACCGAAAAGAACGTCCGTAAAAGGCAGGACAGGAAAACCCGCAAATACAACAAGGAAAGCCGTTCCCTCAAAGATAATGAAAAGATACTGTAAAATTAATGCTTTCTTTTTTAGATATATTGTCAATTGAAAAAATTTGCGTTATATTATAAAATTTATATCATGGAGTTTTATTTTTTGAAAGGAGAACTGCCTTAAAAAGGCAGATTTTTACATAAATGAACGCAACTATAAAAGACGTGGCAAAAGCGGCGGGAGTTTCCGTGGCTACAGTTTCAAGAGTCCTCAACAACAGCGCGGCGGTTTCCGAAGCAGCAGCAGAACAGGTCAATAAAGCAATAAAAGAACTGGGGTACAGTCCCAACTTTCTCGGCAGAAATCTTAGACGATGCGAAACAAATATCATACTTGCAATAATCCCCTCAACGGAACAGACATTTTACAGCGAAATAATCAGAGGAATGCAGAATGCGGCATCGGAATACGGATATGATATTCTTCTGAGTACATCAAACAGCAATTATGCGCTGGAAATGCGTTTGCTGAATATGCTTTTCAACCGCACAGCCGATGCGGCAATACTTCTGGGAACACAGCTTGACGCAAAGGCTCTTATGGATCTAAGCGGAAAATATCCCATTGCCCTCTGCTGCGAACGCTCGGAAGGCGCGGACGTCCTGACAGTTTCCGTAGATGACGAAGGCGGAGCATATGCCGCCGTGGACTATATGATAAAATGCGGACATAAAAAGATCGGAATGATCTCCACAAACGGCGCGGCAGCCTCATCGCTCGACCGTGAAAACGGCTACAAGCGCGCGCTTCTTGAAAACGGGATACCATTCCGGGAGGAATATATTTACAAAGGAACATACGATTTCAGTCACGGAGCATTGGGCTTTGAATATTTCAGAGGACTCCCCGACCCTCCCCATGCTGTCTTCTGCATTTCGGATATTCTTGCTGCGGGAGTTGTGAAAAAAGCACTTTCCGAGGGGTATAATGTGGGAGAAGATATTTCCGTATGCGGATTTGACAACATTCTTCTCAGCGGAATGTACACTCCGGGAATAACCACCGTGGAACAGCCTTGTTACGAGATCGGCAGAACAGTCGTTGAGGAACTTATTTCCAACATAAACAACAATTCCAAAATAAGAAAAAAAATAAGGCTTCCCTACAAACTCATAGAGCGGGAAACCGTGAAAAAAATATTATAAAGCAAAAGAGCATCGTAAATTCAAAACGATGCTCTTTAAATTTTAATAATTTGCTTCTATCCTGCCTTTACCGTCAATATTGTCTCCGAAAACGCATATATCAGCGGTAAAACTTTTCAGGTCGTCTATGGAAGCAAGCCCGACTGCTTTAAGGTCATATTCGTTTACTTCAACGGCAAGAAGCCCGTATTCCCCGCCGGGAACGCTGATACTCATTATCATATACTCTTCTTTTCCATTCAGCATTATAGTGCCGTCGTAATCATAGCCTATGTAGATCTCCTCGCTGCTTTTGTTTTCCACAAGGAACAGCAAGACCCCATCTTCACCTTCGGGAGCCTTTGCAATACCCTTGGAAATTATTCTCACTCCGTCCTTGTTGTAAACTTCATCGCCGGAAGTGTCAACAGGCGTTTTGCTGTCGGAATATTCAAGCGTTATGTCTTTTCCTTCGGAGATCAAGCTATGATCTTCATCATACAAAGCAAAACTCAGACCGATATTTTCCAAGCTGTCATATCCCAGTAATTCAAATGTATCATACGGGAATATGTCTTCGGTATCTATCTCTGTTATTTCCTTTCTGCCCGACGGAAGATACACATCCTTACTTTCAGATATGTAAACACCGTTTATTAAAATATCCGTTATGACCACATAGACCATATTTTCCGAATTGTTTACCGCTTCGAGCCAGAGCGAATTTCCCTCCTCCGTCCTGAAAAGCGTTTCGGAAATTATGCTGACGTGCTTTCCGCAGCGGACGGCTCAGGACTGTTACAAGCCGATAATGACAGGATAAACGCGATCATAAAAAACAGAAAGATCTTTTTCATATATATCCCCCCTGCCTTAACAGTGAGCTGTCATTCTCCCTGCCAGCTGTTAAGATATTTCTCCTGAACGTCAGTGAGCTTGTCTATCTCCATTCCCCATGAACGTATTTTGCGCTCCGCCACCTGACGGTCAATGTATTTGGGAACTTCGATTATCTTTTCGTTAAGCTGTCCCCTGTTTTTCACAAGATGAAGCGCGGACAGCGCCTGTATGGCAAAACTCATATCCATTATTTCCGCGGGGTGTCCGTCCCCTGCCGCAAGGTTCACAAGCCGTCCCTCGGCAATAACATATATCCACTTGCCGTTGTCAAGCTTATAGCCCTGAATGTTATTCCGGGCGGTCTTGGTCTCAACGGCAATTTTCTTTAATGTGGCAACGTCAACTTCCACGTCAAAATGCCCCGCATTGCAGCAGATAGCTCCGTCTTTCATAACGCGGAAACTTTCCTCGGTGATAACGTCCCGACAGCCTGTTACGGTTATGAAGAAATCGCCTATCTTTGCGGCTTCGGTCATTTTCATTACTTTGAAACCGTCCATTACCGCTTCCATAGCCTTTATAGGGTCGATCTCGGTAACGATAACTTCCGCACCCAAGCCTTTTGCACGCATTGAAACGCCTTTTCCGCACCAGCCGTAACCCGCAACTACAACATTTTTCCCTGCCACAATAAGGTTAGTTGTGCGGTTTATGCCGTCCCAGACAGATTGTCCCGTACCGTAACGGTTATCGAAAAGATGCTTGCAGTCGGCGTTGTTTACAAGAACCATGGGGAAATTCAGCTTGTTTTCCTTTGCCATTGCAATAAGGCGGATAATTCCAGTAGTCGTTTCCTCGCAGCCGCCTATGACGTCCGCTATCTTTTCGGGATATTCGTTGTGGATAAGATTTACAAGGTCGCCGCCATCGTCTATTATGATATTCGGTCCTGCTTCTATGACTGCGGAAGTGTGGCGGTGGTATTCTTCGGGAGTGGCATTGTACCATGCAAAAACATTCAAGCCGCCGTGTACCAGCGCCGCCGCCACATCGTCCTGTGTGGAAAGCGGATTGCTTCCCGTAATGTACATTTCCGCGCCGCCTGCCGCTAAAACACGGCATAAGTATGCTGTTTTTGCTTCAAGATGTACCGAAAGGGCGATCTTTATGCCCTTGAACGGCTTTTCCTTGGCAAATTCTTCTTCAATACCCCGCAGGAGCGGCATATTTCCTTTTACCCATTGGATCTTTATTTCGCCGCTTTCCCAGAGGTCGGCGTTTCTTATCTCACTTTTCATCATAAACTATTCCTTTCATGCAGTAATGTCTTTGAACTCCGCACCGAGATATTCGCAGAGCCGTGTGGGAGAAGTAATTATCTGCGCACCGCGTACTCCCGCGCTTACGGAAAATTTCTCCTTATCCTCCGCCGAAATATCAATATATGTGGGAAATTTCTTCTTCATTCCTATAGGCGAACAGCCGCCGCGGATATATCCCGTTACGCCGAGCAGGTCTTTTACATGAAGCATTTCGCACTTCTTGTTGCCCGAAACTTTCGCCGCCTTTTTAAGGTCAAGCTCCTTGTTTACGGGAATACAGCATACAAAATACCCCATTTTGTCGCCCTTTAAAACAAGGGTCTTGAAAACAATGTCCGGATCAAAACCAAGCATTTCCGCCGCATGAGTTCCCGAAAGGTCGCTTTCGTCAACCTCGTACTCCGACGTTTCAAAAGCTATGCCTGCGGCTTCCAGAAGCCGCATTGCGTTTGTCCTGTTCATATTGTGCGCCCCCTATCAGAGTCCGTGGGGAGAATCCACTTTGATGTCCGATTCCTGAATTGCTACAAGTGTCATTTCATCGCCGCGCTTGGAGACCACATATTCAACATACTTTTCGGGTTCGGGTTCTTCCTCAGAAGTAAGCGTGAGCCACGCGGGAGTCGGTGAAACATATCCCACGGTAAGTGTGTAACGCTCGCCAACGCGGGAAATATTCTCAATGTACGGCGAATAGGTGAAATACTTCGGGTTTGAGGGAACACGGTAGGACTTTATGCTTTCGTCGTAATAGAACTGCACGTCCGCGCCGAGAATGGACTGATGTTCAAAACTAAGCCCCGCCCCGAAAAGTTTCGTGCCGTGCTGTTCAACGTCCAGTTCGGGAACTATCATCATGTCAAAATCCGCTTCATACTTGGATTTGTCCTCGTAAAGGATAATGTCCCATATAGCCGCGGTTATCATGGTATCGTTGCGGAGTTTCACCGTCTGGTTGAAGGGTGCGGGATCGCATATTACGATCGGATAGACGAACCGCGCAAATTCCGTTTTCTGCTGTGTGTTGTCCGCAAAATCCTTTATCTTGTCAGCCGCAAAATTTATTGTGGAAATAAGCCCTATAACCGCAAGAACGGATATTACTATCCCGAAAAGAAAATACAATTTTCTCCGAACGCCTTCGGGGTTGGTCTCGGGCATATCCACCACCTGTTCATCGGCAAATTCTGCAAGTTCCTCTTGAGATTCGTCCAACGCTTCGCCGAACATACGGCGGATATTTTCAATGGATTCTTCCTTCTCCTGCTGTTTCTTTTTCTGCTTTTCGGGAAGGTCAAGCGAGGAAAATTTTGCAGGTTTCTGCTGTGGTTTCGGAGTCGGCTTCGGCTTGGGCTTTCTGTCAATTCTCCTTACCTTTCCTATCTCGCCTTTGATGTATGTTTCATAATCGAAAATGTCCTTTTTATCATCGTTCATATTGATTCTTGTATGATAAGACCTAAATCATACTCTCCTTTCATCAAATGTGATATAATAGAAATAGGTGCTGTGGACTTTTAATAATTTTCTGTAGCTCGACTACTTCAAGGAGTGTAAAGCCACAATTCTATTCCAAATGTTAATAGCCGGATAAGTCAAAGAATTTTCATCTCATGCAAGTTTACGAGGATAGAACAACGTGGCTCGTCAGACAGTACCAAATCTTTTCAGGGAAG
>CANQTP010000041.1 GCA_947626755.1 uncultured Clostridia bacterium
TGCTTTATATTTTTTTGTGCAACTAATATTATAGCATATGGTGACTCTGAGGGCAAGGCTTTCTTGCCCTCTTTTTTTCTTTTCTGCCTCTGCCTACTTTTATTTTACACTAAGAAAGAAGTCCCCGCAAAAAAGCGGAGACTTCTCTTGTTTATCGTCCGATCTGAGTTATGATAAGATGCGCTGATACAGGCTGCTGTCCGCCTGCATTTTCCGTAATGTGGAGCGCATAGTTGTTTCCCGAAGGATTCCGCACGGTGAGGATCGACTTTTCATAAACATTTACAAGCGCCATTCCCGTTATCTGGCAGCAGCCTGCATTTCGTCCCGCAACGGTGTATTCAAGCTCGTTTCCGTTAAGTGTCAGAACGAGCTGACCCGATCCCGAAACGGCTGTCTGGAACATTACCATATAAGTTCCGGGTTCGGAAAGCACAAATGCGCTGTCGCTTTCTCTTGTTATTGAAGTTCCTGCGGCAGGACCGTTATTGGGGAACTCTACATCTTCACCTGTGCCGACGGAAATAACATTGTCGTCGGGCATTATCGCGTAAAAATCGGCAAAATTCAGTATCTGTCCCGCAGCTCCGGGATCGCCCTTTTCACCGCGTTCGCCCTTTTCTCCGGGATCACCCTTCTCACCTTTTTCACCCTGCAAACCGGTTGCTCCGCGTTCGCCTTTCTCGCCGCGCTCACCCTTTTCTCCGGGATCACCCTTCTCACCGCGCTCGCCTTTCTCACCGCGTTCGCCCTTTTCGCCGGGGTCGCCTTTTTCTCCGCGCTCGCCCTTTTCTCCGGGATCGCCCTTCTCACCTTTTTCTCCCTGAGGTCCGGGAGGGAATTTTATGCATAAAGAATTTTTATCATCGGAACAGCAGTCGCAGCCGCAGTCCGAACCGTTTTCATTGTAAAATATCTGTTTGCTCATCTGTTATCCTCCGGATAATTTGTAAACGCAATTAAGCGTTCCGATATATCATATGACAGTAAAAAATTTTTGTGCGGAAAATTTTTATTTTTACTTGACAAGCTGTTATTTTCATGCTATAATGATTACAAATTTATGGAAAGGAGGCGGCAAGTATGTGCGCAAAACGCAATAATATTCTTTATTTCATAACATTGGTACGCAGAGCATTTTTCAGAACAGATATATCACATCATAATAATGCTATTATTTCGGAGAATTATTTTCGGAAGAACACTTTGCCTGTCCGCCTTTGCTTTCTTAAAAGTTAACAGCGGATAAGCTTGTCGCGGGCGTTTCTTTCGGGGAACGCCCTTTTTGTTTTTCAGGAGGGTCTATGTTATTTCAGAAAAAGAAAAAAGAAGAAAATACCGATGAATTCCACAAGGACTACGGCACATTGAGCAACTGCCGTTTCGTTCTCGGAAAAGTTGCAAAATACCGCAAATCGGCGATATTTTTTATTTTTACGAGCGCAGTTGCAGGAGCGGCGCTGTCCTATCTCTGGAGCTTTATCGGAAAACTTGTCATTGACATGATAGAACGTCAGGCAAGCGGCGAGGGAAACATTCTGCCGCTTTTGTATCTGACTCTGGGAACTTCCGCGGCGGGATTTTTCCTGATGTGGCTAAACAATTTTTCAAATTTGAAAACAAATCTCGGATTTCAGCACACCAGAAGAATGATCGTTTTAGAACGTCTGCAAAAAGTCATGGACATGGAATATGAAAGCCTTGAAACTCCCGAAATGCTGGATCGTCTGCAAAAGGCAAAGCGGGCAAGCAGCAATGAGTGGCAGGGCGTTCAGGGAATGATGACATATATTCAGGATCTGCTTTTGCGGTTTACCTCGGTAATTACGGCTATCACAATTATGAGTACCTTTGATCCGCGGATAATCCTTGTTATTGCCGTACTCAGCGGAGTGCAGTTCGTATTTTTTGAATACATACGCCGCAAGGACAAAAAGGAAATGTGGGACGCCATGGCTCCCCACTGGCGGAAATTAGGCTATATGGAGGACGTTACCACAAATTTCGCTTTTGCAAAGGATATACGGCTTTTCGGCATGAAAAATTTTCTGTCGGCAAAACAGCACGAAGTGAATGCAATTGAACTTGAACACTGGAAAAGATCCCGCCAATACTGGATCTACAACAGCATTTTTACTCACGGAATATCCCTTGCAAGGGATATAATTACAGTTATATGGCTTATAAAAGGCGTTGTGTCGGACGGAATGTCCATAGGCGATTTCACATTTTATTTTGCAAGCGCAAATACATTTTCGGTAGCTCTGAGCAGTATTCTTTCAGCCCTTATGGCAATTCGTGAACGTTCCGCACATACCGATGATTTCCGCAGCTTTATGGATATTCCCACAGGCAAAAAAGGCGGAAAGCCCGTTCCGAAAACCGACAAATATACTTTTGTTTTCGAGAACGTGTCCTTTAAATATAAAGGACAGGAAACTTACGCTCTTAAAAATGTAAATTTAACGCTTTCCGCAGGAGAAAAACTTGCAGTCGTGGGTCTGAACGGCGCAGGAAAAACTACATTTATAAAACTTCTTCTGCGGCTTTATGATGTTACCGATGGGAAAATTTTAATGAACGGAACGGACATTCGCGAATTTGACCGCGAGGAATATTTCCACCTGTTCTCCCCTGCTTTTCAGGACGTTGTAATGTTCGCGCAGACAATGGCGGAGAATGTTTCCATGTCCCCCGCTGAAAATACCGACAGAGCATTTGCGGAAAAATGTCTTGCTTCAGCGGGACTTTCGGAAAAGGTGGATTCTCTTGAAAAAGGCACTGACACGCAGATCCTGAAAGTTCTTTACGACGACGGAATAGACCTTTCGGGCGGTGAAAAGCAGAAGCTTGCACTTGCAAGAGCGCTGTACAAAAATGCTCCGATAATTGTCCTTGACGAACCCACAGCCGCTCTTGACGCACTTGCGGAATACCGCCTGTACCGCAGTTTCAACGATATGGTCGGGAATAAAACAGCAGTGTATATTTCCCATAGATTGTCGTCAACGCGTTTCTGCGACAGAGTTGCAATGTTCAAGGCAGGAGAAATGGTGGAAACGGGAACGCATGACGAACTTATGGCGCTTGGCGGGGCATATTCCGAGATGTTCAATGTTCAGGCGCAATATTATGTTGAGGATAAGGATATATTCGACAAGGCTGAGCCTTGACCCATATGTCTGTCGAAAAACTTCAAAACAGTCCTGTGGACTGTTTTGAACAAAGCTAAATCATTTTATAATCAAACAACAAACTAAGTAATTTTAAATTACCGAAAGGAGCATATAAATGCCGGATAAAATAAAAGAAAGATCCCTTGCATTTCGCGCTTTAAAACACTGCATGGGTGAAATATGGCAGAACAAGAAAATTTATTTTGTATTTTCTGCGCTGAATGTTATATTTTCCGCATTTCAGCCATTTGCAAATATCCTGCTCATGCCTATGCTTATTGATACGCTTATAAATGACAGAGACTTCGGGAAAGCCGCTCTTATCGGCGCAGTAATGGTCGTTTCGGGCGTTTTATTAAGCTGTCTTGCAAGCTGTATGACCATTCATCTGGAAAAATACGCGGACTATTTTCTTAATATGGAAAGCGAACAGGTCTCGCGGCTTTGCATGGAAATTGATTTCACTTTGACAGAGGATAAGGACGCTCTCGACCAGATACAGAAAGCCCGCGAGGGAATAAACTGGTCGGGCGGCGCGCACGAAATTGCAAAAGGATTCTTTACAATACTTTCAAATATCATAAAACTTTTGGGGGTAATCACGGTGATAATTTTCGCCGCGCCGATACTGCTTGCGGTAATAGCCGTTCTCCTTGCAGCTTCCGCATTTTTAAACAACAAGAAAAATAAAATTGATATAAAATATTTCAAGGAACTTGCAAAGATAAACCGCATTTACAATTACATAGAGCGGGAACTGGATCAGTTCAGATTTGCAAAGGACATACGCCTTTACGATGCTGCCGACATGATGATGACAAACGCAAGAAATAATTATGAACGTCTGCGGCAGAATCAGGAGAAAACAAGCTATGAAAAATATTCTCTTGATATTGCAGATGCGGGAGCAAATTCGCTGCGCGATTTTGCAACATATTTCTATCTCGGAATTCTTGCTATCACCGGCAAAATAACCGTGGGAACATTTTCACAGCTTATAAGCGCGGCGGGAACGTTAAGCTCATCGATCCAAGCAATTATCCTCGGCGTTCAGGACATTGTAAAACGCAGCGGCTATATGTGCGAATTTATAAAATTCATGGAATATCCTCCCGCACTTGAAAAAGGAAACAGGAAAATTTCTGCATCGGAAAACGGTCACGAGATCGAATTCCGCAATGTTACATTTTCCTATCCCCATACAAATGTGCAGGTTTTAAAGAACGTTTCCATAAAATTAAAAAGCGGGGAAAAGCTTTCGGTAGTTGGCTTAAATGGCGCAGGAAAAACAACATTCATAAAACTTTTGTGCCGTCTTTACGATGTTGACAGCGGGGAAATTCTCCTTGACGGCGTAAATATCCGCGAATACGATTATGAAGAATATATGCGGCTTTTCTCGGTGGTATTTCAGGATTTCATGCTGCTTGCATTTTCTGCGCAGGATAATATCCTTCTCGGTGAAAAAGGAAATGCGGAAGAAGTTGACGAACTTTTCCGCAAAACGGGTATTCTGGATAAAATAAATTCGCTTCCAAAAGGCAAGGACACCATGATGTTCAAGATGTTTGACAAAGAAGGCGTTGAACTTTCGGGCGGCGAACAGCAGAAACTTGCAATTGCCCGCGCTCTTTACAAAAACGCGCCTGTTGTAATTCTGGACGAACCCACAGCGGCTCTTGATCCCGTTGCGGAATATGAAATTTACCGTCAGTTCAACGACCTTGTCCACGGAAAAACAGCAGTCTACATTTCCCACAGACTATCTTCCTGCAAATTCTGCGACCACATCGCGGTATTTTCCGAGGGAACTATAAAAGAGTACGGCACGCATGACGAACTTGTCCGCAGGCAGGACGGCATTTACGCCGAAATGTTCAGAGCGCAGGCGCAGTATTACATCTGATCGCGCTTGCTGCCGATAATTGATAAACTGCAAAAATAAGTTATCAGAAAATATCCGCCGTAAATTATAAGAATTACTGCCGATGTGAAAAGCACCGATTCGGTGAGTTTTTCCGTTCCGAAAACTTCAAGAATGAACATTGCAAATTTCATTCCGAAAACGGAATGTATCGCCGCAAGAAGCATTGGCAGCAGAAAGAATATTCCCGTTTGCCTGAAAACCGAGCGGGAAATTTCTTTTTCCTCCGCGCCGATCTTCCGCAGAATTTCGTAGCGTTTTATACTGTCCGCGCTGTCGGAAAGTTCCTTTAATGCAAGCACTGCGCCGCAGGAGATCAGAAAAACAAGTCCTATATAAAGTCCCAAAAGTGCAGCCATTGCGCCAAGTCCTATGGTAGCTTCGGCAATATCAATGCGGGTATTTAAAGCAAAATACCAATTCTTTTCGGCAGGATCGGCAAGTTCCCGAGCATAAATGCTGTCAAACACCTTTTTATAATTTTCCTCGAATTTTTCTTCCGCGGCGTACTTTTCTTCCTTGCTTTCCGCGGAATAATTTCCGATAAAATAATCTTTTCCAAGATCGTAATTTCCGATAATTTCATCGGGAACTATAAAAATTCCCGCATTTATATGCTGTGAACCGATGTCGATAAAACCGTTCTGACATTCCGTGAATTTTGGTTTTAATTTGTGTCCGAAAATTTCAATTTCCCTGCCGTTTGCAAGAACAGTATCGCGTATTTCCTTCATTGAATTAAAATCGCATATCAGAACATATTCATCATTTTCAAGTGAGAATTTTTCTGTTCCGTAAAGTTCTGCAAGTTTGTTGTATTCGCTTAATTTTACAATATCTTCGGGGTAATACACGGCAAGGAACGGAGAGGTTTTCTGCAATTGTTTCAGAATATCTTCTCCCACAAAATCCGCAAGTGTAAAATCATTGCTTTGATAACATTTCAAATGAACATATTCCGAAACATTTTCAAGAGGATCGATCCCCGCATTTTCGTATTCTTCAAAAATATCCGTGTAAAAAATTTCTCCGTCATATTTTTCGGAGTAATCCATTGCAAAATCCACGGGAGCAAGCTCGTTTAAATTTGCGTTCATGGAATTTCTAACAGAAAACGCTGAGGACAGCGCACAAATTGTCACAAAAAGCATTAAACAAATTACTGTCATTGACATTACTGTGGTATTTATTTTGCTGCTTATCTGACGAAATGTAAAGCAGTTCAGACCGCGGAAATATGCATTTTTTGAACGTGAAACAGCGTACAGAAGAAGTCCCGAAACCGACCAAAAGATCAGAAAAGTTGAAATTACTCCCACAATTATCATTGCAATAAAAATTTCATGTGAAAGATATTCCGATCTTGTGGAAACGCGGTAATATGCATATCCGAGAGCAGCGGCGGCAATTATGAAAATTACTGTGCAGAAAGCGGGATTTTTCAGCTTCATTTTTTCGGATCTTTTATCCGACTGCATAAGATCAATAAGCCTGCATCTGCTTATCATAATACTGTTGAAGATCATCACCACAACATACATTATGCCGAAATAAATTATAGTTTTCAGGATCGCTTCGGTCGAAATACTGAACCTGTAAGCGGTCATATCCGCTTCAAAAAGATTTGCCACAAGCACGCTCATAAGCTGTGAAAGTCCCGTTCCCAGCAGAAGTCCCACCGCAAGCGAACCTATTCCTATAATAATTGTTTCAGTCAGGAGAATTGCGGAAATTTTCCCTTTGCCCATGCCGAGAATTAAATATAATGCAAATTCTTTATTTCTGCGTTTCATTAAGAATCTGCTTGCGTAAACAATTAAAAGTCCCAGCACAGCGGAAACAAAATAACTCACTCCCGAAAGCAAGGTATTTAAAAGTTCGATAATTTCCCTCGTATTCTGCGAAACAAGTAAAAATGCAGTCTGTGAATTTATCGCATTAAAGACGTAAAACACAGAAACGCCTATTATTAATGTAAAAAAATACACCGCATAGTCGCGTATGCTTTTGCGGATATTATTCACCGAAATTTTAAAGAGCATCGCCCGCGTCACCTCCCAGAAGCGTGATAACGTCAATTATCCTGTTAAAGAATTGTTTACGCGTGTCCGAACCCTTGTGAAATTCGTTGAAAATTTTTCCGTCCTTGATGAATATAACTCTTGACGCGTAACTTGCGGTAAAGGAATCGTGAGTCACCATCATAATTGTTGCGCCATGTTCCGAATTCAAGGCTCTGAAACGTTCCAGAAGCATTTTTGCGGACTTGGAATCCAGCGCGCCTGTAGGCTCGTCCGCAAGGATAATTTCGGGCTTTGTGACGATAGCCCGTGCGGAAGCTACCCGCTGTTTCTGTCCTCCCGACATCTGATAGGGATATTTTTGCAGAATATCCGAGATCCCAAGCTGTTCCGCGGATTCTTTTACTGCCTTGTCGATCTGCTTTGCGGGAAGTTTCTGTATCGACAGCGCAAGGGAAATATTTTCATATGCGGTAAGAGTGTCCAGCAGGCTGTGATCCTGAAAGATAAATCCCAGCTTTTCGCGGCGGAACTTGTTCAGCTCCTTGCCTTTCAGAGCGGTAATATCGGTATTTTCAAGATAGATATGTCCCGAAGTCACTCTGTCAATGGTGGAAATGCAGTTCAGAAGCGTGGTCTTTCCGCTTCCCGAAGCGCCCATTATCGCGGTAAATTCGCCCTTTTCCACGATAAAAGAAATATCGTTTATCGCTTTTGTAAGGCTTGACCTGTTTCCGTAATATTTTTCTATCTGTTCGATCCTGAGCAGCGGCATAAAATATCTCCTTTCGGTTTTTAATTAAATTATATTACGGAACTTTTGTCCTGTCCTGCTTTCAATATTACGGAATATTACAATTTTGTAACATAACGGTATTGACAAATCCGAATAAAGTGGTATAATATAAATCAATATTTCGCAAGGCTATGATGAATTTAATGCACAGATAAATGCTCTTGAAAGAGCTAAGAATAATTTTAAGATCAACTTTTGGGAGGTGACCGCAAATGAGTGAAAAAGAAACATTTTTTATTGATGATAGGTGTATTATTCCTGATTTTATCAAAGCTATGACACCGGAACAGATCAATGACGCTATAAAGGAAATAGAAGCGTGTCCCGAAAAAGCAGATTCTGTTCTGGATAAACTTGAAGCCGATTATAACGAGCGCAGATTAGCTTGATTTTTATTTGAGCGGTGTGAGATCACCGCTTTTTCTTTTATTCAAACTTATAAAAATCATTCTTTTCAAAAACAATTTCAAATTCGGTAAATTTGCCCTGCTGTGAATTTACCGAAATTTTATGTCCCAGACGGGTGCATAGATTTTTTACTATGTAAAGCCCCATTCCCGTGGACTTTGCGCCGTTCCTGCCGTTTTCGCCCGTAAATGATTTCTCAAAAATATACGGAATATCGCTTTCGGGAATGCCTATACCGTTGTCTCTGTATTTTAATATGGTTTTGTCGGAAAATTCCTCTGCGGAAATCAAAATTTCGGGATCGCGCAAAGGCGAAATAAATTTAATGCTGTTGGAAATAAGCTGTCCGAGGATAAATTCCAGCCATTTTCCGTCGGTAAGAACATTCTTTTCAAGCCCTTCCGTTTGCAGGGAAATATTGTGCAATAAAAGTATTTCACGGTTTTTCACCGCAATATTTGAAACTGTTCTTTGCAGGGAAATTTCTTTTATAAGATAGTCCTTTTCCGCATTTTCCGACCGCGAATAATAAAGCACCGTGTCGGTGTGACCGTCTATCCTTATAAGCTGTTCAAGAAATTTTTCGCTTATTTCCGATCTGTTATTATGACACATAAGCAAAAGACTTGAAACGGGAAGTTTTATTTCATGCACCCACATTTCTATAAACTCGCGGAATTCCGCCGAATTCCTGCGGTATGCGGCAATATTTTCACACATCGACTTGTTTGTTTCGCGGAGAATTTCGCAAATGAATTTTCCTTCCGCAAAATCGGGAGTTTCAACCATTTCCGAAATAAGATATTTCCGATCAAGACTTTCAAGTTTGTTTTTCAGATCGTCATAAAACGCTTTTTTGCGGATAATTTCCCACGCTTCCGCGACAATTATCATTATCATAAAAATTGCCGCCGTAATTATCATCAATTGTGTATCCGCGCGGAATGCGCCCATAAATAGCAGAATGATCCCAAGCGCGGCTGCAAAGGTAATGTAAAGAAATATCCTGTCCCTGAAAAATTCTCTGATCTTCATTTTAAAATATACCCCTGTTTCTTTCGTGTTTCAATTGCATCTTCCTGCCCCGCGTCGTATAATTTTGCCCGAAGCCTGCTGATATTGACAGTCAGCGCGTTATCGTTGATAAATTCGTTATTGTCCCAGAGCGCGGTCATAAGTTCGTCGCGTGTGACGATCTCCCCCTGCCTGTCAAGCAGAAGCTGAAAAATTATCATTTCATTCTTCGTGAGAATGATCTCGCTTTTCCCGGAGATGAGCGCGCCTTTTGCGGGGTCGATCCTCATATCTTTATATGTTCTTGATCTGCCGGAGGAACGTTTCAGCACTGCCGAGATCCTTAATAATAGTATAGTGGGATCGTAAGGCTTTGCGATGTAATCGTCCGCGCCGCAGCTCAGGGAAAGTGCTTCGTCCGCGGCGGAACTGCGGCTCGTTACCATTATTACGGGAACGTCCGTTTTGCGGCGTATTTCCTGTAAAATAATTTCTCCGTTTATTCCGGGAAGATTTATGTCAAGCAGTATCAGATCGGGCGCTGCAAAAATTATCTTTTCGGCGGGGTCTTGAAAATCTGTCGGCGCTTCCGCCGTGTACCCCGCATTTTTCAGCAGCTGCAAAAGTTCCTCTCTTATGGAACGGTCGTCCTCCACAATGTAAATTTTACTCATAATATTCCTCCGGGTATGTTTTTATGATATTATATCACAATTATCCGTTATCCGCAAGTATGCCGCTCCGCGAAAACCAATGTCAAACATAAATAACATAATATTCATATCGGATTGCATTTTTATTCTAAATGCACCAATTTGTACAAATTGCTTTTATGAATTTTGTGTAAAATATATATTGCTTTTTTTTTTTTTTTTTTGTGATATAATGAATTTGTATCAAACATTGCAGTATAAACTGCAAATTTTAAGAAAAGAGGGAATTTAATATGAAATTGAAAAGAATGCTTGCGGGTATAACCGCGGCGGCTCTGGCAGTGTCTGCCATGGCGTTTTCAAGTTTGACAGCAAGCGCGGCTGACGAATATGTGTCAGTTGAAATCACAGCTACAGGACACAGTGATGTAACAGCTGCAATTTTTACAAGCGCAGAAATTGATTGTAAGGTCGCAGATGAAGCGGTGACCGGGGAATACTGGAAACAATGTAACAAGACAGAAGAAGATGCACCTACTGTGTATGCTGATGCATTTAACGGCAATATATTTAAGTTTGATGCCAATAAATCAATGAGCAGTGTTAATATTACATTGGTAATGTGGGATAACGACCTGCAAAAAAATATTGGTTATAATGCAGCTATCGATCTTTCAAAAGCAACAGATAACACTTTGAAAGCAGAACTTACTCCAAAAGGTGATGTAGCGAGCGAAAAGACAAATAATTGGTACTATTTGCAGGAGGTAGAAATTTCTTATACAAACAGCTCTGTTACTCCGCAGGAACCCGAGACAAGTGAAGTTGTAGAAGTTGCCGCTACTGCAAAAGTATTCGCTCAGGCGGGCGCTCCTAATTATGATTGGAGTGATGGCGGTGACAACGAAATTACAATTAAGAAAGACGGAGAGACAGTCGATATAAAATGGGAAAAAATCGGTAATGATACCGTAAAAGAAGTAAGTACAGAAGGTGTTCAGATTTCTTGGACTGAAGATTGGGAGTCATTTGTAGGACAGAATATCCATGTAGAAATTACTGATATTTTGGTCGGCGAGGACAGCAAAGATGATATTATAAAGGATTGTGCTTTAGCTGCTAACTGGAATAATACAGGTGTAGAAGTAATGATTCCTCTTGGATTGACAACAGATGATCTTGGCAAGTCTCTTTCGCTTACACTTAAAGTTTCCGGCGAACTTAAAAAGGTAGCTCCTTCCACCGGCGGCGATGATGATAAAGACGAGGACAACGGCGATAATACAACAGCTTCTGCTCCTACAGTAAGCGGCAACAAGCATCAGGGTATCGGTATGCCTCCTGTTGTTATCAATCAGAAATCCGCACCTGCAGCAAGCACAGGCGCAGCAGCAGCAAGCGGAAGCGCTTCCGTTACACTCAGCAATTCAACTGTAGTTTCCAAGGACGCTATTGATTCCGTTGCAGGCAAGGACGCAGAGTTCAAACTTTCAAACGGCGCTTCCTGGGAGATCGCAGCAGCTGACGTTGCAAAGGCTGAAGGCATGGATCTGGGAATCACTCTCAACACCACAGCTGCAACAGCAGATCAGCTCAAAGAAGTTGCTAAGGACAACGATACATTCCAGTTCTCACTTACATTCAGCGGCGACTTCGGATTCTCCGCAGTTATCAATATCCCCGTTGATGCTAAGTACAACGGCAAGTATGCAAATCTCTACTGGTTCAACAACGGCAAGTTCGAGTTCATCGGCAGCTCCAAGGTTGAAGGCGGAATTGCAGATTTCACAATGAAGCACGCTTCCGACTATGTGATCGTATTTGACGATGAAGCTTACGGCGAGGACGTTTCCTCCGGCGCAGGCGTTTATGAAGAAGAAAGCGAAACTTCCGCTCCCGCTGCAGTAGTTGTAACATTTGCAGCACTGGCAGTTTCCGCAGTAATTCTCAAGAAGAGAGTTTTCTAAGATAGTTGATCCATTGATTTGGATATACTATATTCCCAATTCTCTAAAACGTAAGGACCCTCCGAGCGATCGGAGGGTTTTTGCGTTATAAATGCATATAAAGGCAAAATTAGCACTCTCGCACCGAGAGCGCTAATTTTCGCTTAATTTTCACATTACTATCGTAAAATGCACATAAACGGGGCGTATCATGATAATTACAAAATGAAGGAAAGAAGTGAGACCAATGGGTAGATGTTTAAAACGCGATCCATTGAGAATAATATTATCAGTAATTTTATAGGAGGAATAATTTATGTTTGCACTTACACCTTTTGAAAGAAAAAGTTACGATCTTTTCAATGCTTTCCACGATTTTGAGAAAGACTTCTTCGGCGAGGAAAGCGGAACATTTTCCTGCAAGACCGATGTCCGCGATGAAGGCGATCACTACGTTCTTGAAGCGGAGCTGCCCGGATTCGACAAAAGCGACATAAATCTTGACATCAGCGACGGTTACCTTACGCTTTCCGCCGAACACAACACGGAGAATTCCGAAAAGGATAAGGACGGAAAGTATATCCGCCGCGAACGTTCCTACGGTTCATACCGCAGAAGCTTCGACCTTGCGGGGATCAACGCCGACAACATTGACGCCGAATACAAGAACGGCATACTCTTTGTAGATCTCCCCAAAAAAGCAGTTGAAAAGCCTGCAACAAAACGTCTTGAAATAAGATAAAAAATTAAGAGCGCTGCATTCCGCGGCGCTCTTTTTGCTTTTGTAATAAGTGTTTTTTATTCTTCCGAAGCGTTTGTTGTTACCTTTTCCGCATCGGCATATGCATCGGGAAGCGTGATGCCGAACTGTGCAAGAACGTCTGTATTTACAACGGGAGCGCAGTCGTAAACCTGCTGAACGGGAATATCGCCCGCTTTTTCGCCTTTGAGGATACGCACGCCCATGTCGCCTGTTGCCTTTCCGAGAGCAACATAGTCAATGCTCATGGAAGCAATGCAGCCGTTTGCTACCTGCTCGACTTCCGAACCGTAAACGGGGATATTTGCCGCGTTTGCCTGTTCAAGAAGCACCGAAAGGTTGTTTACAACATTGTTATCGGTGAAATTGTTTATGCAGTCTACCTGAGGACAAAGTGTCGCGGCAGCCTGAGGAATGTCCGCAGCGCCCTGAACGCCCTGTTCAACAATTTCCAAGCCCTTGGGTCCGGCAATTTCTTTGAGAGTTGCAAGGTGGGAAACGGAATTCGCTTCGCTTGTTGTGTAAAGAACGCCGATCTTCTTAACATCGGGCTGGAGAGCCATGATAAGATCCGTCTGAGCGTCAAAGTCCAGCATATCGGCAGTGCCTGTGCAGTTTCCGCCGGGAGCGGTCATATCGTCCACCAGACCCGCAGCAACGGGATCGGAAACAGCGCAGAAAACAACGGGAATATCGGTATTTGCCGCAGCAGCATATGCAGAGATAGCCGCAGGAGTTGCAATTGCAAATATTATATCATATTCCTTTGCAACCATGTTCTTTGCGATCGAGTCGCAAGTTGCGCTGTCCATGTTGCCGTCCTGATGGTCAATGTCCAGCTGATCGGCAATATCGGAAGCCCTGAGAGCTTCTTCGATACCCTGATCGCAGTTATCAAGTGAAGGGTGACTTCCGTACTGGATAATACCTACTTTGTAGCTGCCTGCTGAAGCGTTTCCGCCGTCATTTGCGCTGTCGGAGGAGGCATTGCCGCCCGAGCAGGCTGTAAGAGCCGTCAGCGAAAGAGCCGCAGCGGTCAGCAGCGATGCTATTTTGCTTTTCTTCATAAGAAACTTCCTTTCATAGTTCAATTTGGGATTTTCGACCTTTAGAATAATATCACTTTACCTCATCAATATCAAGCGGATTCAATTAATTTTTTGTGTCGCAAGAATTAACGCTCCGCATTGCAAGATCATTATCAGAGGTATCCCTATCATAAAACGCTTGTGCTTTGTCTTGTGGCGTATCGTCAGCATGGTTAAATACATTGCGGCAGAGCCGCCTGCAAGCGAAAGCAGGAAAAGCGTTCTTTCGGGAACGCGCCGCCCGCCGCGTTTTGCCCTGTGCTTGTCAAGGATCGTCACAAAGCAGGAAACAAGGCTTATAATTGCAAGATATATCAGAAAGAATTTCAAATCATCACGCTCCTTACCCATCAAGTATAGCATTTCCTTCCGAAAAAATCAACTTGAGGAATAAGTTATTGACATTTGTCAATGATAAATTTAAGGAAATATATCCCAAAAGCAATATTTTTTGTTAAAAATATAAAAAAATCCTTTACTTAATGGGAAATAAGGTGTATAATATGATTAGTATATCTTCAAAGGAGCGTAATAATTTGAAAGTCGATTTCAATAAAAAATATGATACCATAGCAGTGTATTGCGTCCTGACGTTTGCTGTCTGCCTGCTTCTGGTAATAGTATTTGTAAAATTTTCAACGGTGTCGGGTTACATAAAGGAAATTTTCAGAGTGCTTGCCCCCGTCACATGGGGAATAGTCATTGCCTATATCTGTAACCCCATAATGAAATTCTTTGAAAAGACTTTCCATAAACTTCTTGAAAAAAAGAAGCCGCGTCCGAAACTTGTAAGGGCTTTGAGCGTTGCAATAAGCATGATACTGCTTACCGCTGTGATCGTATCGCTCATTACTATAGTAATAACGCAGATAACAAACAGCATAATTGAGATCTTTTCAAGTATTTCCGACTATCGGAAACAGATAGAAGAACTTGTTGAAAAATTTCTCGGCGATTACCCGAAAGTCGTTTCGGCTATCGAATCACAGCTCGATACTATCTATCCGAAACTCCTTGAATATGCAAATAACCTGCTCCCAAAGCTGGGCGATCTTTCCATGAAACTGAAAGACAGCGCGGTAGTCGTGATCGTTGCCATCAAGGACTGCGTTATAGGATTTATCGTTGCGATATATCTGCTTCTGAGCAAGGAAACATTCGCGGCGCAGGTGCGCAAGGTGATCTACGCTCTGTTTCCGAGAAATCTCAGCAGGAATATTCTCCGCGTATCTTCCAAAGCCAACAGCACCCTCTCGGGCTTTCTTTCGGGTAAATTGGTGGATTCATTTATAATAGGCATTATCTGCTTTATAGTCATGACGATAATGCAGATGGATTTCACCGCGCTGATAAGCGTAATAATCGGTATCACAAATATTATCCCGTTTTTCGGACCGTTCTTCGGAGCGGTGCCTAGCGCGCTGCTTCTGCTGATGGCGGCTCCGAAGCAAGTCATACCGTTTATAATATTCATTATAATTTTGCAGCAGTTTGACGGAAATATCCTCGGACCTAAGATAATAGGCGATTCCACAGGACTTACGCCGTTCTGGGTAATGTTTGCGATCTTTGTGGGCGGAGGACTTTTCGGCTTTGCGGGAATGTTGCTCGGAGTTCCTGTATTTGCGGTAATTTATGCAATGTTCAGCGAATTCGTTGCATATCGTCTCAAAAAGAAGCGGCTGTCCCACCGTACAAAAGACTATTACGATCTTGATGCAGATGCTCCCCCTGCTGCCGATCCGCCCAAGACGGAAGAAAAGAACACGGCGCAGCAGTAAATTGCAAATGATAAGCGGCAGGACTTCTGATCCCGCCGCTTTTCTGTTATTCTTCTATCTGCTTTCCAAGGAACTGTGCCGCCGCCTGAATAAGATTCTGCTGGACTTCATTGGCAACAGCCTCGTTATTAGGAGCAAGGAACGCAACTGCGCCCGTAACATCTCCCGATGCCATTATCGGCGAGCAGGCGATCGCGGGACGGTCTATCCCTTCCACAGGACATACTTTTGCGTCGCTGTGTGAGGTATAAAGATAATTTTTCCTGCTTTCAAGATATTCTTCAAGAGCCTGCGAAACGCGTCTCTCGCTGAATTCCTTCTTCTGTACGCCTGCCACAGCGACTACATGATCGCGGTCAAAAACAACCGTGGGGCAGTTTGCGAGCTTGGTCATGACTTCCGCCACCTGAGCCGCAGAACCTGCCATTTCATTTATTGCGCTGTATTTCTTGAAGATGACTTCACCGTCGCTGCTTGTGTAAATTTCAAGGGGATCGCCTTCGCGGATACGCATAGTACGTCTTATCTCCTTTGGGATAACTACACGTCCGAGATCGTCGATCCTTCTGACAATTCCCGTTGCTTTCATTTTATAATTCCTCCGTTTTATTCATTAAAATGTTTGTAAGAATAGTTTTTCACATAGATTTTGGATTATACATTTCAATTTTAAAACCGCAGAATGGGCTGAATTATCCTTAAAAGCATGGTTTTGCCTGTATTTCAGATAAATTTTCCGCAGAATTTTCTGTCAGGAAATTTTTGCTTTTTGGGGGGGAATTTCTACATATTGTACGGATCTTCGCTGTTTTTTGCGTTTTCTACCGAAGTAAGGAAATCGTCCTTGACGGCAGGAACTTCCTCCGCCGCGGTGCTGTCTTTCATACGGAAAGCAAATATCATCGCCGCCGCGCCTATTGCAAGAGAAATTACCGAAGCGGCTATAACATTGGGTATTATTGAAGAGATACTTCCGAGTAAGATAACAATTGCGGAGAGCAGGATCCCGAGAAAAGTTTTTTTCGCGCACACGAAACGCATGATAAATGCTCCCGATGCCGCCGCCGCAAGCGAAAGTCCCAGTGCCGAAGCTGTTTCCAAGGCTATTGCGGGAACATTATAGTCGGTATATACTGCTTTCATTGCGGCAAAATCTTCCTTTGAAAGAAAACCCTGCTCAATAAGTGCCGTATACTGTGCGTCAAAAGTTCCGCTGTTTATCATTCCGAAGATCGCATATATTGATACAAGTCCTATAGCCGTGGTAACGGCATATCCTGCCGCGAAGCCAAGACCGCAGGAGATCCCGCCTTTGAAGGAGCGGGTCTTTTTCATGCAGGACTTTATGCAGATCCCAATTGAAAGCGCAAAGCAAACGGCGGAAACAATGCTTGAGATCACGCCGATCTTCGCAGTGTCCTCCTGCGCAGGGATCCCGCCCGACTGCATTATCATGGGCATGGACATCATTGAAGAAATTATTGACGAAACGATAATTGCGATAATATAGGCAAGAACGCCCGCCCAGAAGCTGCTGCCCTTTAATTTTCCCGTCACAAGCAGGATAATTCCTCCGATCATAGGTATCACGCCTGTTATTACAATTCCGATAAGTGTCGCATATATTATGCTTTTTTCTATCATACAAAATCTCCTTTCAAATTATTGTATTATAACAATACTACAATTTTACCATAAAAATTTCCCCTTGTCAACAAGGCTGTAGCCTTGACGCATTCAGGGTTAGTTCTGTGATTTTCAACCTAACGTATACCGTGCATGACACAAAGTGCAGTTTACAAATAATGACCCCGCCTATATAGGCGGGGTAGGCTCAGCCTGCAATTACGTTTGTGATCTCTCCGATAAAGAGTTTGTGTATCGGATCGCTGCCGTTGGCGGGACGTACATCTTCCGCCATAAGTGAAACGTCCAGATCCTGAGCATAAATTTTGCGGCAGACAAGAGTCAGCTTTGCTTCATCAAAGGTGACAGTTCCGTCAATAAATTTCGGGGAAAGCTTTGCCTGTGCAGCCTTGTCGCAGTCACGTCCCGAATATGATCCGCAGAATTTCAGTGCGGGACGGTATTTCTCATCGTAAAAGCTTGCGGTGAACAGATCGTTCTTCTCCATGAACTCATAGGTGTAACGTGTGGGACGTACAACTGTTACAAAAACGTTTTTCCCCCACATTACTCCCGCAAATCCCCAAGCCGCCGTCATGGTGTTGAATTTTTCCCTGTCGCCGCTTGTAAGCAGGAACCAGTCCTTGCCGATCCTGTTCCATGGGTTGAAGTCCAGCTCGCTTAAATTGATCTCGTTCATAATATCATATCCTTTCAATATATTTTATTCGGAAATTTTCCGTGGAATTACACTATCGTTCCGCCGCCTACAACTACGTCTCCGTCATAGATAACAAGCGCCTGTCCTTTCGCAGGGGCGCGTTGGGGAACGTCAAAGGTTACTTTTATCCTGCTGTCTCCGACTCTTTCTAAAATTCCCGAGGAATCCCGCATATTGTAGCGCGTCTTTGCGGTAATCTTCATAGGAGCGGAAATATCGGACAGGGAAATAAGGTTCACGTCCTCGGCGGTAACGGAAGTTTTCATAAGGCTTTCGCTGTCGCCGAGCGTGACGGTGTTGTTCTCGGGATCTTTATCGCAGACGAATATGGGCTTCCCGAAAGTCACGCCCAAACCTTTCCGCTGTCCTATGGTGTATCGGCAGATCCCGCTGTGCCTGCCGATAATATTCCCCGAAATGTCTATAAAATCTCCCTCGGGAAACGTCCTGCCCGTGTGTTTTTCGATAAATGCCGCATAGTCGCCGTCAGGGACAAAGCATATATCCTGACTGTCGGGCTTGCGGGCGTTTATAAGACCGTTTTCCTCCGCAAGAGCGCGGATAGCGGATTTCTCCATGCCGAAAAGCGGGAAGATCGTGTGGGAAAGCTGAAATTGCGTCATGCTGTAAAGCACATAAGTCTGATCCTTTTTCCTGTCGGCGGGACGGATAAGCAGCGTTCTGCCTGTGGCTTCGTCATATTCGGTCTTGGCGTAGTGTCCCGTGGCAATTCCGTCAAAACCCAGTTCTTCCGCACGTCTCAGCATTTTGTCGAATTTTATATACCTGTTGCAGAAAATGCAGGGGTTTGGAGTTTCGCCGCGGATATAGCTGTCGGAAAATCTGTCCATAACATCGCGGCGGAAATCGTCCTTGAAATTGAACACAAAATGTTCAATGCCTATCTTTCTGCAAACGGCTTTTGCGTCCTCAACGTCGGAAAGGGAACAGCAGGTGCGGGTAAGGGAGTTCTCCTCATCGTCGTAGCCGTCAAAAAGTTTCAGAGTACAGCCGCAGACGTCATACCCCTGATCTTTAAGAAGAAGAGCCGCCGCGGAACTGTCCACGCCGCCGCTCATTCCCACAAGAATTTTTTTCATTTCAAAAGCTCCTCAAACAATCGCACCGAAATGTCGGCGATCTTTTCTATCTGTAAGAATTCTTCCGCGTATGTGCTGTCGAACATTCCCGCAACGAAAAATCCTGCACTTTTTGCGGAGATCGCCGCGTGGAGCGAGTCCTCAAAAACAGCGGTCTCGCAGGGTTTCCCGCCCAGCATTTCAGCCGCTTTCAGGAATATTTCCGGAGATTCTTTTCCGCAGCCCACTTCATCGGAAGTGAGGACAAACTCCATTTTGCCGAGAATTCCTCTTGCGTTCAGCGCATCCTCCGCGAGCTTTTTCTTGTTGGAAGTTGCAACGCACATTTTTATGCCGCATTTTTCCGCAGCGTTTATGAACGCTTCCGCTCCGGGTTTCAGGGAAACGTGGTTTATGTAGCGTTCCTCCACGATCTCAAGAATTTTCTCGCCCACGGTTTTCGGGGAAAACGGCAGGGAAAATTCCCGCACGAGATATTCGCAGGCGGAATCGAAGTGCATTGTTTTCATGGCTTTGGAATGGGCGGGATCGTACTCATATCCCAGACCCGTGATAAATTCGCAGTCGGAATCCGCCCAGACGGAAAGACTGTCAAGAAGCGTTCCGTCCATATCGAAGATAATGTATTTGATGTTATCGGGAAGCAAGGCAAAGCTCCTTTCGGCGTTTTGTCGGTAAAAAAATTGCAGGACAACGGTGCCCTGCATTAAATGATGTGAAATTAAAATAAATATGTGTAGAACAAAAGAAAGGAGACAACAAAACGGATGTTAAACTAATTGAATGTATTAGACGATTTCTAACATCATGTTTATTATAACGCATTTACTTTCCATAGTCAACAGGTTTTAGCAAGATTTTTGGATTTTGTATGCTTGCACAAAAAGACAATGCATAAATTGTATGTTTTGTAATTTTCAAGTGTTCCGTATAGAAAAATGTTAGAAATTAAGGCGAATTAAGATGTTTTTTAATGGGAAAATCATGAATTTGACCGATCATAAAATCATAAACACAAATTTTATAATATCATATTTTTTGCAATTTGTCAAGACTAAATTCACGGGAGAATAAAAATAAAAATCAACAATTTTAAGATGCAGAATTTATCTGCTTTGCACAAGCTGTTATAGAATTGCAAGGCTCAGTCTGCCTTGCTTTGTGGGCATGGTGTGAGCAGGTACTATTGATTTTCCTGCAATTACTTTATAAGTTCCTCGGCGTATTCAAGTATCTTTTCGATCCTTTGCTTGTCTGAGTATTTCATGCGACTCTTACCCTTTCTTTCATAACGGCATTGTAAAACGGCGATCCGATCTTTATTTCCCGTATTTCATAAGCATCTACATCACGTCCGAAGGCAACGCTGAGTTCGTAACCAAATGCTAATATATCAGTAGGCCTGAACCCGTTCCCGCCTACGGCAAGTATATCTACATCACTGCTTGTGTCGGCTTCGCCGCGGGCATACGAGCCGAAAATATATACCTCGCTGATATTATATTTTTCCGCAATGGGTTTTACCGTGCGGACGATCTCTTCTAAGGTCAATACCTTTTTATCCATGCAGGCTTTCCTCCTATCCGTTTTTTATATTATAACCATTTATTGCAAGTCTGTCAAGATGGAGAAGCCTCCGCAGGCATTCAGGCAAAGTTTAGTGATTTTAAAATTATTGCCTGCCGTGAGGTAAAGCAAGGTTAAATCCACAAAAAAATTGAGAGTTGAGATAATGCAGTAACGCTTATTAACAAAAATTCCCGCCTATATAGGCGGGATCATTGTTTGTAGACTGCGCTTTGTGTCATGCACGGTATACGTTAGGTTGAAAATCACAAAACAAACCCTGAAGGCGTGCAGACTCAGTCTGCTCTCAACTCTTAACTCTAAAAACTTAAATGCAGATTGTATTTCATGTCATGCACGGTATACGTTAGGTTGAAAATCACAAAACAAACCCTGAAGGCGTGCAGACTCAGTCTGCTCTCAACTCTTAACTCTAAAAACTTAAATGCAGATTGTATTTCATGTCATGCACGGTATACGTTAAGTTAGAAATCACTAAATAAAGCCTGCATGGGTCAAGGCTCAGCCTTGTCTCCGCGGTAGAGAATTTTCATTACTATGGGCGTGATTATGGACGAACAGATTATAAGCAGAATTACCGACGTGAAGTATATCGGGTCAAGCAGACCGACGGAAAGTCCTTTCTGCGAAACTATCAGCGCAACTTCGCCGCGGGTCATCATTCCAACACCGACTTTCAGACTGTCCTTGCCCTTGTAGCCGAACGCAAGCGCCATAAGTCCGCAGCCGATGATCTTTGTTATCAAGGCAACAAGCACAAAGCATACAGAGAACAGCAGCAGCTCGGGCGTGAAACCTGAAAACTCCGTTTTCAGTCCGATACTTGCAAAGAATATCGGTCCGAAAAGCATATAGGAGCTGATGTCCATTTTCTCAGCTATGTATTCCGAATCCCGCAGACTGCACAGGATAATTCCCGCAACATATGCGCCTGTTATATCGGCAATTCCGAAATATTTCTCGGCAATGTATGACATTGCAAAACAGAGCGCAAGTCCAAGTATAGGTATGCGCCGCTGATGAGGGTATCTTTTGTCAATAAGCTTGAACAGCTTGTATATGATGAATCCCACAACTCCCGCGAACAGGAAGAACAGCACCGTGCTGATAATGACCTGTATCGGGCTTGAATCGGGACTTTTCAGACCGATAACAAATGTAAGCACGATAATTCCGATAACATCATCAATGATAGCCGCGCTGAGGATCAGCGTTCCCACTTTGCCTTTGAGCTTTCCAAGTTCGCGCAGTGTCTGAACGGTTATTCCCACGGAAGTGGCAGTCATTATAACGCCTATGAATATTGCTCGGTAAAATTCTTCCGAACCCGCAGGGGAAAATCCGTAAAAGCAGGAATACAGCAGCCAGCCGCCTGCAAGCGGTACGGCAACGCCTGCGCAGGCAATTGCAAGCGCTGTGGGACCCGTTTTCAGAAGATCTTTCAGATCGGTCTCCAGTCCCGCCGAAAACATCAGCAGAAGTACGCCTATTTCCGCCATCTGCGCCAAGAAATCGGATTGTCCCACTATTCCCAGCACCGACGGACCTATGATAAGTCCCGCTACGATCTCGCCCACTACTTGCGGGGCTTTGAGTTTCTTTGCCAGCAGTCCGAAAAGCTTTGCAAAGAGAATTATAATTGCAAGGTCTTTGAAAAATTCTATCTGCATATACCTCTTCCTTTCTTAAAAACATTCTGATTATATACCTATTTAATAGTAAAATCAATTACAAAATTGTTATTTTTGGATTTAAAATTTATTTTTGTCAGCTATGCTTATATTCTATTAAAAAGGTTAAAAATATATGGTGAAATTTCCTTCGCGGTGCATTTCACGCCCGTTTGCCGTATACTATAATAAATATGCTACTGTTCAGATCTCTTGCTGCAAAATACGGCAAATGACTACATTTTTTGAATATTTTGCACAATCGGATTTGCTGATTTTAAGGGATATTATGGGCAAATCGCTGATTCTTAAAAAAACGCTTGACAACGAGATCCGTTTGTAGTATACTAAAAAAGCTGACTCACGAGGGCGACAAGATTACGGATCAAAAAATTTGAAAATTTTTTTTGAAAAAGTACTTGACAAGCGAGTGGGAATGTGATATAATGAAAAAGTTCCGCGGGAAACGGAGCTGCAAAGGAAAGCCGATGGGATCGAGCAGAGAATTTGCGGTGAAGAGGAACGAGGGACACGGAATCTTGAAAATTGAACAACAGAACGAAACGAACCAAAGAAACCCTGAAATTCCAGAAATGGAAAAGTAAAGC